>JANNFC010000198.1:0-9221 GCA_031379405.1 Betaproteobacteria bacterium | reverse complement strand
GTTGGCGCGGGTTCTGCGGCTGCGACGGGACTCGCCGCCACCTTCTTCTTATGTTTTACGCCACTTGCGAAGGCAGCGCCGTGCGTGACGATGATCAGCGCAAGGAGGATGGAAACAATCTTCATGGTGAGGTGAGTTAAGACTTTCAATGGCTAAAAAGCAAGGGCCACGCCTGAGAATCTGTTCCGGCGTGGCCCTAATATGACGACAACTTAGTCGCTTATGGGTCAAGTGTTGACAGAACTGGCGAAGACTATGATGCGACGACACTTCCCCGGGGGATATACAAGGGGGACACCCCTTGTTCATTTCGGGGGGATAACCCCGGGGGTGCTCCCCTTGTTCGTAACATGCATTTTGGCCGCACAGTTTCGACTGTCTTCGCTCCGGCTCGGCCGGCTTAGGGAGATGCAACCGAGGAATAGGATCGGGGCGAGAGAGCGTCTGGACATACCTGCTGTCATTGCGAACTTCAGATCGCATTGAGGTTAACCAGACGCGTCGCAGATGAGAATGCGACATGTTGTCGCACCCCACGGGTTCGCGCTCCGGCATCTTCGCGAATGCACTTCGCGAATGCACCTTGCGGATCGGGTTCGTTCGGACTAACGTATCGGAAAACGGATGTTGGAGTTTGACATGGGTAACGCCGCATCGAGGGAAGTACTGCTCGCACGTTGGGCCGAGGTTGTCAACGATCCAAGCCTACACGATCTCCCCTATAAGATCGAAGTGAACGAAACCGGGAAGATCGAAATGAGTCCTGCAACGAATCGGCACGGTATCTTGCAGTTGGCCATTGGAGAAGCACTGTCCCATGCACTACCGGATGGCACGGCGCTGGTTGAGTGCTCGGTCATGACCTCGACCGGTATCAGGGTGGCCGATGTCGCCTGGATCTCCCATACGCGGGCAGCCGGTCAACCGGACGACGGCCCTTATTTGATCGCACCCGAGATCTGTGTCGAGATCGTCTCCCCGTCCAATTCCAAAAGCGAAATCGACCAGAAAACGCAGGCCTATCTTGAGGCCGGAGCCACTGAGGTGTGGGTCGTGGAGCTAAGTGGCGGCATGGGGATCTTCGCGCCCTCGGGCCCGCTTGTGGCCAGCAATCTAGTGCCTAATGTTGTGCTGCCCGCGCGTAGGACGGGTTGAGCGCAGCCTATTGTTTCGCGCCTATCGCAGTTGCGCGCGCTTTGCTGGCATCGACTTGGGCTTGTAGAGTGGCTGTATCGCTCTCGCCCGGCAACCAACCCACTAGGTTTTCCCGCACGATCTGCGTGAGTGCCTGAATCCACTGTGGCCGTTCGTTCAGGCAAGGGATGTAGTTGAATTCTCCACCGCCCGCTTGCAGGAACGCCGCTTTGTTCTCGATGGCGATTTCCTCCAGTGTCTCCAGACAATCGGAAACGAAGCCGGGGCATATCACATCGAGCCGCTTCACTTTTTCCTTGCCGAGCTTTTGCATTGTTTCGATGGTGTAGGGCTTCAACCATTCCGCTTTACCGAAGCGCGATTGGAAGGTAACCAGATAGTGCTCGGGTCTGAGGCCGAGCGCCTCGCCGATCAGGCGCGCTGTTTTTTGGCACTCACAGTGGTAAGGATCGCCGCGTTCGAGCGAAATTTTCGGCAGGCCGTGAAAGCTCATCAGTAGTTTGCTGGGCCGCCCATTGGACGCCCAATACTCCTGGACGGTCGTGGCGATAGCCTGGATATAGAGCGGATGATCGTGGAAGTGTTTGACCCAGCGCAACTCGGGTTGATGCCTTACCTTGGCAAGTGCACTGCTCAACGCGTCGAACGCCGTCGCGGTGGTGCTGGCAGCGTATTGCGGGTAGAGGGGGAGGGCCAGTATTCGCGTGCAGCCTGCCTGCTTGAGTTTGGTGAGACCGTCCTCGATGGACGGCGCGCCGTAGCGCATACCGTATTCCACTTGAATGGGAGGCTGGAGCTTTTCGCCCATGAAGCCCTTGATCAAGCGTGCCTGTTTCTGCGTGTGGACCTTGAGCGGCGAGCCGTCTTTGGTCCAGATCTTGGCGTACTTCAAGGCGGATTGCTTGGGTCGCGTGCGCAGGATTACGCCGTGCAGGATCATCCACCACAACGCGCGCGGAATCTCCACCACTCTAGGATCCCAGAGGAATTCCCTTAGATATTTGCGTACCGCCGGCGCGGTGGGTGACTCAGGGGTGCCAAGGTTGATTAGGAGGACACCGATTTTGGGACGCTCGCCGTGCTTGAAGGTCGGTTCGGGTAGAAAAAGCATACTTACTCCAGCGTCCGCACGCGCTGGCTGGTCATGGCGCTCGATAGCAGCTTGGCGGTGATCTCCACAATGGGTATCACCCGATCGTAAGCCATGCGCGTCGGTCCGATCACGCCTACCGTGCCCAACACTTCACCGTCCACGGTGTAAGGTGCGGTCACGACCGCGCACTCGTCCAAGGGGGCGAGTCCCGATTCCCCGCCGATGTAGATCTGAATGCCTTGCGCACGGCCGCCGGCATCGAGCAGTTGCATCAACCCGGTGCGATGCTCGAATAGGTCGAAGAGCCTGCGCAGACTCGTCATGTTGGACGACAAGTCCTGCACGTGCAGCAAATTGTGTTCACCCGACAAGATGTATTCATCACCCTTTGGCTCCAGCACATCGTCCCCTGCTTCCAGGGCCGTGGAGAGTAATTGGGTCATGTCGTCGCGCAGGCGTTTCAGTTCTTCCTTGAGGCGCTTCTTCATCTCTTCGAAAGTCAGCCCGGCATAGTTCTGATTCAAGAAATTGCTGGCTTCGACCAGTTCGGAGGATCCGTAAGTGCGTTCGGTCATCACCACCCGGTTCTGCACGTCGCCCTCCGAAGTCACCATGATGAGCAGAATGCGTTTCTCGGCCAGGCGCAGGAATTCGATGTGACGCACGCGCGTGTGCTTGCGCTTGGGCGTCATTACCACGCCGGCGAACTGAGTCAGTGCGGACAGGAGGTGAGAGGCGGACTGAACCAGCTTTTGGGTACTCTCCGGATGCAGTTGGTGTTCCAGTTGATGGATCTCCACCCGGTCCAGTGGTCGGATGGTAAGCAGACAATCCACAAAAAAGCGATAGCCGCGCGGCGTGGGGACGCGTCCGGAGGAGGTGTGCGGGCTGGCGACGAAGCCCATTTCCTCCAGGTCCGCCATGGTGTTGCGGATGCTGGCGGCACTTAAGTCCAGTCCCGAATACTTCGACAAGGTGCGCGAGCCCACGGGTTCGCCCTCGGCGATATAGCGCTCCACCAGGGTTTTCAGTAGCGCTTGCGCGCGTTCGCTCAGAAAGGCTTTGTCATTCATAATGCAGAAAATTCTAGCAGTGCTCAGAAATTCTCAATCAACTCGTACTCCCCGCGCACTTGGCGCGGGGGCAAACTTCGGGGGTGCCCAAAGGGGGCGAAGTGATTGTCACGTAGCTCCCTTTGGTCAAGGGCGAGGTCAATACCCCGCCCGCGAAGTCCCCTTTATTCAATCGCGGACATGCCCACGCCCTTTCAAGTTATCGCCCTGATCGGCAAATACAAGAGCCCTGAAATCGCGGAGCCGTTACTGGTCTTGGCCGAATTCCTTCGGTCCAGGGGCGTGCGCGTCGTGGTGGACAGTCTCACCGCGGAGCATATCGCCCACGTTGGCATCGAAGTGCTACCCCTGGAGGAAATCGGCAAGGTGGCTGCGCTCGCTGTTGTCATAGGGGGCGACGGTACCATGCTTAACATCGCTCGTGCGCTGGCCCCGCATGATGTGGCATTGGTTGGCGTCAATCAGGGTCGGCTCGGGTTCCTGACCGACATTTCCTTGGACACCATGTCGGAAACCATCTCCGAAATGTTGGAAGGGCATTATGTGATCGAGCCCAGGATGCTGTTAGCCGCGGAAGTGTTTCGCGGTGAGAAATGTGTGTCCAAGGTGCTTGCTTTCAACGATGTCAGCGTCAGCAAAGGCGCCGATGGCAGTTTGATCGAGCTCGAGGTTCGCATCGACGGCCAGTTTGTCTACACCCTGCGAGCGGACGGTTTGGTCGTGGCCACCCCCACCGGTTCCACCGCCTATGCGCTGTCGGCCGGCGGGCCTATCTTACATCCCGCGCTCAGCGTCTTTGTGTTGGTGCCGGTGTGCCCCCACACCTTGAGCAATCGTCCGGTGGCCATCTCCAGCGAAAGCGTGATTGAAATCCTTATGCATCGCTGCGCCGATGCGCGAGCGCACTTCGACAGTCACTCCCATCTTGAGTTGGAGCCCGGAGATCGCATGCTCGTGCGCCGTTACGAGCGTCCCATCCGGCTGCTGCATCCGCGCGGTCACAGTTACTATCACATGCTGCGCCAGAAGCTCCACTGGAGCGAAGTGCTCTGATCAAATGTTGAGGGCGTTGCACATCCGCGATTTTGTGATCGTCGACCGGCTCGAATTGGAGTTTGCCTCCGGCTTCACCGCGTTGACGGGGGAAACCGGCGCCGGCAAGTCGCTATTGATCGACGCCTTGTCGCTGGTGCTGGGGGAACGCAGCGACACGGCGTGGGTGCGCGATGGCGCGGACAAGGCGGAGATCAGCGCGGAATTCGACCTCTCGCGGCGGCCGGATGTTTCGCAGGCCTTGAAGGAGCAGGATCTTGGCGACGGCGACCAGCTCATCCTGCGACGGGTGCTAGAGCGTGGCGGTCGCAGCCGAGCCTATTTAAATGGCAGTCCCGCCACCTTGCAACAACTGAAGGAAGTCGGCGAGTCGCTGGTAGACATCCACGGACAACACGCCCATCAATCGCTGTTGCGGCCGCTGGCTCAGCGCGCCTTGGTCGATGCCTTTGCCGGGGCGGAAAGACTGGCTGCCGAGGTGGCGCAAGCCCATCGTTCCTGGCAAGCGTTACGCGAGGCGCTCGACGACTACGAGAAAAACGCCGCCTCGGTGCAACGCGAACGCGAGGAAGTGCAGGACCAGGTCATCGAGCTCAAGCGCCTGAATGCAAGCGCCGCCGAGTGGGATGAACTCGAAGTGGAGCACCGGCGGCTGGCCAATTCCGCCGGTCTTATCCAAGCCGCTGACGAAAGTCTCGCCGTCCTGTCGGAAGGGGAGACGACGTTGCTGGGCTCGCTGCACGGTGTACTGAGCAAGCTGACAAGTGGCGCCGAGATCGATCCCGCGCTCAAGCCGTCATTGGAATTGGTGGAAGCGGGGCAGATTCAGATTCAGGAAGCCACCCATACGCTCAGGCAGTATCGCGAGCGTATCGACATCGATCCGCAACGGCTGGCGGAGGTGGAAAGCCGCATGCAAGCCTTGCATGCAACGGCTCGCAAATTTCGTGTGCGCCCAGTGGATCTGCCGGAGACCCTGCAAGAACTGGAAGACAAACTGCGCAGCCTGACCCTGGCGGGTGACGCCAAAGCCCTCGCCAAGCAGGAAGCCGAGGCCGAAGATACCTTTCTGATGGTGGCCAAACAGCTGAGTGAGAAGCGTAAGATCGCCGCTGAGCAACTGTCGAGGCGGGTAACGAACCACCTGCAACGGCTGGCGATGGCGGGCAGTGCTATCGTGGTGAAATTGGAAGCGATGGAAGCACCCACGGCTTTTGGATTGGAACGCGTGGAATTCCTCGTCGCCACGCACAGCGGCGGTACGCTCCGCAGCTTGGTCAAGGTCGCCTCGGGCGGCGAGTTGTCTCGGATCAGTTTGGCTATTCAAACGGTGACGAGCGAGGTGGCTGATGTGCCCACCCTTATTTTCGACGAAGTCGACGCCGGCATCGGCGGCGGTGTGGCCGAGATCGTCGGTCGAATGATGCGCGCTCTAGGTGCCAAACGGCAGGTCATGTGCGTCACGCATTTGCCACAAGTGGCGGCCGCAGCGTCCACACAGTGGCGAGTGGTCAAAAAGGATAGCGCCGGTCGCGCCTCCAGCGATGTTCAAACCCTGGGAAGGAGCGAGCGTGTCGAGGAAATCGCTCGCATGCTGGGCGGCATCACGATCACCGAAACCACTCGCAAACACGCGGCTGAGATGATCGAGTCGACGGCGATGTCACATCCTGCGGAGGGAGGGCAGGGGTAAGGGTGCCGCACCTTTCGATCCCATCCTACCGATAAGGATAATGAAAACGCAACCTACGATTTCCGATTAGGGCAATCTGCCTTGATACAGGTCGCAAATATCTGCAGCGAATGCTCATGAATGGTAAAGCCACGCTCCTTGGCGATCTTGATCTGGCGCTTTTCGATCTCCTGGTCGAAGAACTCCTCCACCTTTCCGCATTGCAAGCACACGAGATGATCATGATGCCCGCCCTCGTTCAGTTCGAACACCGCCTTACCGGCCTCGAAGTGGTGGCGAATAAGAATGCCGGCCTGCTCGAACTGGGTGAGCACCCGGTAAATGGTCGCCAGACCGATATCCATCCCCTCCTTGAGGAGGATTTTGTAGATATCCTCCGCGGTCATGTGGCGTGTCGTGGCGCTCTCGAACAAGTCGAGGATCTTCAACCTTGGCAGCGTGGCCTTGAGCCCGATTGTCTTCAAGTCATGAGTATTCATATTAGCGAGGGTCCGGCATGCGGTTCGATTCCGTATCATAATGTTTTCTGTCCCCGAAGAGAAATTCGGACGCAATCTCGGGACCCAGTCATCACATTGACCACATTGACCAAGTTGTAGGGTCATCTCAATTTCAATATTAGATACCCCATTCTCTATGCGATCACTGACCCGGTTGTTGGCCGTGCTGTTATGCCTCTCGCTCGGCGCGTGCTTCCTGGTGCCGCACAAGATCGACGTGCAGCAAGGCAATTACGTCGACCAGACCATGCTGTCGAAACTCAAGGCGGGCATGACCAAGTCCCAAGTACGCTATGTGTTGGGCTCGCCCTTGATCACCGACCCGTTCCACGCCGAGCGCTGGGACTACACCTTCATCGATCGCCCCAACGGCAAGCTGAAAGCCTCGCGCCGAGTAACGGTCATTTTCGAGGGCGACAAGTTGAGTCGCTTACAAGGCGACGTTCCGCCGCTACAGAAAGAGGCCACGGGGGATCTCACTCCACCGGCTACCGGCACGCAGAAAGGTAGTTGATCGCCATGAGGAAAGTTGTCGTCGCCGGTGCTTCGGGCCGCATGGGGCGTGCCTTGATCGAGGGTGTGCAGCAAGGCGCGGAGTTATCCCTGTATGGCGCGCTGGACCGTCGTGATAGCCCCATAATCGGTCACGACGCCGGAGAGTCCTTAGGCCAGCGCTGTGGCATCAAGGTCTCGGCGGACATCGAGGCCACCGTCAAAGGCGCCGACGTTTTGATCGATTTCACCCGGCCCGAAGGCACCTTAACCCACGTGGCGGTGTGCCTTCGCCATGGCGTGAGCATGGTGATCGGCACCACCGGCTTCAATACCGAGCAGAAGCAGCACTTACTGGATGCTTCGCGCCGTATCCCAATCGTGTTCGCGCCCAACATGAGCGTCGGGGTCAATGTGTTGCTAAGACTCCTCGAAATCGCAGCGCAGGCCTTGGGAGACGAATTCGATGTCGAAGTCATCGAAGCCCACCATCGCCACAAGGTGGATGCACCCTCGGGCACCGCACTGCGCATGGGCGAAGTGCTGGCCAAGGCGCTTAACCGCAATCTCGCCGAAGTGGCCGTCTATGGCCGCGAGGGCGTGACCGGTGAGCGCAACAGCAAGACCATTGGGTTCGCCACTATTCGCGGCGGGGATATCGTCGGCGACCACACCGCTCTTTTCGCTGGCATCGGCGAGCGCATCGAGATCACGCACAAGGCTTCCTCCCGCACGACCTTCGCGCAAGGGGCATTGCGTGCCGCGGCGTGGCTCGGCAACCGGGCGCCGGGCATGTACGACATGCACGACGTGTTGTCTCTAAGACATTGAATTTGTATTCCCCGCGCGCTATCTCCGTTGTACTAGACTGTTCCGCGACCACCATCGAGAAACCGCCTGCGACCATAGCTCCGAGCTAAATCAATGGGACTTACCTACGCACACCTCACGCTCACCAACTTGTTCACCCAGCAGGTTGTGACATTTCGAGCGCTGGTAGATACGGGAGCCACCTTCATGTGCGTCACCGAGGAGATTGCACATCAACTTGGTTTCGACACTACGGAAGTGAGCACACAGTTCGTGCGCACAGCCGATGGAAGACAGTTGAAAGTACCTAAGATCGCCCCAATCGAGATCGCATTCGAGAATCGGACGTATGTGACCGAGGCACTTGTCTTGGGTGATGAACCCCTGATGGGCGCGTTACCGCTTGAGGCGATGGACCTGATCGTTGATCCGACTCAGCAACGAGTCATCGTGAACCCGGCACATCCCAACTACCCGGTAGCCTCGGCCAAGTGAGAGGCAGGTAAGCCCGTTCAACTCGCCGGTATGCCCGCCATAAATTTGCGTGCAAGTTCGGGCTCACCGATGATGCCGAGTCGTTCGAAGATTTCCAGGGCGGCGGCGAATGGGATGGTCGTGTACGATTCCTTACAGCGGAAGGCGCTGCGCTTTTCCGCCCTACTATAATGCGAGGCATGGTTACTCCGCTAGTCAAACAGAAACTGACCTTTGACGAGTTCGTGCTCTGGGAAGCGATCCAACCCGATCGCCATGAGTTGGTGGATGGGGAGGTGTTTGCCATGACGGGCGGATCGACGGCGCATGGCGCAGTAGGGCTCACAGTCCTCACGCTGCTAAAGACGCACGTGGCAGATTCCCGCTGCCGTGTATTTTGGCCGGACGTCAAGCTAAGAGTTGGCAGGGATGCATTTTACCCAGATATCAAGGTAAGTTGTCATCCATCCGATCTCGTCAATTCGCAATATATAGCGCACCCTGTCCTGATTGTAGAGATTCTATCCCCTGGCACTGAGGATTATGATCGGGGACGGAAATTCGATTTCTACAGGCGCATACCGGAACTGCAGGAGTACCTACTGATCAATCCCGACACCAGAGTGATCGAACTCAGGCGCCGCGCGGGCTCCAGCCAATGGCTATTCTTGGATATCTCACAGGACGCTATGTTGCAACTAGACAGTTTGGGATTTTCTTGCACCGTCGAATCTATTTTCGCTGAGATTCCGCCCACTTCAGTGGCAACCTAGGAGTGCTGGTTGGGATGGCGAGCCGGGAGTGTGATGCCCTCTCGAATTTACCCGAATCATTTACTGCCGACCGATGACAATTTGGCGACTTGACAAGCACGATCG
>JANNFC010000187.1:0-2768 GCA_031379405.1 Betaproteobacteria bacterium | reverse complement strand
CATCTACGGCATCCGTACTCTCGATATTCTGCAGGATAGCGCCGTGCCTACCCAAGGCGTCGACGAAGTCACCGGCTTTCTCAGTCGCCACCGTGGCGGCACCGGACACACCATCGACCAGGCGCTTGAACCCAGCGTCGTATTTTTCTTGCGCATCTGTTTCGCGGCCGAGAACATATTTGTGATACAGCTTGACGGCCTGTGCATCGGTCAAGGACTGCGCGTTATCGATGATTTCATCCAATATATGCTTTACGGGCATGTTGATCCCGGCCAAATACTCGTACCATAGCGTGTAGGTCATCGGGTTGCATGCGGCCTCATGTTTGGCCATGAGGGGAATAATCAACCGCAATAACTCAGAGGTTTGCTGCTTAGTTTCCTCGTAGCGCACGAATATCGACCTTCTGTATTAAGCCATCGAAAGGCATGGGATGGGAAAATGTATTAGGACGCTTGGATCAGTCGCATCAACGCCTTTATCGGATCAATCTAGCGCCCGGTTTAGTACAAATTTGCTGGGACCGCTAGTGCCCGTGCGTTAGGCGCAATGCCTCCACCAACCGGCTTATGGCTCTGCCGCGATGACTGACGCTGTTCTTTTGCGCCAGGGGGAGTTCGGCGCCGGTCTGGCCCAAGACCGGGTCTAGAAACAATGGATCATAGCCAAATCCCCCGCTTCCCCGCCTCGCATGCAGCACCTCGCCATACCACGCCCCCTCGGCGATCACAGGTTCGGGGTCTTGCGGGTGCCGCGTCAGCGCCAGTACACAGTAGTAGTGCGCCCGGCGATTTTGCACAAGGCGTAGTCGTTCAAGCAGCAGATCATTGTTACGCTCGTCCGAGCGCGGTTCGCCGGCGAAGCGCGCCGAATGGACACCGGGCGCGCCGTCCAATGCCTCCACGCAAATTCCGGAATCGTCGGCCAAGGCCGGCAGCCCACTGGCCCGGCTGGCGTGACGCGCTTTTGCCAGCGCATTCTCGACAAAACTCAGGTGCGGTTCTGCCGTCTCGGAAATGCCCAGGCGCGCCTGCGGAATAACCTCGATGCCCATCGGTGACAGTAAGCGGTCGAACTCCCGCAACTTGCCCGCGTTGTTGCTCGCGATGACTAAACGCCGAAGTTCCAAGCTCATCCTTGCAGACCCAACGCCGCCCGTTGGGCAGCGATCAGTTGCGTATTCCCAAACTGCGCCAGATCGAGCAGCGCAGTGAGCTCGGCGCGACTGAAAGGGGCACCTTCCGCCGTACCCTGCACTTCCACCAGACCTTGGCGGCCCGTCATCACTACGTTCATGTCCGTTTCGCAAGCCGAATCCTCGGCGTAGTCCAAATCGAGCACCGCCTCCCCTTGATAGATCCCGACGGATACGGCAGCGACAAAATCGATTATGGGCGATTTCGCTATGGAACCGGCATCGAGAAGCGTGCCAACCGCATCGTGCAGCGCTACGAAGGCACCGGTAATGGCTGCGGTACGCGTTCCACCGTCGGCTTGGAGGACATCGCAGTCGAATTGAATAGTGCGCTCGCCCATAGCGCCTAGATCGACTACCGCGCGTAAGCTGCGACCAATGAGTCGTTGTATCTCTTGCGTGCGGCCCGATTGCCTACCACTGCTGGCCTCCCGTTGCATGCGAGTCCCCGTGGAGCGGGGCAACATGCCGTACTCGCAAGTAAGCCAGCCCTTGCCCTGACCTTTCAGGAACGAAGGCACCCTCTCCTCAACAGAGGCAGTGCATAGAACAAGCGTATCGCCGAATTCCATGAGAACAGATCCTTCCGCGTGCTTGGTGTATCCGCGGGTGATGCGAACAGATCTGAGTTGGTCTGGCGTTCTTCTACTGGGTCGCATGGCGATGGGCACATTGAGTAGCGGTTAATTGTGGTGAGGACAGTTGATACGCGAATTTGATACGCAAGAAGTAAATCGGAGGTCTTCAAGACGGCAAGATGCGATATGCTAAGCTCCCCCGACATGCGCATCTGCGCGAAAATTATATAAGCCACGACAGCTTGTATGTGGCCGTTCGGAGGAACCGTATGATCAGTAGTATGACGGGCTTCGCTGTACTGAGCGAAGAACAAGCTCAAGGTACGCTTACGATCGAATTGCGTTCGGTCAACCATCGCTATCTCGATCTACAGTTTAGGCTGCCTGAAGAACTGCGCGCAATCGAGCCGGGTATGCGCGAGATTGCGAACGCCAAACTCTCCCGTGGCAAGGTGGAGTGCCGGGTAAGTTTCACGCGCACGACGCAAAGCGAGCTCCCCGACTCTTTGAGCGGCGACCTGCTGTCGCGGCTGGCCCACCTGGACGCTCAGGTTCGTGTACATTTTCCGCAAGCGCAAGGTCTGAGCGTGGCGGATGTCTTGCGCTGGCCGGGAATGGTGGAATCCGGCTCCCTTCCCATGGAACAACTGCGCGAGCAATGCGAATCGCTGTTGCTCAAAGTGATTGCCGAGTTCGCCGCCAGCCGCACGCGCGAAGGAGAGAAACTCAAGCAGATTCTGCTCGAGCGCGTCGCTAAAATGGAAGCATTGGTTACCCAGGTCAAACCCCGTATTCCGTTGCTAGTAAGCCAATATCAGGAGCGCCTATCCGGCAAATTGCGAGAGGCCGTGGCTAGTATGGACGAGGACCGCATTCGCCAGGAGCTAGTATTGTTCGCCAGCAAAGTGGATGTCGACGAAGAGCTCGAGCGCCTGACCACGCACCTGGGCGAGACCCGCCGCATCCTCGAGAAAGGCGGCGGGGCAGGAAAGCG
>JANNFC010000157.1:0-2561 GCA_031379405.1 Betaproteobacteria bacterium | reverse complement strand
CGTGAAGAGCGCCTCGATGCGCGCCTCGTTCTTGAGGAACACGGGAGCGATCTCATGCACGGTTTTGAGTTGCTCGAAGCGTTTCTCGATGCGCGGCTGGCCCTTGTGGGCGACGAGGATTTGAGCCGGTGTCAAGCGCCGGTCATTGGTCATGAGCGGATACATGCCGTCGCTTTTCTGGTCGTACTCGACGGCGGCCTCATCGATGACCCATTGGATATCGTAGCGTCGTCGGGTGATCTTGCGATAGACCATATCGGGGCCGGGGCGCCCGCGCCGCGCTTGCTTGAAGGTGCCCTCCTCGCGCACGAGGCGGGAGACCCTGAGGTAGCGAGCGACCTGATAGCGTTCGAGGATCTCGGCCACGCGCAGGTCGATCTGCGCGGCGCCGCGTAGCCTGGCACGGGCGCTGACCAAGCGTGCGTGCAGCGCGGCGAGTTGCTCGGTGGCGGCGGCGATGTTGCGCCGCCGGCGCGCTTCCTGGCGCAGCTTGAGCAGCGCGCTATACACCCAGACCACGGTCCACACCTCAGCCGAGGGCAAGGCGGGTTTGTGGACGGACCATACATCCCGGGGTCCCTCGGCATAGCGTGGGTTGGGCCGATCCCAAACCACCTCCCACTGCGGGGTATTCGTTTGGATCCACTTGCGAAACTCCGCATCCTCGAGCCGAGAGCGCGGCAACACGGTGACGAAGCGCCCGCCCGCGGCGTGGATGTGCGCCATGTTGTCGCGGCTGCACAGCTTGGAATCGGCCACGTAGAGGAAGTCCGAACGCCCCGCGATTGCGCGTAGCGTGTTCCAGGTCTCGATGTGGGAGGTCGAATCACTGGCATTGCCGTCGGCGAGCCGGAACTGCACCGGGACGCCCCCTTCGGCGTCCACGCTCAGAATAAACAACAGCTGCTTCAGATCAGGGCGGTGGTCCTTGGAGAATCCGTAGGTAATGGCGGGGGCTCTACGGCCTCGCACGGTGCGTCCGCTCGCCCCTCGGTATTGTCCGCACACGCTCACGGAGGTGGAATCGTTATGCAGTTGATCAAAACGCACGCCGAACTCCTTGCCCACCGCCAGGACGATCTCGGTGAGCAGCGCCCCCCGATCGGCATCGAACAAACGGTCCAAGGCCCGCCCGATCCGATCATCGCCGAGGTGGCGCATCTGCTCGGCCGAGAGCCCGAACGCCCCTGGGGCGAAATCGGCACACGTTTCGTGCTGGCGGTAGATCGGCTCGCGCTCCACGATGATCGAGCGCAGCAGCACGCCCAGCGCCTTGGCGTGGGACACCGTGTTGCGCGCATCCAAGGTCGGAACGTGGCGCTCCAGAAGGGCTTCGAGTCCGATGCGGGCGATGAAGTGATTGATGAGGGGAAGCGGTCCCAGGCGCTCGCTTGACAAGGTGAGGCCAGTTGGCGAATTGGAGGGGGGTTGTCGTCCGCTCATTCTGGCGCTAGTATTAGCGGCAGACCACAAAATGTCAAGTCCCCATCCCAACAACCCCAATCGCAATAGCCCGAACCCCGATTAAAGTCCATGACGACCCGCGCCAAGAAGATCATCGAGCAAGCCAGAGGACGTATCGCCCGCATACGCGAGAGCGTAGGCGCCATTGACTATCTATGCACCGGCACCTTGATCAAGAGAATGAAGCAGTGCGGCAAGTCCGGGTGTCGGTGCGCGCAGGATCTGGCTGCACGACACGGGCCTTACTACGAATGGGGACACATGCGCCGGGGCAAACTCGTCCACCGCAGCGTCACACCTGAGCAGGCCGTGGTGCTGCGCTTGGCAATCAAGAACTACCGAAAGGTGAAGAAGCTGCTACGAGATTGGGAGGTGCAGACAGAGCGCCTAATAGAATCCGAAGATCTCAGCGGGTCCTAGACAATTACGCCGCCGCGGTAATTACGAATTAATGCCGTCCGAGATGTGCGGAATGTAAGACAGGATTCAGAACGGGCTGCTCGCCTTATGAGTGAAAAAGGGTACGAAAAGCGTTACGAGGTCGGCCACGAAATTATCCGTGGCCTTCCATATAATAGATGGCGCGAAGCGAACCCAGAAGACACGATACGGTTTCATGCCTTACGGCTTCGTGAGGTTGGTTTGATTAAATCCACACCGGAAAAGCTGATCGCTCAAGGCACCGATTGGCGATTTCTTAGCGAACTGAAGCGGGAACTTAAGGCTTGAAGTTTGAGTGGGATTGTATTGCAAAGAACTTCCACTCTCATGGGAACGGGAGACTTCCATCGTAAATTGGCTCACTGTCAGCCCAACGGTGTGCTTGCAGCGGACAAATTACAGCGGCGTTGGGCCTCAAACCCACAGCGTGCGGCTGGTCCTCAACGTGTAGCCAACAAAAATAGGATTGGTGCTTGACTACGACTTTGGTTATATAGACAGCAGCAGTGCCGTATGGGAAAAGCGACCTTGCGCTGGGTACTCGGTAGGATTGCTACTTAACAAACATTTTGGAGGCCTAAAGTGGACCCCAGTGTCAAGACAATTCTTCAGTTAGTTTAAGTTGTACATTCGACTTCACTCGCAGCTGGACGGCG
>JANNFC010000182.1:0-10824 GCA_031379405.1 Betaproteobacteria bacterium | reverse complement strand
ACGCAGGTACGTGCGGCGACCATCACGCTTCCTGCACCTTGCCATGCGCGTTCCTGGCGAGGATCCACGATGCAACCGATGGGTTGCTCCAGCCGCTCCGGGTAATTTTCATGAGGCCCCGATGTGGCCACCGCCCCACAGCGCATCTGCGCTACCGGTACCAGTCCCTCGGGCCGGCGCAGATGAATCAACTCTGGCTCCGGACCGAAGCGGCGAAGGTCACCGCCCGCATTCACGGTCGCATCCGAGCATCCTCCCCGGCGCAAGGCGTGAATGGCCATATCCACCGCAAAACCCTTCGCGATGCCGCCAAGGTCGAGCAACATCGGTTTTTCGAAGTAGACACGCCATTCGTCCATCAACTTGAGATGCTGCCAACGCCGTGAGGCGGGCAGCGCGCCATGGGTGGCGGGCAACATGCCAGACTCAACCAACACCGGTGCGACAGTGATATCGAACAGCCCGGCGCTGGCTCGGCTGATTTGCAGCGCGCGCCGCAACACGGCGTAGGTCCAGGGGTGCACGCTGTGGGGTCGGGTAGCCGCCTCTTTATTCAACCGGCTAAGTTCACTGCTTTCGGCATGAAAACTCATCAGCCGATCTACTTGGTCTACCGCTGCGAGCGCGGCTTCGACGGCCTCCTCTAGAGCCAGCGCATGCGGCCCGCGTGCCACGATTTGCAGCATCGTCCCCATAGCGGGACGTGCGCGGCGAAATTCAGCGCAGGACAAGATGATGGAAGAACAGCAGCCTCTTGATGCCATTGGTTATGCTATTGCTGGTCATGGTGCCGCCGCTGACATTGACTATGTCGGTACCGACCTTAAGCGGGTCGGCTGTAGTCTTGCCAACGAATTGGTCGCGCCACTTCAGCTCCTTAACCTGATAACCCCACGCTTCCCTGTATTCGATGACCTGAAACTGGCGCAGCGCGCCGTCGGGATGCAGACCGACAGCGTAGGTAATCAGCTCATGCTTGCCAATGACCTGATCGATGATGAACCAACCGAGCAATTTACCGCCAGCCATCGCTTTCCATATGAGCTGTTTGGGCGTGCGCGTCTTGACGCCAGACTGGATTTCGAGCAGCTTCACCTGCTCCGGCGTCAGTTCAATAGCGTTGGGAACAAACTCCTCAGCCTGGGCGAAGATGAGCCCGCGGGCTTGGTCGACCGTCATGTACTGGGCGGCGATGCACTGGGACGAGGCGGCGGTAAAAATGGCAACGGATGAGAGCCAACGGATGTCGAGTGTCATGCGACGATTCTATCCTGACGGTGGATGACGCTTATGGTAGACAACATGCGACATCGCCGGCCATTTTGTGTGTCATCAAGGAAATCGCCCCACTCAGATCCTCAGACTTCTTCCGACAAAGCGGCAACCCTTATTTGCTAGCATTCTGAGCTGGGGATCCCGTGCATTGAATGCGCTTTTTCCCGATGCGATCCATACAATCTGGCGTGGGTAACGGCCCAATGCCTTGTCTCGCAGCCAGCCTACCAGCCACTGCAGCTTTTTCTGGATTTCACTGACATGATTCTCACCGCCTGCAGGATGAACCTCTATCCAATAGATCTGTGATACCTGACCTACCTTTTGGCCAACCAAATAATCCCAGCGCGGGGCATTGGGGAGTTGATCAATGAGTGCTTGATCCACATCCGCGCTCCCAAGGAGACTTCTCGGCTCTTGAACACTAACGCTCGATCTATCACCAAGTCTTAGAGCAGATAACCCCTTGCGGTACTCTCGGGTGCCAATTTCGCGTTCGACGTCCTTCCGAAAAGTCACATTGACTCCGCGAACACATCGCCGGAGGGGTTGTTCGGAGAGTTTGCCACGGTCTTTGCGACAATCTCGTTGGCGCGCGCACTGAATTCGAGTAACCCCCCCCAACTCGCCTCATGCGCAACACTGGATGCCGGGTCGAGTTCGGTAATATCCAACACAGATGCTCCTGGACCGAAATAGTAGACTTTCGACGTCTTGGTCAACGCGGCAGTACCCATCTTCTTAAGTACAGCGCTTTTTTGTGCCCCGAACAACTCCAGCAAGTCGTTCGCACTTCCCTTGTTTTTTCGCAACGTTTCCAATGCCCACACCAATTCCAGCACCTGCGGCGAGTGAGTAGAAAGACACACCTTGTAACCTCGCGTCAACAGTTCGAGTACGAGCAACAGCACCACGGCAATGGCGCGTGGATGCAATCCCATTTCCAATTCCTCGATAATCACCCATTCGATTTTGTCGCGCTTGGCTACTTTGGCGGGGGGCATCAGCCAGTACATGCCAAGCAGTAAAGGCACAAACTCTCGCTGACCCGCGGACCAAACCATGAAGGGCAAATCAGCCCCACTCGCGCCCAGAACTAGGCGCTTCTGCGACTGCACCTTATGTACGGAGAGCTTGAAGTCCGCGAATACAGTGGCCTGCAACAGCTTCCGGTAGTCTGACTTGAGCCGATTCGTGTGGGGGAAAAGCGCACCCGTTCCCGTGAATTCTCGCTCCATCAGCAGCCGTAATTCTTCGCTGAATGCCCGAACGCTATACGGGTCGCCCGCACTGTATCCGATAAAGGGTCGGGGCCAGCCATTCGCCAGCGCCATGACGCGCTGAGCCGGAATCAGGAAAACGCTCTCGTCCTTGTTCCGTTGTTGGCGCCGCACTCGTTTCGCCACGTCGATCGGGCGGCCGTCCAGCTCCACGGAACTGTCTTGTCTCCAGATTGAATGCATCCCCTCGCCGAAGTAGACGTCCAAAAACGCGTCCACGCTTCCGCCATAATCCAAGCCGTAGGTATCGAGCTGTTGCTGAATCAGGCCACAGTCCTGCAGCAGTTTGATCCATTGCAGCGTAATACTCTTCCCGCTGGCTTGAGGTCCCACCAACACCGTCAGATCTCCGAAAGCGATATTCGCCTCCTTGATCTGGCCGACATTGCGCAACGTGAGTCTTTTCATGTATCAACCTTTAGAAACGTCACTGAAGCATGCCAAAGTCCGGCTTCACTGTCACTGGCCGGAGTATAGCGTTTGACCCTTCGCTCCTTTTTCCTAGTGCGATCGGGCCTGGCACGATCAAGTTGGTTGCGCCAACTGAAATATCGATGCATGATTCGCCGTCACTCCCCGGACCTCAATGAAGCAGACTCTCTATCAGATTCTCGGTGTCGAAACCGATGCTTCCGCGCAAGCAATCGAAGCGGCGTACCGCACGCGTATCGAAGCAATGCAGGCCGACACCAGCCACGATCCGAATACGTTGGTCGCACTGCGGCAGGCGAAAGAGATTCTGAGCGAGGCGAACCAACGCGCGGCCTACGACGCCTCGCTTGCCAACCGTGCCGCACCCGCTCGTGTGCAAGCGTACGAGGCGCCGGAAGCAACATTTTTTCTACAGTGGGGAAAATGGATTGGCTTGGGGGCGGTGCTGATAAGCCTGGGGCTTTGGTTGAGCAAGAAGAGCCCGCAGCCAAGCGCGCCATCGCCGATCGCGTCGCCGATCGCTTCGAAGCCTGAAGTAGTTGCTTCTGCCCTCGAAAAGGCTACGAATACACACATCATGCCGGACACCGCGGCAATCTCGCCGGAGGAGGCGCCTGAGAATCCGATCTGGGGCAAGTGGTCTTGCTACGAAGCCGTTTCCGGTCGCTCCAGCGTCTACAGCTTTCTGACCGACGGCACACTGAATATCACGGCGACCGACGGACAAATCGCAGCCGTCAAGTATGAAGTAACCGGCAGCCTGCTGAAACTCGAAGATGCGGGGCAGCCCCGCACACTCACCATTGAAGAATGGTCCCGAAAAAAAATGATCCTGAATACCGGAAAGGAAGGCCGGCGGCTGGTGTGCAAGCGATAGGGGAGCACGCTTGTGCCATCGCCCGTACCATCTGCTAGCCTCCCGAGTTATGCGAATCGAAATCATCTGCACGGGCGACGAAGTGCTGACCGGCGCTACTGTGAACACCAATTTCAGCTATATGAGCCAGAGGCTCGGCGATGCCGGGCTTGCGGTATTGTGGGGCACCACGGTCGGTGACGACCGGGCGACGCTGCTGCAAGCATTTCAACTGGCCGGCGAGCGCGCCGACGGCGTGATCGTCAATGGCGGGCTGGGCCCGACGGTAGACGACTTGTCGCAGGAAATCGCTGCACAGGCCGCTGGCGTCGAGTTGGTTTTTCATGAAGAGTGGTACGTTCGGATGGAAGATTTTTTCCACCGCCGCAGCCGCGCGATGCCGCCCAGCAATCGCAAGCAGGCCATGCTGCCCGCAGGCGCAGAGTTTCTCGACAATCCCATTGGCACCGCCTGCGGCTTTGCCGTCGACATCGGCAAGGCGCGATTCTTCTTCACACCCGGGGTGCCGCGTGAATTGCATCGCATGCTCGACGAACAGATCATCCCCCGTTTGTTGGCCAGCAGCGGGCGGCAAACGGCGATCCACCTCAAACGATTTCACTCCTACGGCATCGGCGAATCGCACGCGGACACCCTTCTCAATGGCATTGAAGCGCTGGTGCCAGATGGCAGCCTGAAACTCGGATTCCGCGCACACTACCCGCAATTGGAAACCAAACTCACCGTGCGCGGCACGGATATGGACGACATACGGCGCAAACTGGCTCCGGCGGAAGCGTACGTTCGCCAGCGGCTGGGTAACTTCATATTGGCCGAGGACGACCAGAAGCTTGAAACTGTCTTGCTGAACGAAATGACGCGCTGCGAAGCTACCCTGACAACGGTGGAGACATTCACCGGCGGTACCATCGCTTCCCGCATCTCGCCCATCGCGGGTGCGGAGAAATTCTTTAAGCGGGGAATCGTCGCGCGCGATTTGGCTCAGGTATTCGACGCCGTCGGACTGTTCGAATTGGACCCGGCGAGGGGATTGACCCTCGCGGTGACAGAAGCTGTCGCACGCGCCGCACGCGATCGAACGGGCGCGACGCATGCGCTTGCAGTCCTCATCGAGCTCGACGAGGGCGCCGATCGTATCGAGTTCGGTGGCAGCATCCATATCGCCATCGCAACCGAGCAAGGCAGCGCCTCGCGCCGCAGTCGCATGCTCGGCGGCCGCGAATGGGTACGCTTAGGCGCAGTCGAGATGAGCCTGGATTGTCTGCGCCGCTATCTGCAGGGACTGCCAGTGGACGAGCGCATCGACTTCGAAAAAACCTAGCCCGTGAAACCGCAGAACAAGGAGTTCGCCATTGGATTTGCCTAGTTACGCAACGCTTAGGATCGACTCACCCGAACCGCATTTGTTGGTGGTGACATTGAATCGCCCCGAAGTGCTGAACGCCCTCAACACGCAAATGGGACGCGACCTCACCGATCTTTGGACCCGGCTCACCGAACACGCCGGAGACATTCGCTGCGCGGTCCTTAGCGGTTCCGGCGAACGCGCCTTTTGTTCCGGCGCGGATTTGAAGGAACGCAAAGGCATGAGCAGCCAGACATGGCGTGTGCAGCACGAAGTATTCGAGAGGGCCTATTGGGCATTGGTGGATTTGCCGTTGCCCGTGATCGCCGCCATCAATGGCCACGCTTATGCCGGCGGCTTGGAGACCGCGCTGAGTTGCGATTTCATCTACGCCGTGAAAGGTGCCCGCATGGCACTGACCGAGGTAACGATTGGGATTATGCCGGGTGCGGGGGGCACGCAAAATTTGCCGCGCGCATTGGGCGAGCGCCGCGCGAAAGAAATCATCCTCACCGGCCGGCCCTTCACCACCGAGCAGGCCTACGAATGGGGATTGGTGAATCAACTGTGCGAGCCGGGACAAGTGTTATCAAGCGCACTCGACACCGCACGCACGATTGCCGCCAATGCACCGCTGTCCGTGCGTCAGGCAAAGAAATCCATTCGCTTCGGAATGCAGATGGAATTGCGCACCGCCTTCCGCTTCGAGGTAGAGGCTTACAACCAACTGGTCGATACCGAAGATCGAGTCGAGGGCATCGCGGCCTTCAACGAGAAGCGCAAGCCGGTGTTCAAGGGGAAATAGCACGGGAACGATGTATTCGCCAATTTCCGCGAGCTATTAGAGGGGACTTCGCGGGCGGGGTATTGACCCCGCCCTTGACTAAATTAACCAAAGGGGGCTAGGTGACAATCACTTCGCTCCCTTTCGAAACCCTCGAAGTTTACCCCCCGCGCCAAGCGCGCGGGGAATACGAGTTCTTTTGTGATTCCCTGAATGGAAGGAACTATGATGAGTGAATTCGCCGACTACGACCTATACGACGCGCTCGGGCTTGCCGAACTGGTGCGTGACCAGAAAGTGACCCCTAACAACCTCCTGGAGGCGGCGATCAAGCGCGTCGAAACGCGCAATTCACCATTGAATGCGGTGGTCGCAAAACTCTACGACTATGGCAGACGAGCCATTACCGACGGCCTACCCGAGGGGCCCTTTCGCGGGGTACCTTTCCTCATGAAGGATCTCACCTCTGCGTTGGCCGGTGTGGCCATGACGCGGGGTTCCGCCTTCTTTGCCGACAGCCCACCAGCCAGCCGTGACAGTCTGCACACGAAGCGTTTGAAGCAGGCAGGACTGGTTATCTTCGGGCGCACCAACACGCCTGAGCTAGGTCTGTCGCTGACCTGCGAGCCGCGGCTCCACGGCCCGACGCGCAACCCATGGGATCTGACACGTATCTCCGGGGGCTCCAGCGGAGGCGCAGCTGCGGCCGTCGCAGCCCGCATGTTACCGATGGCGCACGCCTCCGACGGCTTCGGCTCGATTCGCGCGCCCGCGGCATGCTGCGGTTTGGTCGGGCTCAAACCAACGCGTAGCCGCAATAGCTTCGCGCCATTTTCCGGTGAAGGACTAGGTGGATTGTCGACCGAGCACGCCGTGACCCTGAGCGTGCGCGATAGCGCGGCGCTACTGGATGCGACTTGCGGCGCGGGTCCCGGGGACCCCTACGTTGCGCCACCACCGCGGCGCCCCTATCTCCAGGAAGTCGGTACAAGCCCTGGGAACCTCAGAATCGCTTGGACTGCCGCGACACCGAACAACGCCAAGCTCGATTCGGAATGTATGAACGCGCTCACCGAGGTGATCGAACTGTGCGTCGATCTAGGTCATCACGTCGAACAATGTGACCCTGAGATAGATCGAGCGTCAGTGGTGCAGACCTTCCTCACACTCGCATCGGCAAACACCGTGGTAAATCTCGCAAGCCACCCGACAGCGGGGCGACCGGCGCACGAGAACGAGGTGGAACCTATCACCTGGCTGACCGCGAACATGGGCGAGAAGTTGAGCGCCGCCGATTACGTGCGAGCCACACAAGCATCCCATCGCCTGGCGCGAGACATGGCAGCATTCCACGCTAATTATGACGTGCTGTTGACACCCGGTCTCGCAACACTACCACCAGGACTAGGCTGGATCGATATGACGATAGACGACGTGGATGAGTATTGGCGACGCGTATTTGCGTTCTCGCCGTTTACGGTGTGGTTCAACATCACTGGCCAACCCGCACTGGTTTTGCCACTGAGTCAGACTTCGGGCGGGCTGCCGGTGGCGACGCAACTCGTTGGTCGTTACGGCGACGAGGCAACCCTTTTTCGCCTTGCGGCTCAGCTTGAGGCGGCACGTCCCTGGTTCGCTCGCAAGCCCGCCATTGCGCTCTGAGCGTCACTGTTTGCCAACACCGGCGGTGATGATCATGCGATGAGGATCACTAATACCTGCCCCGTATTCCATCAACGCTAGGATCCGTCAACTAGCCAGTACACTGCGCAATCCGAACACACACCAAGAAATCCACGCCCTCCATGGTCTCCATTCCGCCGGAACTCCAGGAATTTCAAGCCTATGCTCGCGGACATGCACATGCGAATCCGCGCCGCGCGCCACTTGGTCTACGAAGCCAATATGCTTCTCGGGGAAAAGGTAGGGGGTGACCCGGTTGCTTCAGCGACTGCGAAGTGCTTCGCCTCGGATACGGCGATGCAGGTGGCGACCGACGCAGTGCAGATTTTTGGGGACGATGGCTACAGCCGGAACCATCCGGTAGAGCGCTTCTTCCGCGATGCCAAGGTTACCCAGATCTATGAAGGCACCAATCAGATTCAGCGCATGGTAATCGCGCGCCGGCTGGCGGCCGCCGGTGCGCGCGGGTAACGGTCCTGGGCTTCGCAGGCACGCTCTTGATCATCGAAGGACGACTAGCGATGCCTGTGTGTTCCGTTGCGGCGGAAGGCGCCTAGGGAATTACTTCACCGCCTTCTTGGCCTTGTCGGCAGCCGTATTCACGGCCTCCTTTGCGGCCTCCTTGGCGCTCTCCGCCTGGGCTTTGGCTTGATCCACGGCATCCTTGGTCGCATCCACAGCGGCGCCAGCGGCGTCCTTGGCCTTATCGGCGGCGGCATCCACTGCCTGCTTGGCGGCATCGGTGGCGTGACCCGCCGCATCCTTGGTGGCATCCACCGCCTTGCTGGCGGATTCCGCCGCGGCGCTGGGCGCGCTTTCCTCCTTCTTGGAACAAGCGCCTAGTGCGACGAGCTGAGCGAGGACAACGTAAGTCAGTTTGTTCATTTTATCTCCTTGGGTTGTGAGGACTACTAGCTCGGATTGTAACCGCGCTTCCCTGTAAACCCTCGTCTAGTTGGGTTTGAGATTGGCACCGCTCATGCGGCGCACGTCGCCGCGTCGCCATCAGATGACTTGGCCCGTCCTATCATCGATTAAGTGCATGTGTGCCATGTCGGCCACCAACTGAAAAGCTTGGCCAGCGACGGTCCCCGCATTGGCGCTCACCCGCCCGCAGACGTCCGCGCCGTTCACCATAAAGTGCACGAGCGTGTCCATGCCCATGGGTTCGGTGACATCCAAGACCGTCTTGAACACTTCCTGTCCCGGCATCAGCGCTCCGCGCTGATCGGAAATGTTCTCGGGTCGTAAGCCCAGAATCAGTGCTCCACGCCCGGCATATAGACGGTATCGAGGCACCCTTTCGGCCGGCACCGGCAAGGAGATCCCATCGCTTAGGCGCACCCGCAATGCCCCCGCGGACTCCTCCAGGACACAAGGCATGAAGTTCATGGCGGGCGAACCGATAAAGCCGGCGACGAACTTCGTCGCAGGGTGGTGGTAGACCTCGGTGGGGGTTCCGACTTGCTCGATGATGCCGCCATTCATGACGACCACCCGGTCAGCCAGCGTCATGGCCTCCACCTGATCGTGCGTGACGTAGACCGTCGTCGTGCGCACCTTCTGATGCACGCGCTTAATCTCCGTGCGCATCTGCACGCGCAGTTTGGCATCCAGATTGGACAAGGGTTCGTCGAACAGAAACACCTTCGGATTGCGCACGATGGCACGGCCCATGGCTACGCGCTGCCGCTGCCCGCCGGACAATTGCTTGGGCTTGCGCTGCAGAAGCTCGGTGATTTCCAGTATCTGCGCCGCGTTCTCCACCTGCGTCTTGATCTCGGTCTTGGACACCTTCTTCAGACGCAGGGCAAAGGACATGTTCTCGTACACCGACATGTGCGGATAGAGCGCATAGTTCTGGAACACCATCGCGATGTTTCGATCCTTGGGCGGGGTGTCGTTGACGAGTTCCCCGTCGATGCGTATTTCGCCGTCGGTGATGTCCTCCAGCCCCGCGATCATGCGCAGCGTCGTGCTCTTGCCGCAGCCCGACGGACCCACCAGCACGATGAATTCCTTGTCGGCGATCTCCAGATCTATTCCCCGCACGGCGGGTGTTTCGTCGTAGTGTTTCACCACTTTGCGCAATGACACCTCGGCCATGTTTTCTCGCTACCCCTTGGTCGCGCCTGCGGTGAGTCCGGCGATGTAATAGTCCATGAGAAAGGCGTAGATGATAAGCGGCGGCGCCGCACCTAGCAACGCGCCCGTCATGATCTGTCCCCAATTAAACACGTCGCCCTTGATAAGCGTCGTGACGATGCCCACGGGCAACACCAACTGGTCCGTCGATGTCGTAAAGGCCAGCGGATAGAGAAATTGCGCCCAGGAAACGGTGAAAGCAAAGATAGTGGCGGCGATGATGCCAGGCAGCGCTACCGGAATGAAAATCTTGGTGAGGATCTGCAGATACCCCGCGCCGTCGATCAACGCGGCCTCATCTAACTCCTTCGGTATGCTTGCGAAGTAACCGATCATGATCCAGGTACAAAAGGGCACGGTGAGCGTCGGATAGATGATGATCAACATCCACCAGTGGTCGATGAACTCTATTCCTGTCAGCTCGCCCAAGTACGCAAAAATCTTGAACAGCGGAATAAACAGCAGCGTGTCCGGCACGAGATAGGTGAGGAACACACCCGTGGCCAGCGTGGCCGACCCCCAGAACTTCATTCGCGACAAGGCGAAAGCCGCCGGAATGCTGACGAGCATGGTCACCACCACCACCGCCAGCGAGATGACCATGGAGTTGCGGAAAAAAATGAGATAAGTCGGAGACGTTAGTATCTCGGCGTAATTGCGCAGCGTGGGGTTGAATACCCACCAGGGCGAGTTCGCCGCTGAGATTTCCGCGATCACCGTGCCCAAGCTCTGCAAGCAGGTCAATCGGAAGCAACTCCTGATGTACGCCAAGGTTCGCAAGGGGAGTCAATTTGGATTGGTGAGTTTTTGAGCGCTGCGCGTGGTGAATTGCGGGATGATCGCGTGGACCTTGTGGCCTGTTGAATTGCCTATGGGTTTCGGGAAAATTCCGATTCCCTAGCCTCCTTGAATTTTTCCTACTTTTGCAACATGCGTACTTCAATTTGGATCTTCATGCTGGCGGCGGGCCTGCTCAGTGCTTGCAAGCAGCCCTCGGCCGCCG
>JANNFC010000161.1:0-10026 GCA_031379405.1 Betaproteobacteria bacterium | reverse complement strand
AGCAGTTCCTCATCTGCCAAGCAGGTCCCAATGTACCGCCCTTCGCATCTGTTCAGGACCTTCCAAAATGCTTCGCCTGGTCCCGAGTCTTTTTCCGAGACAATTTTTATTCTACGGTCGTTGTAACTGCGAAGTGTTTCGAGGGTCGAATCAGTAGATGCCCCATCTTGAACGACGAGTTCGAAGTTGTCATAAGACTGATTTAGAACACTCTCCACGCAACGTCTGATGGCGGAGCCGCCGTTCTTGCAGAACAGCATGATCGAAACCAGTGGTTGGACCTCCGTTCTCGTCGGACTGATACCATTCGTTGGGGGAAGGACTTCATTATTGAGGCTGTGCATTTTTCGTGTCTGAACCGTTTCTTCGACAATGCCAAGGCACCCCAGATCATTGCGACGGGCAAACGCCTGACCTCATTCGAGCCCAGACGAACTTAGCGGTTTTGGTGACAAGGTGCCTTGCGCCACCTACTTGCAGGCGTCTATAGTATCCCATCCGCATAACCGCTAAATCGCTTGGAGCGCCGATTGCACGGCGCTGAGGATTGGCTGGGATATGTCTGATTCGGTTTAATATGTGAGTCCAGCGAGAACATGCGGAAAAATCATTCGAGTGCACAACTATCGGGGGCATCGGCGGGTGTTTTATACCACCTGCTCAACAATCCATCTCTTCTTTCCTGCCCGAGTGTCATCGCGCCTGCATTGTGGAGAGCGTGATCAGAGGCAGCCATGGATTTGACAGGCACACGTTCTAGATGATGGGGAAAATCCGCGCATTAATCACCGGAATAAGCGGGATGGTTGGTTCCCATCTTGCAGATTTCCTGTTGGGGCGAACCGACTGGAACATCTACGGAATATACCGATGGCGTAGTCCGTTGAACAATGTCGAGCATCTACTTCCCCGAGTCAACGCGCGGGATCGAGTCTTTTTCCTCAACGCAGACCTGGGTGACTACATCTCGATACAGAATGTAGTCGAGGAAGTCCGTCCGGATTATGTTTTTCACCTAGCGGCGCAAAGCTATCCCGCTACCAGCTTCACCTCTCCCCTGGATACCTTCGACACCAATATCCAGGGTACGGCGCGGCTACTAGAAGCCCTGCGCAAATGTCCGGGAATTGATCCCCTAATTCATGTCTGCGCGTCGTCCGAAGTCTTCGGTCGTGTTCCCAAGGAGAAGGTTCCGATCGACGAGGAGTGCACTTTCCATCCTGCGTCCCCCTACGCGATTTCCAAAGTCGGAACTGATTTGATAGGCCGTTTTCACGCCGAGGCCTATGGCCAGAAAGTCATGACTACGCGCATGTTTACCCACACTGGGCCACGCCGTGGCGATGTTTTTGTGGAGTCGACCTTCGCCAAACAAATTGCGATGATCGAGCATGAGCAGATTGCACCGGTCATAAAGGTTGGAAATCTTGATTCAATGCGAACCTGGGCGGATGTTCGAGACGCCGTGCGCGCTTATTACATGCTCCTCACGATCAATCCAACGCCTGGTGCCTACTACAACATCGGGGGCAACTATTCGTGTTCGGTGCGGGAGATGTTGAACTATCTTCTATCGATATCCACTCGAAAGAATATTTCCATTGAAGTGGATCCCGCTCGATTGCGGCCCATCGACGCGGACTTGCAGGTACCGGATACCCGAAAGTTTCAAGCAGTCACGGGCTGGCAACCAGAGATTCGATTTGAGAAGACCATGCAGGATCTACTGGACTATTGGCGTGGTCGCGTTCGGGCCGGCGAGAAATTGTTGACCCGTTAAATGCCCAAACCGCACAAGGATGCAACTTACCCCCCGCGCGGTCCGTGGGATCGTAGACTGACCGAAAGCAATTGCCCCGAACTATCTCCGGTAGTGGAGTTGCACCGGAACGATTGGTTTGTCGTACGCCAGCGCGGGACTTTCTATACGATGGAATATCACATGCCTCAAGTGATCGTCCTTCCAATCGTAGACGGGAAGGCTATCGTGATGGTGCGCGTCAAACGACCGGTGCTCGATGATAGAACCTTGGAGTTGCCCGCTGGCGGCAGTGAGGAAGACGAGGCGCCGGAGCAGAGCGCAGCCCGAGAACTGGCAGAAGAAACCGGCATCGCCGTGCATGACCTGTCGCGCTTCATCCCTATGCCCCCGCTTTCCTCGGCTCCCAATCGCACGCCCAGGCTGCTCTACGTGTTCCGAATTCATTTGACACAGCAAGAGTTCGATCAAAGACGAGCCCACGACCATGAAGTGGAGAGCGTGGATCTCGTCTCGATCGAGGAAGCCATCCGGCTGATGACCACCGGCGGAATCTATGTGGCGGTGCCCATCGCCATCATTGGCATGTACCTGCTTTCTCAATACACCTCCCAATCTCGTCTCTAACAACGAAGATCCTCCATAGATGAAAGACCTGAATCTACAACTATATCGAAAGCTTTTCTTGATCAGAAAGGCGGAAGACGCTATTCGCCGCGATTATTCGCGCGACAAGATGAAAACGCCCATGCACATGTCAACGGGAGGCGAGGCGATTGCCGTAGGGGTATGCCATGCATTGCGCGCGCAAGATCAGGTCATGGGGACTTATCGCACACACGGAATTTATCTGGCCAGAGCAGACGAGACAGACCAGTTTTTTGCGGAAATGTACGGAAAGGCCACGGGGATGGCCAAGGGCAAGGCGGGTTCGATGCATTTGACGGCGCCACATGCCGGTCTTATCTGCACATCGGCCATTGTCGGTACGACAATCCCTATCGCACTTGGCGCTGCTTTCGCCAGCCGACAACAGGGGAGTGATCGAGTGGTGGCGGTGTTCTTCGGGGATGGAGCGATCGACGAAGGTGTCTTCTGGGAAAGTCTCAATACGGCATGCGCGATGAAGCTGCCGGTATTGTTTGTATGCGAAGACAACGGCATCGCGGTACATGTCCCCTCCGAACAGCGTCACGGTTACGCTGCCATCGACCAGGTTGTTGCACAGTTCAAGTGCAACGTCTTTGTTTCCGATTCCACCGATGCCGAGGTCCTCTACAACTTGTCGGTGGATGCGATCAAGGCCATCGGCGCCAACGGCAGGCCAGCATTCATGCATTTGAAGTACTACCGCTACCTTGAACATGTCGGCGTGAACGAGGATTTCGCCGCTGGATACCGGGATCGCGGTGAATACGAGAAATGGCGGCAAAGGGATCCCGTTGAGATCCAGCGCAAGAAATTGCTGCAATGGTTTAAGGAGGAAGAAATACATCAAGTTGAAAGAGAAATCGAGACTCGCATCGAGCGCAGCATCGAGAAAGCGGACGCAGCGCCCTTCAGCGCTCCACAGGAACTCTACGCGGACGTGTACGCATGAGCCGCACAATCAGCTACCGCAATGCATTAAACGAAGCGATGGCCGAGGAAATGCGCCGCGACCCGGGCGTATTTGTTTATGGCATAGATGTCGCGGACCACAAGCGCATCTTCGATAGCACCAAGGGCTTAGTCGAAGAATTTGGTCCAAACCGCTGCTTCAGCACGCCCCTTGCCGAAGACGCCATGACAGGGTTCGGACTGGGTGCGGCTATCAATGGCATGCGCCCAGTACACGTTCACATGCGCGTTGATTTCCTGTTGTTGGGTTTGAATCAACTGGTCAATATGATCGCCACCCATCGTTACGGATCGGGTGGGCAGATGAAAGTACCGATGGTCATTCGCGCAATCATTGGTCGGGGCTGGGGTCAATCCTATCAGCACAGCAAGTCACTGCATTCCTGGTTTGCACACATACCAGGTTTGAAAGTAGTCATGCCGTCGTCTCCCCGCGACGCCAAAGGGATGCTCATTGCCGCCATCCGAGACGATAATCCCGTCGTGTTCATCGAGCACCGTTGGTTATACGATGCGATGGGCGAGGTGCCTGAGGACTGCGGCTCCATCCCACTTGAAGGCTCCCGCGTGATCCGGCCCGGCCGGGACATCACAGTGGTGGGGACCTCATGGATGAACGTCGAGGCAGTCAAAGCCGCCCAGATTCTGGAAAAGCACGGTGTCAGCGTGGAAGTCGTCGACGTTCGCTCCATAGCACCCTTCGACAGCCAGGCGATCGTGGACTCCGTTCGCAAGACCGGCCACTGCATAGTCGCCGATAACGACTGGGTATACTGCGGGTTCAGCGCCGAGATCGCGGCAACGGTCTATGAAGCCTGTTTTGGCCAGATCAAGTCGCCGGTCGAACGCATAGGGTATGCAGCGGTTCCTTGCCCCTGTACGCGTCCCTTGGAGAACGAGTTTTACGCTAATGCCGTAGATATCATTCGAGCGATCGAAGGCAAATTGGGGATGAAGCCGGTTGATCTTTCGGAGGAGGATTTCTACAGCTACGAGAACAAGTTCAAAGGTCCTTTCTAGGCGATGAACTACACCACACAAGATTTTGCCAGGCTGTTTGGGCAAAACGCCGAGCAGTTACCCGGGGTATGCAAACGGCTCGCGGAGTCACTGGAATTCGAATACGCCACGCCGCCTCCTAGCGTGCGCGATGAAATCGTCCTCAATGTACTTAAACACATCGACTCGGACAAGCCCACCAAGGTAGGTCCTCAGCGCGCGGACATATGGGAAAGTTGCTGGTCAGAGAATCTGCGCAACTTCGTTTCGGGCGACTACGCCCTCGATCGGCTTGTCCCCGACTTCATCAAGGCCGGCCAGCCAGTCCGGCTCAATCAGAGTTATGTCTTCCCAAAAAGTCCCAGCTTCGAGCTGGATTTTTTCCAGGTGTGCCGAGCGTACTTATTTCATCGCTACTTCGCCGAAACAAAGTCTGCTTACGAGTTCGGTTGCGGTTCGGGGTTCAATCTGGTGGCGCTGTCCCAGCAGTTTCCGCACCTCCAGCTCTATGGCTTGGATTGGTCGAAGTCCTCCTATGAAATGGTCAATAAGCTGGCGCACACGCATGCCATAAGAGTCAAGGGATTGTCGTTTAATTTCTTCGAGCCTGATCGAGCCTTGGCCCTGGATAGGCATAGCGGCGTACTGACAATGTGTGCGCTGGAGCAAGTCGGCCCACGCCACGAACAGTTTGTCGACTACCTATTGGCACAACGCCCGCAAGTTTGCGTACACATGGAACCTCTGGTTGACCTGTACGACGAATCCAATCTCGTCGACTATCTGGCGGTACGCTATCACCGCAAGCGGGGATATTTGGAGGGTTTTCTTCCCAGGTTAAAGGACCTTGAGTCTAAAGGGGACCTGGAAATTCTCGATATCAGACGATTCTCCTTTGGTAGCCTTTATCATGAAGGATATTCTTATGTTGCTTGGCGAGCGCGCTAGGTGGCGTGCAATCGACTTCAAAGGGCCCCACACACCGTGCAAGTAACCAAAACCAAGCTCGATGGAGTGCTGCTGATTAAACCGGAAGTGTTTGAGGACTTCCGCGGCCAGTACGTAGAAACCTTCAACGAACAGATGTACCAGGAAGCCGGAATCGGCGTAAAGTTCGTGCAAGACGACATCTCTGTCTCGTCACGCCATGTGCTTCGGGGAATTCATGGCGATGCCGAGACCTGGAAACTGGTCTCGTGCATGTGGGGAAAATTCTATCTCGTGGTAGTGAATTGCGACCGGGAATCCAGCGAATTCGGCAAGTGGCAGTCTTTCACGCTCTCTGACGTAAACCGTCATCAAGTGCTCATCCCACCTAAGCACGGCAACGGCCACGTCGTGCTTAGCGAGCATGCGATTTTCCATTACAAGCAAAACACCTACTACCACCCCAAGGGCCAGTTCACCTACCTCTGGAACGATCCGCAGCTCAAGTTGTGGTGGCCCATCAGCAATCCGATTCTGTCGCAGCGCGATCAAGTGGGCAGGTTCGTGGAATGATGGGATCCGGCACATGATTATCAGCCGCACCCCATTTCGAGTTTCCTTCTTTGGCGGTGGCACGGACTATCCTGCTTGGTACAAGGAGAACGGCGGCGCAGTGCTCAGTACCGCGATCAACAAGTACTGCTACATTACCTGCCGATATCTGCCGCCCTTTCATAACTTCAAACATCTGGTGCGCTACTACAAGCGGGAGGAAGCGCAGTCCGTAGATGAAATTCAGCATCCCTCGGTGCGTGAGTGCTTGAAGTTCTTGGAGTTCAGCCAAGGCGTGGATATCGTCCATCACGCCGACTTGCCCGCACGCTCGGGACTGGGCTCCAGTTCCACGTTTACCGTAGGGCTATTGCACGCGCTCTATGCGCTAAAGCATGAGATGCCAACCAAGCGGCAGCTCGCGATCAACGCGATTGATGTTGAACAGAATCGCATTGGGGAAAGCGTCGGCTCGCAAGACCAGACGGCGGCCGCCTTTGGAGGGCTGAACAGAATCGAGTTTGGCGGCCAGCAGGAAATCAGCGTTCGGCCACTCATCATGCCTCCGGAAAGATTCGATAGGTTGCAAGAGCACTCGATGATTTTCTTTACGGGGTACTCCAGAACTGCCTCCGACGTGGCAAAGGATCAAATTGCTCAGATTCCCAACAAGAAGCCGAACCTACGGAAAATGATGCAATTGGTCGATGAAGCAGAATCGCTGCTACTGTCCAAACAGGACCGTTTAGAGGACTTTGGTAAGCTCTTGCATGATCAGTGGATGATCAAGCGCGGGCTGTCTTCGCGCATTTCCACAACAGAAATCGACGATATCTATGAGACCGCGCTGCGGGCGGGCGCGCTGGGTGGTAAGTTGCTGGGTGCTGGAAATGGGGGGTTCATGCTGTTGTTCGTGCGACCGGATCAGCAAGAACGTGTCAAGAACGCACTTAGCAAGCTTCTACATGTTCCCACTCGCTTCGATACTCTAGGCAGTCAGATCATCTACTACGCACAGCACGACCACTATTGAGTCGTGCGAAGGGCCACACCATGAGCAATATGCAAATCGTAAGAAGGGAAGCGGACAAAGCCAGGGGGCAAATGGATTCCTCGGCGATGAAAATTGCGGTGGACAATACCAGCCACCTGAAAGTGGGATTGGTGCAGATCAACAATAGCTTTTCCGGCCAAAACTATCTGCCCTACGCCGTTGGCCTTTTGCAGTCCTATATCGAAACGCATGCAAAGCACAGCGGGCGCTACGAGTTCCTGCTGCCAGTCTATTCACGTGTCGCCGTGCAACAAGCAGTGGACCTTCTGCTTGAGGCGGACGTGATCGCGTTCTCGACCTACGTCTGGAACATCCGAATTTCGTTGGAGATCGCGCGGCGGATCAAGGCCCAGCGGCCTAAAACCCTGGTCGTGTTCGGAGGCCCCCAGGTCCCTGATCGCGCCGAGGAGTTTATCCGGCAGAATCCATTCGTTGACGTTGCCTGTCATGGGGAAGGCGAGCAAGTATTTCTCTCCATCCTGGAGAATTTTCCGTCCCGCACTTGGGAGAATGTTCAGTCCATCAGCTATTTGTCCGAGGACGGCGCATTCATCAACAATCCGCGAGCGGAGCGGATGCGCGACATCACCCAGGTTCCATCACCTTATCTTTCAGGCGTCTTCGAACCGTTGATGGCGGCAAATCCAAACGAGCGCTGGCTGATACTTTGGGAGACGAACCGGGGATGTCCATTTCAGTGCACTTTTTGCGATTGGGGTTCGGCGACCGCGGCCAAGGTTAGCCAGTTCGACCAGCAGCGCCTCCTTGGAGAAGTGGACTGGTTCGCCGAGAAGAAGATCGAATTCATCTTCTGCTGCGATGCCAATTACGGCATGTTGGCGCGCGACTACGAATTAACGGAGTACGTTGCTCAGACCAAAAGCAAGCTCGGATATCCCCGGGCGCTATCCGTGCAGAACACAAAGAATGCCACCGAGCGCGCGTACAAAGTTCAAAAGCTCCTGTCCGATGCGGGTCTGAACAAAGGTGTTGCACTGTCGCTGCAGTCAGTCGATCAAGGTACGCTAAAGGCCATCAAGCGCGAGAATATATCTACCGCTTCCTATCAAGAACTACAGCGTCGATTCACGCGAGACCGCGTCGAAACCTACTCCGACTTGATCCTGGGTCTTCCGGGTGAGACTTACGAATCCTTCGTCAATGGCGTCTCAAGCGTTATTGAAAACGGCCAACATAACCGAATCCAGTTCAACAACCTCTCGATCTTGCCGAACGCGGAAATGGGTGATCCCGAGTATCAAAAACGATACGGCATGGAGATCGTGGAGTCTGCGATCATCAACATCCACGGTTCGCTCGCTGAAACGCGCGAAGAGATTTTGGAGATCCAGCAACTGGTGGTCGCAACCGCATCGATGCCGCGCGAGGATTGGGTCAAGACACGCACCTTGTGCTGGATGACCGCATTGCTGCACTTCGACAAGATACTTCAACTCCCCCTTATCCTGGTCCACGAAACCACCGGAGTGAGCTACCGGGAGTTGATCGAAGCGTTCCTTGAAGACGAAGCTGAACGCTACCCCGTACTCTCGAGTATCAAGGCATTCTTTCAGGATAAGGCACGCGACATCCAAAACGGTGGACCGGAGTATTGCCATTCACCGGAATGGCTCGACATCTTCTGGCCGGCTGACGAGTACATTCTTATCAAACTCTGCGTAGAAGGTAAGTTGCGTAATTTCTACCGGGAGGCGGAGCAGTTGCTTCAAAGATACCTGAAAACCAAGTTCGCGGAGTTGCCGAAGGAGTTATTGCACGAAGCGATCGAACTCAACGTCAATCTGGTCAAGCTTCCGTTCCAGAAACAAGATCTCGAATTCGAAACCGAACACAACCTTTGGCAGTTCTACCAGGCAGCACTGGTCGGGGAGAAACTCCCCTTGGATCGCAAACCTTGCATCAACCGCATCAATCGAACGAAGGTGATGTACGATTCATGGGAAACTTGGTATCGCGAGGTCATCTGGTACGGCAATAAGAAGGGCGCCTATCTCTACGGCAACGAGCCCGTCGAGCGCGAGCTCGCTGGCCACTACTAAGCCGGGATGCGATACCGGACGCTCGGCGCGAACGGCCCAAGCGTATCTGAGATCGGGTTCGGCGCCTGGGGGATCGGCGGCAATACCAACGGGGCGTTGGCCTACGGAGCCACGAATGACACCATCTCCGTCCAGGCTGTGCAACGCGCGATAGACGTCGGCGTAACCTTCTTCGATACCGCCGATTTCTACGGCTTTGGCCACAGCGAGGAACTGCTTGGTGCGGCGCTGGCTGGGGTCAGGAATAAAGTCGTTGTCGCCACCAAGGTCGGAATGTTGGACGCCGGTGGCGCGCAGGACTTTTCGGCCCATCACATTCGGGTGTCAGTAGAACAAAGCCTGCGCCGCCTTCGCACGGACTATATCGACCTTTACCAATTGCACAGTCCCCCCGTCTGCCTTCTCAAAGAGAACGCAGACATCCTAGCGTGCATGGAAGCATTGCGTCGTGAAGGCAAGATCCGGGCAGTCGGTGTTTCGGCGAGGTCGCCGGAGGAAGGAATGGTTGCGGTTCGAGACTTGGGTATCCGATGCTTGCAGGCGAATTTCAATCTATTGGATCAGCGAGCCATCGACAACGGGCTTTTCGCCCTTTGCCAAGCGGTTGACGTTGGCGTCATCGTACGAACACCGCTGTGCTTTGGATTTCTGACGGGGCAATATTCGGCAACCGAGAAGTTTGCTGTGAATGATCATCGCAACCGGTGGAACCCCGCACAGCGAGAAAAGTGGGCAGGCGCCTACCATCTGTTTAGTTCCGCGCTGCGGGCAGGGACAAGCCATACGCCAGCACAGTTCGCACTACGTTTTTGTTTATCGTTCCCCGCGGTGTCGACCGTCATCCCGGGGATGTTGACGCCGGAACACGTAGACGAGAATACGCAGGCAAGTATGCTTGGCGCACTAGCAGAGTCCGAGTGTTCTTCAATCCGGCGCATTTATCGCGATAACGATTTCTTTGCGGGCAGATAAAGGGGACTTCGCGGGCGGGGTATTGACCCCGCCCTTGACCAAAGGGGGCTACGTGAAAATCACTTCGCCCCCTTTGGAAACCC
>JANNFC010000149.1:0-1786 GCA_031379405.1 Betaproteobacteria bacterium | reverse complement strand
AACGCATGGGCGATGCTGTGCTCAGTAAGGTAGTCGGTAAGGTTGTCGTCAAAGCCGGCGCGGATGTTGCGATAAACCGCTTTCAGTTCGATGAACACCAGCGGTAAGCCGTTCACGAAACACACCAGATCGGCCCGGCGGTTGTAGTGGGGCACCTGCACGCCCTGCACTTTGAGTTCGCGCACCGCCAGAAAGCGGTTGCGGGCGCTATCGCGGAAGTCGATGACGTGGGCGTGGGCGTGGCGAATTTCACCGGCAGTGTCCCGCCACTCGACCGGGACACCACCACGGATGAACCCGTAGAATTCCCGGTTATGCTGGATGAGTGATCGGGCGAAGTCGATGCGGGTGATCTTTTCCACCGCTTGTTCGCGGGCGGGCTCCGGAAGATCAGGGTTCAGCCGCGCCAGCGCCGCCCGCAGGTCCCGGACCAGCACGACCTCGCGCTCGGAGGCACGTCCCAGCGTACCGTGCGGCCCAAAGGTCTCCGCGTTGTAGGCGTAGACGCTTTCCCAGCCGAGGACCTCGTGCAGATGCTTGGCGAAGGTCTGCTGGATCAACCGGTCTTCGCTGTTGATGTCGGTCAAGGCCATCGGGTGCGTGCTATCGGACAAGACGCCGGTTCATAAAGGACACGCCGATATCGTGTCCAATAAGAAAATCACGGAAAATCAAAAGCGTGTGTCTGAATGGTCACGCACATCCGGTTTGCCTCATGGCAATTGGCTGCGACTTTTTCCTTTATCGGAAACGTCAGCAAGCCGATAGTGCCACCATCGCCACTCCCCGCTGTAAGTCCCTTGCCCATCCTTGACAAGTTCCTCCAGCATCCGTCTGACGGTTCGTGCCGAGATCTCCGTACCAATCCGCCGATTGATATCCGTGGTTGATGAATCCGCGTACCGCGCCAGATGTTCGCGAATCAATGCGCGCAAGCGGTGCGGCGCAGCCCCCAGATACGAGCGACCGAGCGTCACTCCCCAAGCGGGTCCGGAAGATCGGGAAGAGTAGACGTCACCCCGACAGGTACAAAGCTGCTGCATCAGCGAATCCGCCCGCAATGCACGCGCACCGACTACGAATGTTAGGTTCCTTGGTGCGCGAGCAATTTGAAGTCGCCAAGTGTCATGGGTTCATATCCTGGCCAGTGTCCACTCAACTCCACCAGCAGCCTTTGCTTGGATGGCGAGGGCGCGGGATTGATCCGCACCACCCTGGCACTGTATTTCCCCGGTGACTGCGCGTTGGCGTGAACCAGGTCCTCTACAAGATAGCGCGGCGCCCATCCGATCATGTAGTAATCCTTCGTCTGAATCTGTACGGCCAATCGTGTCGCTGGATTGGTCAACTCGATGGTTACGTAGAGCTGTTCGTCCGGTTGTAACCGGTCAATACGCTGTTGCGCTTCCTGACTTACGTAGCGCCAACCATGCAGAAAGAAGCGGCTGCGAAACGACCCGTCCGGCGCGCGCGTGATCCGCGGAAATACCTCGAAACTGTCAGTGGCCCGGTAGCCGCCATCGACTTCCAGAATCTCGGCAGGCTCGGAGCCATCCGGCAGGTCCAGCATGCGCAGATAGTCGCCGAAATCATGTCGCCCCGTCTGCATGATCCGGTTCATGAACAACGGAAACAACACCGAGGATTCGTAGGTCAGCTTCCAGTCGGGAAAGTCCATCAACGCATCAAAGCCCGCTTGATCCCGCGCACGCTGCGCACCCTCGATGTAGCGAAACCTGTAAGGCCCTTTGTCGCCCAGGACATCGAGGCGCCCGACGGGAAACCA
>JANNFC010000101.1:0-2508 GCA_031379405.1 Betaproteobacteria bacterium | reverse complement strand
GGCGACGAGGGGATTGCGTATCAGAGTTGTCCGGCATGTCGTACGACCTGGTACATGCGGCGGGGATTCTGTCCCTCCTGCGGTAACGCCTCTCCGGCGACTATTCAGGCGTCCGGTAATGGGGTCGTGTATTCGACCGCCATGGTCACTCGCGCACCGACGGAAGCACTGCGCGCCTATGCGCCCTACACCATTGTCCTGGTGGATTGCACGGAGGGGTTTCGCGTAATGGCGCATGGCGAGGCTGGGTTGAAGATTGGCGATGCGGTGATCGCCACTTATATTGAATTTGGCGGAAGGAAGGTTCCTCGATTTTGCGCGATGACTTGAGTGTTCCTTTATCCCTTTACCCCTTTACTCCTCTAAGCCCCTGCCTTGCCCACTTCACGAACCACTCATGAACGAACAACGTAAAGCACCGCTGCGCTCACTGCTCAATCCGCGCTCCATCGCCTTGATCGGCGCCTCGGAAAATCCCAACAAGATCGGCGGCCGACCGCTGCTCTACCTTGGCCGTCACGGCTACAAGGGCAAGGTCTATCCCATCAATCCCAACCGCAAGGACGCACAGAAGTTCAAGTGCTATCCCACCTTGGCCGCACTGCCCGAAGTCCCGGAAGTAGCCATTATCGCGGTCCCCGGCGATGCGGCGGTGGCGGCGGTGCAGGAATGCGCCAACTTGGGTGTGCGCAGTAGCGTGATCTTCTCATCGGGATTTGGCGAGACCAGCGATCCGCAAGCAATCGAGAAGGAACGTGCGATGGTGAATGCCGCGCGCGCCAAGGGCATGCGCCTGATTGGTCCCAACTCGCAGGGGCTGGCTAATTTTGGAAACGGCGCGGTACTGAATTTTTCCACGATGTTTATCGAAACGCCGGCGAAGGATGGCCCCATCGGGATCATCAGTCAAAGCGGCGCCATGAGCGTGGTCCCCTATGCATTGCTGCGCGCGCGCGGGCTCGGGATTCGCCACTGCCACGCCACCGGCAATGATGCGGATGCCAACGTGGCGGAACTTGCCGCAGTGGTGGCGGAAGATCCGGATCTGCGATTGCTGTTGCTCTATCTGGAAAACATCCGCGACGCGGAAGCGTTGGCCGATGCCGCCGCCGTCGCACGTGAACGCGGCTTGCCCATCATCGCACTCAAGTCGGGCCGCACGATGGCCGGTCAAGAGGCCGCGCGTTCACACACGGGCGCGCTGGCAAACGAAGATCGCGTGGTGGATGCCTTCCTCGAACAGCATGGCATCTGGCGCGCCAAGGACGTGAACGAGTGGGTGGCGTCGGCGGAGCTTTATCTCAAAGGCTGGAAGCCCAAGGGAAGGAGTTTGGTGGCAATCAGCAATTCGGGCGCTGTGTGTGTGATGGCCGCTGACGTGGCGACCGCGGCCGCTATGCCGATGGCCCCTTTAAGCGCGGTCACCAAGGACGATCTCAAGAAGATCCTGCCTACTTTCGCTACGACGACCAATCCCATCGATTTGACGGCCGCGCTACTAACCAACAGCTCATTGTTCAGTCAGATTCTTCCGGTCATCGCTAAAGACCCCGCCGCTGATGCCTTTCTGATCGGTATTCCGGTCGCGGGAGAAGGCTACGATGTGGCGGCATTCGCGGCCGACTCCGCCGTGTTCGCCAAGCGCACCGGCAAGCCGGTTGTAGTTTCCGCGCCGCAAGCCTTGGTGGCGGATCGGTTCAAGGCCCAGGGCATGGCCGTATTTGCCACCGAAAGCGAAGCCATCGCGGCACTGAATCAGTACCTATCGCATCTTGAGTTGATCGAAGCCTCGCGGCAAAGAGGCGGCATGCTACCTATCGGTGCCGTACGTCAGGTGCCCAATAATCTGCGCATGCTAGACGAAGTCGAGAGCTTGAAACTCGCCGCGCTGCAGGGTTTGCGTGTGGTGGAACATCGTTACTGCGATAGCGTCGAGGCTGCGGTGGCCGCCTTCCACGAATTCAACGAGCCCATCGTCATCAAAGGGTGCTCACCCACCATCGCGCACAAATCCGAGTGGGGCCTGGTCAAGCTCGGCGTGAGCGACGAGGAAACCGTGCGCAAGCTCTACAACGACTTCGACAAAACCATGCGCATCGCCGGCGCCACCGCTAACGGCGCCATCGTCGCGCGCATGGCGAAAGGTCAGCGAGAGTTGATGTTGGGCGGGCGCATCGATCCGGTGTTCGGTCCGGTCGTGTTATTCGGCGATGGCGGCAAGTTCGTGGAAGCCATGCCCGATACGCAGATCCTCGTATGGCCCTTTAGCGAGAGCGATGTCTATCGCGCCGTCAAACGCCTGCGCATCGCCCCACTGTTCGACGGCATTCGCGGCGATCCACCCATGGATGTCATTGCACTGGCCGATGCCTGTGTCGCGGTTGGCCGCATGCTGGCGGACCCTGGCTCGAATGTGGTGAATGTGGATTTCAACCCCCTCATCCTCGGCGCTCAAGGCGAAGGATATGAAATCGTCGACGGTGTCGTGTACGTGGCGGCGTAGGATAG
>JANNFC010000093.1:0-2718 GCA_031379405.1 Betaproteobacteria bacterium | reverse complement strand
GTTTCGGCGTCGCCCAGATACCCGTCAGTGGTCGGCCTTTATATGCCAGACTTGGGCTCTCCTCTTTCATGCAGCGTCTAAGTCGCGTAATCTTGTCTTCGTTAACCGGTGAATCGGCAAAGAACCCCATAAGTGCACCAAACCTCTTTGCATCCCGTTCGATAGCAAACAGGTCATTCACGAGCAACGCTGCTTTGAAGTCCGTCGGGCGCAAGTCGCCAAGGTACGTCGCTAAGGACCATCCTTGACTCCAAATTGACCCGATAACGACTGTACCAAGCACATCTGCTACTAGCGCATCCTCCTTTAGGAACGGGGGCGTCGGCGCGAAGAACTTCTTTGGCGTCCCGGCCATGACGCTGGTACGCATTTTGTACGTGTAGGTATTGCAGGCCATCCACGGATCGGTACCGATAGCGTCTTTGCCACGCAAAGATGTCATATTCACAATAATGCGCGACTCCAGATCGTCCCTGTCAAGTACACGATGGCAGCTCGCGCAGCTATCTGGCTCATTGAAAATCTTTTCACCGACTTCCCATTTGGCCGCATCGATGCCCGGGAACGCGTCCGGCCAGATCGGGGGCTTCAACTTCTGCACCAACCGCTCAAGGTCAACCAAGTTTCGTATGTTTGCGCTTGTCGTGTAGCCTGCGAGTGTTCTGGGATTGAGAGGGCCTGTTGGCGTAACGTCGGCGAACACCCCCGTGACCTCCCCCACATTGCGCCCTAACGCGCCAATATCGAAATTTTTCGTCAGCCGAACACTAGGCGCGATACCATTCCACTGCACCTTGTTTTGCTGATGAATATTCCAGAGGAAAGGGTAGCTGACCGGTGCATCCGCCGGATTGACGTACTGTGTCGGCGCATTGACGCGTAAAAGTACTTTATTGAAGATGTTGCCGAACGCGTCGAGGCGAGCAAAGCCATACTGCAGCGGCGTATGGTTTGCAGCCTCCAGTTTCAGTTGCCACGCAATCAGCGTATTCAAAGAAGTGGTAAGCATTGCGCGATTGGGCGCAGTGTTATCCTTCTTTGGAATTAGCACTGCGGCGGAAAAGCGTTTCCACTTTTCTGGATCATCTCGCGCCATCACGAGCGCGCGATTGAGCGCCGTCATGAAGCCTTGAAAATCAGCCAGAGTGGGTGCGTCCTCAATGCGCAAACGCTTGTCGCGAAACGTGATCTCATTCGTGTGGCAAGCAGAGCACGTCATGCCGACCCAGCGCTCGTTATCAGATTGCGGACGCTTCCACCGCAGTCGGGTAATCTCAGAGAATCTCTCGTCGGATTGTTCATCGATGGCAAAACCAATTGGCAGGTGCTTGGAAGTTACCGATGTGTCCCGCAGGTAGCGAAATCCATCCATGTGCGCCGGATCGAGAAACGGTGTTGCAGAGTCGACCTGTTCGAGGGCTTGAAGCCAGGATAGCGGCAGAAGCCGCGATCCCTGCGACAATCTGTACCAAGTTGCCTTCTGGTCGCTAGTCCAACCTTGATCCACGTTCACCACCTCCTCGGCGAACGCAACCGTTAACATGTTTAGCGCAGATAGCATTATGATCAGGCCGAAACATTTGCGCAGAAACGGAACCTTGTACATGGCACTCTCCCAGACAACAGTTGCGACCTATGAAATGATTTCGAATACGGAAGTGGAAACTACGCTACTCAATCGTAAGAGCGGGCGATTGCTCCGAAAAAATCGCAATCACCATTTTTACCATGACTGCTATCGTGCAAAACCACCTATTCGGGTAGGAGATGCGAATATTTGTGTGAATAAAAGAACAAAAGAGGCCAGCGTTTTTCCGCTCTCGTTCACATCCCTGCGAAAAAAACTCCCGCCTTGCAAACCTCCCCGAACTATCCCCCGCATCAAAGTACGGCTTCTGCCACGCATCAGAATCCTGCAAGTACTGCGGCTTCCAGTCGGTCGGATTGCCACCCTGTTCCACATGGATCGCCACCGCCTCTCTGAAGGCGTAGTGCGAATGCAGGCGCATGAATTCACCCAGGTAAATATCTGCCACGCGCTTGTCGCCGCGAATGACTAGCACATTCTCGTCATTGTCTTTTGTGCTCGCGTCGCTGAAATTTGCTGAGCCGCTTACGATGATCGGATCCTCGCTTAGCGGGTCGACGATCATGTATTTGGTGTGAACCCAGTGCACGAATACGTGTGCGACGATTTGATCAAGCTCCGCAAGCCAGCGATCAAATTCATTGGTGACAATGTTGTTGCCCACCGCGAGCACAACATTTTTTCGCGCGGCGATCGCGTGGATCGCGGCGAGGTCGTTCGTCCTGTTCGGCTCTCGGGTTTGCGCGGTTCGCTTGTCCATCAGACCGAACCTGAGAATATCGTCGTCCTTGGCATACACCTGTTGAAATAATTTATGCATGCCGAAATGGAGCGTCGCAGACAACCACGATTGCTCGGTCGCCGCTAAGCCCGCATACCACTGGTGCGCATTCAAATTCAGGCTTGGTGAATAAACGGAGAGCAGACTTTTCGGCCAGTCAGCGGGAGGTGTCGGCGTTTGAGTTTCGTTGCCGGCTTTGTACGCGGGGTTGTGGGTGGTGGGTGGGTCCAGGGACAAACGCTGCCAGTATTCAAAATATGCTTTGGCGACTTTGCTGTCCTCCACCGCATGGCCGAGGTTGGAATGTCCGTAGATCCCGTTTTCCGTCAAGTTGGTGGAGCCTGTCCAC
>JANNFC010000064.1:0-9554 GCA_031379405.1 Betaproteobacteria bacterium | reverse complement strand
TGATGCGGTTGCTGGCCGATTGTCATCCGGACTATGCGGCTGCAAGACTTTGATTTTTCGCTCCCTGCCGAGTTGATTGCGCAGCATCCCGCTCCCAATCGTAGCGCCAGTCGCCTGCTTCACGTGCATGATCTTCGGTTGGATGATCGCCGGGTGCGTGACTTACCGGCGCTACTGCTACCCGGGGACTTGTTGATTTTCAACGATACTCGCGTCATGAAGGCGCGTTTGTCGGGGCATAAGGACTCCGGCGGCAAGATCGAGATGCTGGTCGAGCGCGTCATCGATGCCCACCATGCGTTGGCGCAGGTAAAAGCCAGTCACGCGCCCAAAACGGGCGCTCGAATAGTGGTGGGTGACGCCGTGCTGAGCGTGCGCGGACGCGAAGGGGAGTTCTTTCGTCTGGAACTGGGCGGTCCTCTTTCCTTTTGGGATTTGCTCGAGCACCATGGCCAAGTGCCGTTACCGCCCTACATCGACAGGGAACCGGACGCCCAGGACGCATCCCGCTATCAGACCATCTATGCCCGCGAGCCTGGCGCCGTGGCGGCGCCGACTGCGGGACTGCACTTTGACGATGGTTTGATTGCCGAGCTCAGATGCGGGGGAATCGAAATGGCATTTATTACTTTGCATGTGGGCGCTGGGACTTTTAAGCCGGTGCGGGTGGAGAATCTCGATGAACATCGCATGCATACGGAGCGCTATGAGGTGCCGCAGCCAGTGGTCGAGGCCATCGGCCGGGTGCGTAAGGCGGGTGGGAAGGTGGTGGCGGTGGGTACCACTACGCTGCGCGCTTTGGAGTCCGCCGCTTTGGAGGCAGGGCTCACCCCTGGTGTGCGCGACACCGCCCTCTTCATTCGCCCCGGTTTCCGCTTCCGGGTGGTAGACCGGCTGCTGACCAATTTCCATCTGCCGAAATCCACTTTGCTGATGCTGGTTTCGGCCTTTGCCGGATACGACACCATTCGCGCGGCTTACCTCCACGCGGTAGCGCAGCGCTACCGTTTCTTCAGCTATGGCGACGCCATGCTGCTCGACCTTAAACGCTAGATTACGAATTTCAATCTATGAATTTCAATTTGATGCGCACCGAGGGCGCTGCCCGCCTGGGTCGCTTGCGGCTGGCACATGGCGCCATCGATACGCCGGCTTTCATGCCCGTGGGTACCTACGGCGCAGTCAAGGGGGTCGGGCCGGAGGATCTGCGGCAACTAGGCGCCCAAATCATCCTGTCCAACACCTTCCACCTCTGGCTAAGGCCCGGGTTGGAGGTGATCGAATTGCACGGCGGATTGCATCGATTCATGGGATGGGACGGCCCGATCCTAACGGATTCCGGCGGATATCAGGTCTTCAGCCTGGGCGAATTGCGTAAGATCACGGAGGAGGGTGTGCAGTTCCAATCTCCGGTAAATGGGGACCGATGCTTTCTCTCCCCCGAGGAGTCGATGCGCATTCAACGCGTGCTCAACTCCGATATCGTGATGGTCTTCGACGAATGCACGCCCTATCCCGTCACGCTGGCGGAAGCGGAGAAGTCAATGCGCCTCTCGCTACGTTGGGCGCGCCGCAGCAAGCTTGCACACGCCGGTAACCCCAACGCATTGTTCGGTATCGTGCAAGGTGGAGTGTACGACGCGCTGCGTACACAGTCCCTGGAAGGGCTGACGCAGATCGAATTCGACGGCTACGCCATCGGCGGCCTGTCCGTGGGCGAGCCCAAGGATGACATGCGACGCATCCTGGCTTTTACCGCTCCCAAGCTGCCCGTCGACAAGCCCCGCTACCTGATGGGTGTCGGCACGCCCATGGATCTGGTCAATGCGGTGGACCATGGCATCGACATGTTCGATTGCGTGTTGCCTACGCGCAATGCCCGCAATGGCTGGGTTTACACCAGCACGGGCATCGTCAAGCTGCGCAACGCCCGCTACCGAACGGACCTGAGTCCTCTCGACGAAAGCTGCGATTGCCACACTTGCCAACACTTCACCCGGGCCTATTTGCATCACTTGCAGCGAGTCAACGAAATGCTGGGCGCCCGGCTCAATACGCTGCACAATCTGCACTATTACCAATCGCTCATGCGCCAGATGCGTAGCGCGCTGCAAGCGGGGCAATGGCGCGAATTCGTGAGGACGTTCACGGCGCGACGCGAATCCGCGGTGGCGGACGCAGACCGGGCAGTTGATTAAGGCATCCTGCCTAGCGTGCCTACTGACACAAACTGCTAGAATTCGCGCCTTTCAAAAATGACCCCGCCGCGAATACTTGCCCGGCATGGGGCCACCTGGAGACTGACCTAGTATGATTAGCATAGCCTATGCGCAAGCGGCTCCCGCAGGAATTGGCGGTATGGACCTGATGGGGATGCTGCCGCTGATATTGATGTTCGTATTGCTCTACTTCTTGATGCTGCGTCCGCAGATGAGGAAGTCCAAGGAGCATAAGCAGATGTTAGGCGCCTTGCAGAAAGGCGACGAAGTCATCGTCGCCGGCGGCACTTTGGGCAAGGTGACCAAAGTGGGAGACAGTTACGTCAATGTCGAAATCGCCACCAACGTCGAAGTGGTGGTGCAAAAAGGTTCGGTCACCACTGTCTTGCCCAAGGGCACCCTCAAAGGCGTCGCGGGCTGAAAATAGTTCTTCGTCCCGCAGCCTCACTTAAAGTCCAACGCGCATGAATCGATTTCCTCTCTGGCTCAATGTCCTGGTCGCCGTCGTATTGGCGGTGAGCGTCGTCTACGCCCTGCCCAATTTATTCGGGGAGTCTCCCGCGGTGCAGATCTCCGCCGTGCGCTCGACGATGAAAATCAACGACGCCGTGTTGACCAAGGCGAAGGACACGCTGGCTCAAGCCAATATCGCGGTCGACGAAGCCTTCCTTGATCTGGATAGCGTCAAGATTCGCTTTCACGATACCGACACTCAGCTCAAGGCCAAGGACATCCTGGAAAAGGGCTTGGGAAGCGACTACGTCGTCGCCTTCAACCTGCTGTCCAACTCTCCGCGCTGGATGGGTAGCATCAATGCCAAGCCCATGTACCTCGGTTTGGACTTGCGTGGCGGTGTGCACTTCTTGTTGCAGGTGGACATGAAAGGCGCCATCACCAAGGCCATCGACAACACGGCCAGCCAGTTGCGCGTGGCGCTGCGCGGCGAGGAAACGCGTTATGCAGGAATCAGCCGCGAAGGCGTGGGAGATAGCGCAAAGGTGGTGGTCCGTTTCAGGGAAGACGTCAAGCGCGCCAAGGCTACCCAAGTGTTGACGAAGGACTATCCCAACCTGGTTCTGCGTTCCGAGGAACGCGGCGAAGATTTTGTGCTGGTCGGGGCGCTGACACCAGAAGCGGTAAAGGGCATCCGCGATTTCGCGGTACAGCAAAACCTCACCACCTTGCGCAATCGGGTAAATGAGTTGGGTGTGGCGGAACCTATCGTTCAACAGGCTGGCCAGGACCGCATCGTAGTGCAGCTGCCGGGCGTGCAGGATACGGCCAAGGCCAAGGATATTCTGGGTCGCACGGCTTCGCTGGAAATTCGCTTGGTGGACATCGAAGCCATCCCGGGCCAACCGAAAGCCGGTACCGAATTTTTTCCGAACGTCGAACGCGACGGCACTATGGGTCAAGTGGCCGTCAAACGCGACGTGGTGATGACGGGTGATCGCATCACCGATGCCAGGCCGACTCAGGATCAGAACGGCGAGGCGGCCGTATCGGTTTCTCTGGATGGTGTTGGGGGGCGCGTCATGTTGCAAACCACGCGCGAGAACATCAATAAGCCCATGGCCATCATCATGTTTGAAAAAGGCAAGGGCGAGGCCGTTTCGGTGGCGACCATACGCGGCGAGTTTTCCACGCAGTTCCAGATCACGGGCCGCTTCACTACCGAAGAAACTACGCGGCTGTCATTGCTGCTGCGAGCGGGTGCCTTGGCGGCTCCCATGGACATCGTGGAAGAGCGCACCGTGGGGCCGAGTCTGGGTAAGGAGAACATCCGCCTGGGATTCCAATCCATGTGGATCGGATTCGCGGTATTGTCGGTATTCATCATCGTCTATTACAGCTTGTTCGGCGTCGTGTCCGTGGTTGCGCTTGCGGTGAATTTGTTGCTGCTGGTGTCCTTGCTATCCATGCTGCAAGCGACATTGACCCTGCCGGGTATCGCGGCTATCGCCTTGACGCTCGGTATGGCCATCGATGCCAACGTGCTGATCAACGAGCGCATCCGCGAAGAGTTGCGCAACGGCACCACGCCGCAGGCGGCCATTGCCGCTGGTTACGAGCGCGCGTGGTCCACGATTCTGGATTCGAACCTCACCAGCCTGTTCGCCGGCATTGCGCTGTTCCTGCTGGGTTCCGGCCCGGTGCGCGGGTTTGCGGTGGTGCACTGCCTGGGGATATTGACCTCGATGTTCAGTGCGGTATTGGTCTCGCGATCCATCGTCAACACCGTCTTCGGTGCGCGCAAGAAGCTGGAGCGTGTGCCTATCGGCAACGTCGATTGGCATCGCAAAGCGGCTGCGGTTTGAGCCGGCCTTGCTCTAACCGAATACGACAAGGAAAACTAAATGGAATTTTTTAGGATCCGCCAAGACATCCCGTTCATGCGCCACGCGCTGACGTTCAACGTCATTTCGTTGGTGACGTTTCTGCTGGCGGTGTTATTCCTGCTAACGAAGGGACTGCATCTGGGCGTGGAATTCACCGGCGGAACGGTGATGGAACTGTCCTTTTCGCAAACGGCCGATATCGGCAAGATTCGCCAGACCCTCGAGGGCATCAAGATGGGCGATGCCGCAGTCCAAAACTTCGGCAGCTCGCAGAACGTGATGATCCGCTTGCCGTCACGCGCCGACGTGCAAGGAGAGAAACTCTCCGAGCAAGTCATGGCAGCGCTCCAACAACAGGATCCCGGCGTGCAGAAACTACGCGTGGATTTCGTTGGGTCGCAAGTGGGCAGAGAACTCCTTGAAAACGGATCGCTCGCGTTGGCCTTGGTTTCTGTTCTGATCGTTCTGTACCTGGCCTTTCGCTTCGAATGGAAGTTCGGCATCGCGGCCATCATCGCGAACCTCCACGACATCATCATTATCCTGGGATTCTTCGCGCTGTTTCAATGGGAATTCTCGTTGCCCGTACTGGCGGCGGTGCTGGCCGTGCTGGGCTATTCGGTGAACGAATCGGTGGTGGTATTCGACCGAATTCGCGAGAACTTCCGCAAAATGCGCAAGGCCTCTGTCGAAGAAGTCATCAACAACGCCATTACGCGCACCATGTCCCGCACCATCATCACCCACGGTTGCACGCAGATCATGGTGACGATGATTCTTCTATTCGGCGGCGATACCTTGCATTACTTCGCCTTGGCACTCACCATCGGCATCTTGTTTGGAATTTACTCCTCGGTGCTGGTGGCGAGCCCCATCGTCATGTGGCTACGCGTTACGCGCGAGGATCTGATCAAATCAGACAAGCCCAAGCAGGAGGCGGTGGTTTGACCCCACATCATGCGTCGCAGTCTTTCCCTCCCCCGCAAGCGGGGGAGAGTCATCACAAGTTCCCTCCCCCGCAAGCGGGGGAGAGTCATCACAAGTTCCCTCCCCCGCAAGCGGGGGAGGGGTAGGGTGGGGGCAGCATGGACCTCATCACCTCCTTCTTCCAAATCCTGGTCCACCTAGACCAGCACTTATCCGACTTCGCACAACAGTACGGAACCTGGATCTACGGGCTCCTCTTCCTCATCATCTTCTGCGAGACAGGATTAGTGGTGACCCCTTTCCTACCCGGCGATTCACTGTTGTTCGTGGCGGGCGCGGTAGCGGCAGTGGGCGCCATGAACGTGTACTTACTCATGGCATTGTTGATTCTCGCCGCCATTTTGGGAGATACCTGCAACTATTGGATCGGCCGGTATGTCGGACCGCGAGTATTTAGAAGGGATGATAACTGGTTCTTCAAGCGCAGCTATGTAGACCGAGCCAACGAATTCTTTGAACGCCACGGTGGCAAGACGCTAATCATCGCCCGTTTTCTTCCCATTATGCGGACCTACGTGCCATTCGTCGCCGGTATCGGCAAGATGGTCTATAGGCGCTTCTTGCCTTACAACATTGCCGGCGCGTTCATCTGGATCATATCGCTGACCACGGCTGGATACCTTTTCGGCAACATGCGTTGGGTGAAGGAAAATCTTACCTTAGTGATTCTTGGCATCATCATCTTGTCCTTGTTGCCGGGGATCATCGAAGCGCTACGCCATCGGGCGGCCAAACGACAATCGAACTAACAACAACGGAGGTTGATCATGATGCAGTGGTTGCGGTATGCCGCGATGGTGATGTTATTTACAGTGAATTCGGCCCAAGCCGCCGATCCAGAGAATACGCTCTACCTCGATCTGAAAGACGGCCGCGTGGTCATCGAAATGCGCCCGGACTTAGCACCTAAGCACGTCGCGCGCATCAAGGAGTTGGTGCGCAAGAATTTCTACGACGGCATTGTTTTCCATCGCGTCATCGAAGGCTTCATGGCGCAAGGGGGCGATCCCACCGGAACCGGTGCGGGTGGGTCGGGCGTGAAAATCCCAGCCGAATTCTCCAACGAGCCCCATGTGCGTGGAACGCTCAGTATGGCGCGTGCGCAAAACCCGAACAGCGCGGATTCACAGTTCTTTATTTGCTTCGCCACCGCGCCGTTTCTGGACCGCGGCTATACCGTGTGGGGCAAGGTCGCGCAGGGGATGGAATTCGTCGACAAGATCAAGAAGGGTGATGCCTCCGCTAACGGTTTGGTAAACCAGCCCGATAAGATCATCAGAATGCGTGTGGCGGCGGATGAGAAGTAAGCAGGCCAGCTGCTACCCATGCACTCGGCGATTATCTTCGGGTGCCTCCTCGCGTCGCCGCATGCTGTAGTCGCGCATAACTTGCGCGACACGGATTCGATAATCCGAAAAAATCCCCGCTCTGCCTTGGGATTGCGCGGCTCGATGCGCTTCGATGTTGCGCCAATTCTTCACCGCCTCTTCATCGCGCCACACGGACAGCGATAGCAGCTTGCCTTCATTTGTCAGACTGGCGAAGCGCTCCACCGAGATGAAGCCGTCGATTTTCTCCAGCTCGCTGCGCAAGGAAGCGGCCAGATCCAAGTATTCCTGCTTGCGGCCCGGCGCCGGCCACACTTCGAAGAGCACGGTGATCATGCCTGGCTGACCTCCGCCACGATCAGTGCACCACGCTCGGCCAACAATTCGCGCAGGATGGACCGATGACAGCGCGCTTCGATTTCGCAGTAACACCCGATGGAGAAGTTTGTGTCACGCGAGAGCGCGCACAGTAGAACCAATAGGTGAACGGCTTCCGGTTTTTTCATTTCCGTTCGATAGCGCCGAGCGAAGGTTTTCCAATCGCGCGCTTCGCTGATACCAAAAAAGGTCTTCAGTAACGCCTCGCTCGGCGCCAGATTGGGTAGCCATACATCGTAGAAATCGCGCGCTGCGTGTTCGGATTTAGGCACGCCGCGTGGCGGTCTGCGTACGGTGCCCAGGCGTAGGCCCTCAGCCTCAGCCCGGGGACTACCTAGCCTGACTACGCGCATGGCCATTCCTTGACTAGTTGATCGCCGCGGCGAGCAATTGGCGATAGCGTCTTATTAAATCATCGCGATCTTTGATGAGGCTGAACACAGAAAGAACAGTCTTGCGTCCGATATCGTCACCAAACTTGCGATCGCGACGGACGATTTCCAATAACTGCTCCAAGGCCGCTTCGTACTCCTGTTGCAGCACATGTTGATTGGCGAGCTTCAGGCGGGCATCGAGGTCGCCAGAATTGGCCGAGACCTTTGCACTCAATGACGCGACGTCCTCGCCCGAACCCCCGTTGGCGGCGAAACCTACCCTGGCGACGATGGCGGCAATGCGCGCATCCCGACTGGCCAAGGGACTCAGGCGCGACACGGCTTCCTGCGCCGATTGGACTTGACCTAGATCGAGCAACACGGCTGCTTGATCGGCCACGATCGCATCGCTTTTCGGGTCCAGCATGGCGGCCTGTTGGAGAATTTTCAGGGCCTTCTCCGCGTCGCCGTCAGACAATGCCTGCACCGCTTCGTAGCGCAACATCTCGGAAGGCGTCGGAAGTAAACGCTCGATGAAGGTTCGCACCTGGGATTCTGGCAGAGCACCCATGAATTCGTCGACCAGTTTGCCATCGACGAAAGCCTTCACGTTGGGAATGCTGCGAACTCCGTATTGACCGGAAACCCCGGGATTCTCGTCTGAATTGACCTTGGCCAGGCGGAATTTGCCTTCGTACTGTTCCGCCAGTTTCTCCAGCACCGGTTTGAGGCTGCGGCAAGGGCCGCACCAGGGCGCCCAGAAATCCACCAGGACGGGTACGTCCTTAGAGGCTTCGATCACATCTTGCTCGAAGGTGGTATCGGTGACGTCTTTGGAGAATGGGGACATGGTGATTTCCTACGATGAACGATGGCTGATCACTCGTAGTTGGAGTGTGCGTGCGTCGACTTCAAGGGGAAACACTATACGCCGCGCGCCAAACCTGCCGCATGGCCGATGTAGTTCGCCGGCGTCAAGGCGAGCAAGCGTTGCTTGTCTGCCCCCGGAATATTCAATGTCTCGATGAATTGGTGTAGCACCTGGCGTGTGATGCCCGCCTGGCCGCGCGTGAGGCCCTTGAGTTGTTCGTAGGCATCACTGATGCCGTGACGGCGCATGACGGTCTGGATCGGTTCGCCGAGTACTTCCCAGGTGGCATCCAGGTCTGCGGCCAGGGCGGCCGGATTGGTCTCCAGTTTGTTCAAGCCACGCAGGCAGGCATCCAATGCCAGCAGCCCATAGCCCAAGGCGCTTCCCAAGTTGCGCAACGCCGTCGAGTCCGAAAGATCCCGCTGCCAGCGCGAGATGGGTAATTTCGCGGCGAGATGCTCCAACAAGGCGTTGGCAAGCCCGAGATTGCCTTCCGAGTTCTCAAAGTCGATGGGGTTGACCTTATGTGGCATGGTGGAGGAGCCCACTTCGCCTGCCGTCATACGCTGCTTGAAATAGCCAAGGGAGATATAGCCCCAGATATCCCGATTCAGATCCAGTAGTACGCGATGCGCGGCGGCATAGGCATCCAACAACTCCGCGATGCAATCATGCGGTTCGATCTGCGTGGTGTAAGGGTTGAAGCTCAGCCCCAGCTTTTCCACAAACCGGCGCGCGAAGGCTTCCCAGTCGAGAGCAGGGTAGGCCACCACATGGGCGTTGTAATTTCCCACCGCACCGTTGATCTTTCCCAACAATTCGACGCGTGCAATACGCTCGCGCTGGCGCTTCAAGCGGTAGGCGAAGTTGGCCATTTCCTTGCCAAGCGTAGTGGGCGTGGCTGGTTGGCCATGCGTGCGAGACAGCATGGGCAGATCGGCGAGTTGATGCGCAAGCTGGCGCAACTTCTCGATGACGCCGTTCAGTGCCGGCAGCATCACCGCCTCGCGGCTGTCGCGTAGCATGAGGCTGTAGCACAGGTTGTTGATGTCTTCCGA
>JANNFC010000535.1:0-10529 GCA_031379405.1 Betaproteobacteria bacterium | reverse complement strand
GGAGAGCTCCACACCTTTGGCGTTGGCGCGATCGCTGAGGTAGGTTTGCACCTTCTCATCTAGGTACACGGGTAGCCGAAACACGGCGTTGGGACGGTGGAACTTACCGCGCTCGCCTTTGCTGAAATCGTATTCGTCTTTCATCGCTTCACCTTCATCAGTTTCACCGCTGGGGCGGCGTGTCTTCGTAATCGCGAATCTCATTGCGCTCGGCCTTGCGAGCCAAGATGATTCGCACCTTGATGTGATCATCGTCGAGCCATTCGCTGGTGTGGACGACCACCAGGTACTGCCCGTTTTGCGCTTGACCGATGCTGACCCATCGTTCCTCATCATCGGTGTTCTTCATCGTAGACGGTGATCGCCAGCGGATCACGGAATACTGAGGTGGCCATCAGAAACAACACCCCATGCTTCTTGAAATTACTCTCGGCCTTATTCGAATCCCAGTCGAAGTCATAGAGCGTTTGGTCGGCCATGCTCAGGCTGCCTGTTTGGATTGCACTTTGCGCTTGAGTTGACCGCGCTCGATAAAGGCATCGATCAGCTGCAGGATCTGACGCCGATCCTCGGGCGGCAGCCCCGCGATTTGGGTGAGGCGCCTTTGCATGCGCGTGTCCATCGCCTTGGTTTTGCGCTTGGCGATCTCGGTACCCAGCAGCGCTTCCACCGACACGCCTAAACACTTGGCCATCGCCGGCAGCAAATCCCCTGGGGGGTGAGCGGTATCGCCTTCGTAGTAGGCCATCATGCGCTGGGAGATTCCCAGCTCCTGGGCGAGCGCGGTTTGGGTGATGCCGGCATCTTTTCGTAGCCGGGCCAGGCGCTCGCCAAAGCCCACGGCGGCGGCGCGCTTGATTCTCTTGGGCATGTTGAATCGTCCAGCAATGAGTGTTGAGGATTCTAAGGGTGGGAGTTGAGGGGGCATGGGATTGGGCTTGACGAGTAATACACTAAATGTATTATACATCGAACGTAAAAAACACCATACATTTTTACGGCAACCCCTTGACAGGGTTTTGAACTCATCCGAAATCGAACAGGAATCCCCATGCCTCGCATCCCCGACACCGAAATCGAGCTGCTAAAGAATGAAGTGGCGGTGGAGCGGCTGGTGGAGGGCGCGGGAATCGAGCTCAAGCGCTCGGGTAAGGATCTGCTGGGCCGGTGCCCCTTTCATGCGGACGACACCGCGTCCCTGGTGGTGACGCCCTCGAAGAACCTGTGGCACTGCTTTGGTTGCCAAGTGGGCGGTGGACCGATCGACTGGGTGATGAAGAAAAACGGCGTGTCGTTCCAGCATGCGGTGGAGATGTTGCGCGAGGGCATTTCTTCTTTAGCCGCTCGGGGTGGTGTAGTGGGAGAGGAAGATGGGCAAGGCCGTGCGATCAAGCGTATCTCGAAACACGAGGCATTGCCTCGATGGAGGTGATCGACACGTTCGAACTCGGTTTCGCTGATCGCACACTGGGGTTACGGTTGCCCGATAAACGCCGCCGCGAGGGGCAGGCGATTCGTGATCGCTTGGAGAGAATCGGTCTGTTCCGCCCCTCGGACCATGAACACTTCACGGGCTCGTTGACCATTCCGGTGTTGGACGTCGCCGGCCACGTGACGGAACTCTATGGGCGCAGGATCACCGCAGGGCTGCGTCCGGGCACACCACTGCATCTGTATTTGCCGGCGGAGAGTCGACACGCCGGGCGAGGGGTGTGGAATCTCGCGGCATTACAAGGTAGCCACGAAATCATTCTGACCGAGGCCCTCATTGATGCACTCGCCTTCTGGTGCGCAGGGTTTCGAAACGTCACCGCGAGCTACGGCGTGGAAGGATTTACCCAGGATCACTTTGAGGCCTTCCGACGATTCGGTACCCGGCGCGCGCTGATTACCTACGACCGCGACGAGGCCGGCGATCAAGCGGCGCAGAAGCTCGCCGAGAAGCTCATGGCCCAGGGCATTGAGTGCTTCCGCATCCAATTCCCCAAGGGCATGGATGCCAATGAGTACGCGCTGAAGGTGCACCCGGCGAGCAAATCGCTGGGCGTGGTGATCCGGCAAGCGCTGTGGTTAGGGAGCGGGAAACCGACCTCGATATCCTCGGCGTCGGTGACGACACCCAGCAAGATGATCGAAGCCGCATCGCCCCACGCGGCTTTGGCGGTTCAAGAAGAACTTCGAGAAGTCACGCCCACGCCCAGCGAGACTACACTGCCGGCATCACCAGTCCCGACTGCGGCGAGTGCTGAGATCGCCTGCGAGGTGCGCGAGAACGAGGTCACCTTCGCCTTTGCCGATCGGCGTTACCGAGTCCGTGGACTGTCGAAGAATCTCGCCTACGAACTGCTCAAGGTCAACGTGCTGGTCTCCCAGGGCGAAGCCTTCCACACGTCGACACCTTTGATTTGTACGCCGCCAAGGCGCGCGCCGCCTTCATCACGCAAGCCGCCGCCGAGCTGGGATTAAAGGAAGACATCCTCAAGGCGGATCTGGGGCGCGTGCTACTGAAGTTGGAAGGATTGCAAGAAACGCTGATTGAGCAAGCCTCGAAACCCAAGGCGCCGGCGCACCCGGCGATGAGCGAAGCCGAGCACGCAGCCGCGATGGCCTTGCTGAAATCTCCGGATCTAATCGAGCGCATTCTCATGGATTTCGACACGTGTGCACTGGTAGGTGAGCGCACGAACAAACTGGTGGGGTATCTCGCGGTCATCTCCCGAAAACTCGATCACCCCTTGGGTGTGGTGATCCAGTCTTCTTCCGCCGCCGGCAAGACCAGCCTGATGGATGCGGTACTGGCCTTCGTGCCGACGGAGGAGAAGTCAAAGTATTCGGCGATGACAGGACAGAGCTTGTTCTACATGGGCGAGACCAACTTGAAGAACAAGGTGCTGGCACTCGTCGAAGAAGAAGGCGCGAGCCGGGCTAGCCACGCGCTGAAACTCCTCCAGTCAGAGGGCGAACTCACCACCGCCAGCACGGGTAAGGATCCGGCCACGGGAAATCTCATCACACAACAGTTCAAGGTGGGGGGTCCGGTGGCGCTCCTGTTCACCACCACCGCCAGGGACTTGGATGAAGAACTGATGAATCGCTGCCTGGTGCTCTCGGTGGATGAGAGTCGAGATCAAACACGCGGCATTCATCGACACCAGCGCAAGCGGCGAACGCTGCAGGGGCTCATTGCTCAGCAAACCAAAGCTGATCTGATCGCTTTGCACCAGAACGCCCAGCGGCTGCTACGACCTGTGGCGGTGTTGAACTCGTATTCCCCGCGCTCTTGGCGCGGGGGCAAACTTCGGGGGTTTCCAAAGGGGGCGAAAAGGGATCCGTACGTAGCCCCCTTTGGTCAAGGGCGGGGTCAATACCCCGCCCGCGAAGTCCCTTTTAATCCCCTTCGCGGTGCAGCTCACCTTCCCGGATCAGAGCACGCGGCTGCGGCGTGATCACGAGAAATATCTGACGCTCATCGACACGATCGCGCTGCTTCATCAGCACCATCGTCCCATCAAGACGCTTACGCACGCCGATCGGACGGTGGAATACATCGAGGTGACACTTCCCGGCGTTGCACTTGCCAACGAGATCGCGCACGAGGTGCTGAGGCGAAGTCTGGATGAATTGCCGCCGCAGTCTTCGTGAAGCGATTGCCTGGTGTCAGGGCCGTTCTGAAAGTCGTGTGAACTGGCCGGTTTGAAAGTGTCCGAGGTGTTCCCTGGCAACACTTCATAGGCCAGCGGAAACCCCTCCGGGGTCACGATCAAGGCGATCACCACTTGCACGCAATCGGGACGCTTGTCCCGGCTGTAGCCATAGCGGCGCTTGTCGTGTACGTTCTCCGGCGGGGCGGCCTCGAAGTAGGTGCTCCTCAGGTTGTAGCGCAGCACCTCGAAGCGCGCGCCGAATAGGTCACGCCAGCGCTGCGTCAGATGCGTGAACAACGCACTCTTGTGCGGCAGTAATTTAGTCAACATCCTGGCGAGCGCTTGTTGACGTCTCGTCGCTTACGGTAAGTTTGCCGCAGATGTTGCACCGCCGCGATCCGCGGGCGATGATAGTTCTCACGCAATTTCAGTAACCTAGAGTCGGCTTTCGGCGGAAACGCCATGGCGGCGGCAGGCGCATAGGAATTGCGAATAGAGTCTCCGTGCATCAACCACAAGCCTGGGAGCAACGAATCAGGCGGAGAGACCTCACATGATTACTCGATCAAGTGCCATTGCTTTTCCCGCCATTCCTAACGTTTCTGCTTCTGCGAAGTCGCTGCGCGAACGCTTCCTTAAATCCTGCCCCATCCGTTTGCTGCCCTTATGGTTGGTGGTTTGTGTGCTGTGTGCCGCGCAAAGCGCCGCCGCCGAGGGTATTTGCACGACACCGCAGAGCGAATCAGTGCGCAAACTGCTCTCGGTCGTTGAACTCATTCAAACCCGCCACGCCGATGCCAATGTGGCAGAAAAGCTGGTTGCCAAGGTCATGGAAGATCTGGCCAAGGACTCAGATCCCTACGCCAGTTATTACAAGGCCGACGCTTTTCGTGAACTGAGGCGCGATCTGGAAGGCACGCGTGAAGATCGCGAAACCATCAGTTATCGGCCGCTTCCTGGCTCGCGCGCTTACCTGCGCATTCATAGTTTCGATGAGCGTGCACCGCAACTGCTGTTGAAGGCCATCGAGGAAATGAATACCGCCACGCCCCACGGCCTCAGCGGGCTGGTGCTGGATCTGCGCGACAACCCTGGCGGCCTGGTGCGTTCCGCGGTGGCGGTCGCCGCGGTATTCCTTCCGGCGGATGCGCTGGTGCTGTCCACGGACGGTGCGGGAACGGGATCCAAACAAGAAATGCGCGCGCGTCCGGAAGATTACTTATACGAAGAACAGGACGACTTCCTCCACGGCGTGTCGATCCACCTAAAAACATTGCCGCTCACCGTGCTGGTCAACCGCGGCTCCGCGTCCGCATCGGAGATCCTGGCCGGTGCACTACAAGATCACCGACGCGCCCTGGTGATCGGTACCAAAACCTACGGCAAAGGCAGCGTGCAGACCATCATTCCCCTTGCAGACGATACCGCCGTCAAGTTCACCACCGCGTACTTTCATACGCCCAGTGGCCGACGAGTGGAGGGGCAAGGCGTGAACCCGGATTTGCTGATGATGCGCAACGCCAAGCGCGATGTCGAGAACACTGAAGGACTTTCGGCAGCGGTGCGATCATTCGAAAAAATTCCCGGATCGGCTTGCACCTTGCGCACGGAAGGCGCAGTTCAGGTGGTGCGGGACATCGGTTTGTTGTTGGGGCGGGACAAGGACGATTGTCAGCTTCAGCAAGCCCTGCTTACGCTCGCCGCGGGCTCGTCGACGACACACTAGCAACTTACTGGGTGTCGGTATGGCGCGGCGGTCCCATCAAGGTGGTGCCGCCATCCACCACCAAGGTATGCCCAGTGATGAAGCGGGCACGCTGCGAGAGCAGGAAGCGCACTGCATTACCGATGTCCCAACCGGAACCCTCGATCCCCAATAAGGACGCGCGCCGTCTTCGTTCTCGCGCTTCAGCACTCATCCCCGTCGCATACACCATCGGTGTGAAAACCGCCCCCGGCGCCACGCAATTCACGCGGATGCCATCCTTGCCGTGATCTACCGCCATCGCACGCAACAAAGCGATGACCGCGCCCTTGGATGTTGAATAGGCCGTCAGGCCGCGCGGGCGCAGCGCGGAGATGGACGATACGTTGACGATGGCGCCACCGCCAGCGCTCTTGATCATCGCCGGAATCGCATACTTCGACGTCAGGTACATGCTCTCGACGTTTACTTGCATCACGCGACGCCAATGCGCGGCGTCTTCATCAACCACGCTCTTGGTGCTGACGATGCCCACGTTGTTGTCGAGATAGTCGAGTCGTCCGAATCGTTGGACGGTTTCCTCCACCATCGTTTGGCACTGACGTTCATCGGTGACGTCGGCCGCCATCGCTACCGCTTCACCGCCTTCGCCGATGATCATTTCCGCCGTCCGCCTCGCAAGCGCGATTTCCTGATCGACCACCACCACTCGCGCTCCTGCCCTCGCCAGAAGCATCGCTGCCGCACGGCCATTGCCGATTCCGTCTTCCCGCGCTCCGCCGCCAGTTACGATGGCGACCTTGCCGGCAAACCCTTCTTCATCCTCTTCAGACATCGATTGGTACTCCGCCTATTTAACTAAATTGATTGAAGTCCATCCTCTCGCCCGGCTTGCGTGGCGGACAACGCGAGCGGCATGGTGGCCCGTCGTGGTGACCGCTAAAAACTACGTCCGACCTGAATATAAACTTGGGTATCGCCAAAGTCGTTCAAGCCATACGCCACACCGGCGCGCACGGGTAACGTAAACAAATATCCCAACTTGATCTCGCCCAATATCTCGAAGCCCACCCCTTGCCGGTAATGGCCTGTTGCCCCGTTGCCCGACACCCGGCCAATATCGTAGAACACCGCCGCCGAGAGTCGGTTGATGCCGATGGGTGGGACCATGGCGTGGCGATCGATATCGACGAGGGGAAAGCGCAGTTCCACGGTACCGAGGCGCGCATTCCGTCCGCGCAGCGCGGAGATGCCTCGATCGTATCCACGCAGCGCCAGCCGGCGCTCGTTCAAACGCGGTGCTTCGGCGGCGAGTTCGCTGAAGCTCCCGCCCAATTCGAAATTCTCTGTCGCGTCGCGCGCGTGCGTTTCGATTCCCCGCAGGGCCAGCACGGATTTGCCGATGGGGAAATATCCCTGCAAGTCCAAGCGCAACACATCCCCATCAAAGCGCGTGCCGCTCTTGAACGGTCGATAGGTCTCGTACAACAAGCGCGCACGCAATCCTTGCGATAGGCCTTCGGAGTAGATGTTGCTCTTCAGGCTTTCGTATTCCAGCAATGCGGCGGCGATCCGTTCGTCATCGAGTTCCCGCGTGGGACCATCGATTGTGACCCTATCCTTGTGTTCGATTGCAGCCCCTATACCGGCGTTCAAACGATAGTCCCAGCGAACCAACCAAGCCCGCGAAACCCACTGAGCCTGGAGCGAACGCTCGTATTCCGTGGCTTTGTCGCGTTTGTCTTCCGCTCGCCAGCGGGTGACCGCAAGGCTGCGGTCCAAGGTGAAGTGATGCAGACCGTGATAAGCGTACTCAAACAGACCTAAGGGTTCGCGCTGGGTGAATTCAAACACAGGCGTAAGCGTGTACCGATGCCAGTCCAAGGCATCGGCGCCGAATGTGGTGAGGCCTAAACCGTAGGTACTCCGATCTGTAAACAGGATGGGAAACCACGATCTCGGCACCAAGGTGGACAGGGCGCTATAGGATGTCTCGCCCTCCATGGCGACCGCAGTAGTTAACGCGGGAAGCGCGCTCGGCGCTGCATCGGTAGAGGAGGGCATCACCGCGTTCGCCTGTGCGGATTGCACAGACGTGGCATGGTGTAGCTGGTGGATGCGCACTTGACCACGTTCGAGCAATGCGAGCGCGAGTTGCCCATGGTCATCCACCCCGCCGAAAGCTTTCACCGCTGTATGGGTGTGCGTGACTCTTTCGAGATCTCCCGTGGGCGTCAGTCGCCAGACGTTGAACACATTGTCGGTGTCGGAAAGGAAGTACACGGAGTCGGCCTGGTAATGGGGCGAGTGCTTGAAGGATCGATCCACATGTCGTACTCGCAAAGTTTGAGTCGCGATATCGAATTCGTACAGAGCGAAGCCGGTCGCATGCTTGCCGATGAGAGCGAGACGTCGTCCATCGGGCGAGGCAGCGAGATCGATCCATTGCACAGCGTCCGTGCCGCTCAACAGCACTTGCTCTTTGCCTCCATGCTCGTCCAGGCGCACGAGATGTTGCTTGCCTGGGGCATGCTTGAGCGCGTATATGGTATCGTTCGCCTGGCCCCACACCGCGCGAAAATAGCGCCCGCAGTGTGTCAGCCGTTGCGCTCCGAGCAGTCCGGCGCCGCTTGCGTCGATGCGATACAGATCGAAGTACGCATCGTAGCCACCGCAAATCTCGATCTGGCTGGCAAGCACCGTCCCATCGGCACGGACATCGATGCGCGTACCGAAACGCGAGGGTGTCAAAGTGCGAACGCTGCCATCGGGGGCGTAACGTTGCAGTCGGGGTTGCGTAATGCCGTCATCGGTAACGGCATAGAGCGCGCCGCTGTGGGTACCTTTGCCCGCCGCCACCGCCCAGATCTCGCGCATTGGTGAGCCCACCGGCTGGCCGACCACCTCCGGTTGTCGGAGAATTGGCGCTGCGCGCGTGTCGATTTCCTTGGCGAGATCTTCGATGAACTCGGCGTAGAGTTCATCCATCATCTTGCCGGTGACCTCGTAGGGTGCGCTGTGCACGCGGAAGGGGAGCAAATTGTCGCTATAGCTGTCCAGCAGTTTTCGCACGGATTCCTTGCCGTAGCGCCGCGCGAGGAAGTCGTAGAAGTAAGCGCCGTAGAGATAGGCATCGAACAATGGTGGGTTGCGTCCGTCCGCATTCAGTTCACGCAGGCTGCGGAAACCGCGCTTGCGTTCGCCCCGCATCCAGGCCTCGAAATAGGGGCCGCGCAAACGGCCGATTCCCAATTCGGGAGCACTTTCGGAGTAGGTCGCAAGCCCTTCTACCAACCAACGCGCTTGGAAAATATTCGGATACAACCAGGGAAAGCGGCCAAATACGTTGCGCAGTCCCCCGGGGGCGCCGCTGCCCTTGTCGAGGTGCACGATGTGCGTGAACTCGTGGTGAATCACCAGCTCCAGCCAATCGCCCCGTACCAGATCGTCGCTGAAGTCGGGCGGCGTCAGAATGATGCCCATGCGATTGAAGGGAAGTGGCGTGGCGTAGCCGTTGGCGAAATCGATGTTGGCGAGCAACGCCATATGGGTGCTCTCGTAGGGTTCCCAACCCAGCGCCTTGGTCACCGGCGCGTAGACTTTCTCGGCGATCTCCAGCGCCTTTTGTGCGTACGCCCGATGCGCATCCTCAAAATGGATGGTGAAGTGCGCGCTGTGTGCGCTGCGCCAATCGTCCGAGGGGTCGGGTCCGATGGCATGCGTGGTCCGTATCAATCCGAATGCCAACCAGAGCAGTAACGCTGAGGCGATGCGCGCTACGCGGAACGGAACATTCTTCATGGTGTGGAATCGCCGTGGGATCTGTTCGCGAAAGAATACCACCACTGTGTTGATCCGGAATCCGTAAAATACGTCGTAAAATCTGCTCAGTTTCCAGGAGGAGTTCGTGATGGCAAAGAGAAAAGTGTTGTTACCCTCTGCGATGGCGCAGGCGGGATGGCAAGTGATTCGGGCGCGCGAGGATATTGAGGCGATTCCCTTCGATATGACCATTGCGCCGGCGGATTTCCACCGCCTTCTGGCCGATGCCGACGCTGTGGGATTGAGCCTCACACCTTTTGGCGAAGCCGAACTCGAGGCGGGCTCGGGCGTGCGAGTGGTGGCGCGTCACGGGGTAGGTTACGACATGGTCAATGTGCCAGCTCTCACGCGCGCGCGCGTGCCCCTCATGATTACCGGCGTTGCCAATTCTCCATCGGTGGCCGAGCAGTCACTGTATCTCATGCTGGAATTGGCCAAGCGCGGTACGGCCTTCGATGCCATGGTGCGGGAGAATCGCTGGACTCAGCGCATGGCACAGGGGCTGCCGGTCGATCTGTTCGAGAAGACCGTATTGATCATCGGCTTCGGCAAGATTGGCAGCCGCTTGGCCAAGATGTGTCTCGGGCTCGGCATGACCGTATGTGGCTACGATCCTTATGTGGATGCCGCCAAAATTCATGCTGCCGGTTGTGTGGCGGAGTCGAATCTGCGAGACGCACTGGCGAAAGCGGATTTCGTGTCGATCAACTGTCCGAAGACGAAGGAGACCAGCGGCATGATTGCCGATGCTCAACTGGCGAGCATGAAGTCCAGCGCCTTCATCGTGAACACCGCGCGCGGCGGCATCATCGATGAAGCATCCCTGCACAAGGCGTTGACCACGGGGGTCATCCAGGGCGCGGGTCTGGACGTGTTGGAGCGCGAACCGCCCGACGCAAACAATGCGCTACTCAATTTGCCGAATGTCGTCCTGGCCCCACACATGGCAGGCGTGACGCGCGAGTCCTTGGATCGCATGGCGATCTCCCTGGTCGGCAACGTTCTATCCGTGCTGGATGGCCAGCCCGACATGGGTAATGTGGTGAACAAGGAGATTTACGGACATCGTTAGTCTTTTATGAGTCCACTGTTGACAGATTTGGCGAAGAGTCTGATGTACGGTGATCTGATATTGAAAGGGGTCAGGTCTATACTTAATACTACTAAGTATAGACCTGACCCCTTTTGACTCCCTCAGGTAACGTATCACCATAACATATATGGTGATACCTTTATTTATTTACGACGCCTAAGAGCCTGCTTTCGATCTCACTCCACGCACCCAGCGCAGCGTTTCGCGCGCGATGCCGCTGGAGTCATCGGACACGGCGCCCATCATGAAATCCACGCCCAGGCGG
>JANNFC010000029.1:0-4253 GCA_031379405.1 Betaproteobacteria bacterium | reverse complement strand
ATTGCGGACTTCTGCAACCACGGCCAGGCCCCGGCTCCCACAACGAAGAATGCGCGAAGAATGGGGTCAGGTCTATACTTAGTACTACTAATTATAGACCTGACCCCTTTCTTCTGACACCTCTCGGTTGTCCTCGCCCATCATGCGCGAGCAACCGAAGACGTCAGCACTCAGAATGGCGGCGAGCTTGCGTGTGGAGGTCATGGAATCGGCGCGCGATGGTTCGCTTCACTTCACCACATCACCGTAACCGCCAAGTCCCTGAAAACTGGATCCGCGCTCACGAGGGGAATGCTTTCCAAGATGCTTTGCGCGGCGATTATTCGATCGAAGGGATCGCGATGCTTGTGACGCAAGCCACCCGCGGACAGTGCGTGGACGGAAGAGATCGCCAACTCGGTCGCGCCAAGCGTTCGAAGATGGGTGAGGTAACCATGCACGACCTCCTCGGCCTCTGGCAACTTGCCCAGCCTGTGTTTCGTAGCGATTTCCCATGCCGATGCACTGGACACGTACAAGGTGTTCGATGGATCGGCCAGCGCATGCCTCGCTTTCGTGGATAAGAGAGCAGGACTAAGCAATGCCCACAGGAGCGTATGCGTATCTAACAGCACGCTTATCCCCAAGCGGACAACTCCTCTTCATCCAAGGGTTCGAAGAAGGCTAGTGTCAGGCGTCCCTTCACGAAACCCATTGCCCGTTGCTTGGGCGCATCAATGGGAACGAGCTTCGCGCATGGTTTTCCATTTCTCGCCAGCACGATCTCACGGCCGGACTCCACCTCGTCGAGCAATTTCGACAAGTGGGTCTTCGCCTCATGAACATTCACGACTTTCTTCATGGGCGAGACTATAGTTAGCTAAGTTTGGTTAGTCAATATCCTTTTGATTGCTGTGCATCGGCGAACTTATGCTCTTGGAGTTGCTAACTACGAGGCGCAGCGTCTCGCCGGATAGGCGGGAGAACGGTACTCTCAAATTACAGGTCGACCTGCTGTTTAGGTGCATAAAATGTGCTTAACTGATGCCTATTTTGTGCGCACGGGAGGTTTATCTTGGTTCCAATCAATGTCCCAGATACCACGCCAGTACTAGATAAGAGCTATCAGCATTTCGTCGAGTTTCTGTGTGACCCCGAGATGCATGGTCCAGTGCTATCGCCAAAACGCTTCAGCCAAGCCTTACGCATTGACCTGCAGACGCTCGCGGACCAAGCACACGTGCACCGCAATACGATTAGTCGCGCGCCCACATCGCAGGGAATACAACGCTTCTTGCGCGACGCGTTGAGAGCGATTAAGGCAGGCTCAGACATCTCCGGGGATGTCGGTAAAGCGCTGTTCTGGTATCGCAATGACCCACTGTCCGTGTTCGGATACAAGACGCCCGAGCAACTGGTGTCCGAAGGCCGAACAGAGGACTTGCTTCGCTACGTCGCTTCGATCGAGGCGGGCGCGGTCGGATGATTCTCACCGAATTCGACCGGATCGTTACCTATCGAATGCACACGCCCAAGTGGGCCGTGACGCCCACCAGCGGTGCAGGTGCGGCTGAGCATGGCGGGAGAGCGAATCGCCCAGGCTTAGCGGCGCTCTACTTGTCGATTGAGGTGGAGACGGCGATCAAGGAGTATCACCAGGTATCATCGCTATAACCCCAGGCACACTCGTCAGTTATCACGTAACGGCCGCACCAATTGTAGATTTCCGGCTAGGGTACGACCCAGCGCGCTGGCCTCCTCTCTGGGAAGAATTCTTCTGCGATTGGCGCGCACTTTGGTTTAACCAGCGCGTGGAACCACCAAGTTGGGTGCTGGCTGACGAAGTGGTCGCCGTTGGCGCCAAAGGGATAGTATTTCCGTCTCGCTTGTCGCCTGCTGGAACGAACATCGTTCTGTACACCGAATTGTTGGGGAGTACGGACTCCGTTTTGGTTCATGATCCGTCCGTCCTAGAAATGATTGTCCGAATTCAAGAATTAATTCCGACAACCAACCACAGGAATCACCTTAAGTTCCTGCGTCTAAACACCAACGCCGACGCCGGATAGCAGACACTCGTCACCGTCGCATTTGGGTCGCTATGGAGAGATGTTATAGCCAAGTATTCAGTAGCAGAAGTATAGAGAACCAAGATCAGGAACCTTTCAGGGTTCAGCGCAAGGCCGCGGACTATTATCGCAAGCTGCTTGATCTTGCCGAAAGGGCGGGAGGCGAACGAAAAGAGATCCGCCAGGCGGCGCTTTTCCTTTCGGGCCGGTAACAAGCCTCACACACACCGGGTTTCATTCAACGCCCGATTGCCCTCATTCACACCGCCAAGTGGGCTAGCCAGACGCTATGCTGGCCGCACGTGGCGTCATTCATGACGTGTCCGGTCACGCTAAAACCATTCGCAGATAGCAGTGCCCGATACTCTGACTCGGCGAGGCTGGCGTGGTGGAGCAAGTGGCCTTCGTAACTTCCGATCGCCTCGCCGTGTTCCGGCCCGCTGGTAAACAGGAGAGCCGCACCGGGTGCGGAGTGCGCCCGAAAGATGGGGAACATGCGGCGCTGGTCATCGTGGGTCAGGTGGAAGAAACTATCCCAGGCGACGACGCCCTGGAACCGCTTGCCGAGCGACAGCGCGCGCATGTCCCCGACGAGCCACTCCTGCTCTGGAAACCGACGCCGACACAGCGAGATCATCGTCGCGGACGCATCGAGTCCGGTTACGTTGAACCCATGCTCGATAAAATATCTTGCTATGGGCTCGCCGCCCCCACATCCGACATCGAGAATCGAACCGGCTGGCGACATGCTCGAGCAAAAGCGATCAAGCCAAGCGCCCTCAAGCATGAGGCCCTGTCGCCGGGTGGCATCCCAGTGCTGAGCGTTGCGCTCATACACATCAATAATTTGGTCCGCTAGGAACCTGTCCGAGTTTCCCATGCAACCTTCACTTCGCTTACCTTTTCATCAATGCGGACATTGCAGGATGCATCGCAACTCGTCCAGCACCCCCTTTGCTTCAATCAGTGTCCTCGTATCGAGTCCCTCGGAAAACCATTCATAGACGGGTGCGAGCAGATCGCAGGCTTCTCGGCGTTTGCCCTGGGAGCCCCACAGTCGCGCGAGGCTTGCACAAGCCTGAAGTTCAAAGAACCTGGCTTGTTGTTCGCTGGCGATCTCGATAGCACGAAGAAAACACGATTGCGCCCGCTGCACGTCGGGTGAAGAGCGAGCCAGCCACACGTCGCCTTCTTCACAGGCAAGCGCAGCAAGGCAGTTGTACTGCCCCAGTTCGTTGGCGAGTTCGAGGGCATGCGTGAGAACCTTCATGGCGGTTTCCGGATCGCCCCGAAGGCGATAACCCTTGGCCAGGTGACGCGACAGCAAAGGTACGTACAGCCGCGCGCCGATGCTGCGCATGGTTTCGAATCCCTGCTCCATCATGCTGATTCCCTCGCCGACATTGCCGGATTCGATCAGGATGGCGCCATGTTGGGCTCTAATCCATCCGATCCAACTCGGGAAGGCTTGCTCTTCGGCCAGCGCGATGCCGATCTTCGCCGCCTCCGGTAGATCGGTTGCCTTGCCGTAGGTTTGCACGAAGCACACGGTGTAATAGCCCCACGCGGCCATGAAGGGATGCGCGAGGCGCTTGGAGAATTCGAGTGTGTCCAGCGCCATGGTGGTGGCTTGATCCAGATAGCCCATGTGGCACAGGGACTGAACCAGCGCCTGTGTCACGGAGACCTTGGGATCGCGACCGAAGCGCATGAGCAGGTCTCGGCGCAGATCGGGGCCGTAGAGCTTAAGCGCCTCCTTGAGATGGGTCAGCCCATCGACGAATTTTCCGGAAGCGCTTAGGGTGTGTCCCATTCCAGAGTGCGCATTGATAAGCAGATCCGAATTGTTCAATTCGCTGGCGTACTGCAGACTTCTCTTGGCAAAGATCAACCCTTCCTTTAGATCTCCGCGAATAAAAGCGGTAGCCCAGTTGGCAAAGATCACGCGGAAATTCGTCAGGGGATCCCCGATCCTGTCGCTGAGCAATCTCGCCTCTTTGAAGGCCTGCGCGGTATCCGGCGCGGACCAGCCCTGGGCGTGAATCAAGGCATTGCCAAGGGCAACCCACAAATTGAGCGCGGCCTTGTCCAATGCGAGACTGGATGATGCATCAGCAGCCATCCGCAGGGCGTGCTGATAGTGTCGGACCGCCTCATCGGAAGCGCCACGCCCATAGGCCCTCTCCCCGGCCCGCTGCCACCACG
>JANNFC010000018.1:0-14128 GCA_031379405.1 Betaproteobacteria bacterium | reverse complement strand
CCTACAGGAAGGCAACCCCTGGATCCGCTACTGGCTGGGCAAGGCGATGGCAGAACGGGAACCTTCGGAAGGGCGTGCCATTCTGCAAGCGGCGCACAGTCAGTTCCGTCAAATTGGCGACTCTTTGGGTCGAGTAATGAGCGCCAGCGCCATTCTGCGCACCTGCGAATTTGGCAATACTCTTGGCGAATATGACGATTTGCGCAATTGGCTCGACGAGGTGTCCGTAGCCGCTAACGCCGTCACCAGCTTTCCGTCAGTCGATAGCGAGGCAGATGTTTATGAAGCGCTATACATCGCGGGGACGTGGATTACACCCTTCGAAAGCAACCTTTCGCGATGGGTTGCTCATCTCAGGACGCTTCTGCCCAAGTCTCTGTCCTCTGGAAAACGTTTGAGCGCAACGGAAGCCGTTATCGAGTGGGCATTCCTTCGCGGTGATTTCCAGGAATCAGAACATCTGTTCCAAGGAATCAAACCAATGTTTGAATCGCCAAGCTCCAGCGTCCCCGTAGTGTGTTGGTGCTACTTCGTCTACGGGGCCACGAGTATGCACATTGGAGATGTCGCGAGGGGCCTTCTTCAGTTCGAGACGATGGAGCAGCTGGCCCAAGAACACGGGTTCGCTGAGCTTTCATGTCTTGCCAAGCTATTGCAAGCGCAGATATATGCACGAATGGGCAAGACAATCGAGGCTGAGAAGCGACTTAATGAAGCGGAAACCACCTTGGTCAGCGCGTCACCGTTCCTAATCTGTAATTTGAATACCCACCGGGGCTTGGTCGCTCAGAGTCGAGGGCAACACAAAAATGCTGCGATGTACGCATGGATGGCTATCGATGATGTCGTTCGTAGCGGAGGGGCTTACTACTCCGCGTTCTTTCGTATCTACAATTCCGACATGCTCTTACAAGCAGGGGAATTGGACAAAGCAAGCCAGGCGCTCACCTCCGCTACCGAATTCTTGGAAAGCACCGACCAGTTCAAGAACATGATCGCCCCCTTAGCCATGGCTAAAGCCCAATTGGCGTATGCGAGGGGAAACAAGGTGGAGTGTCTTGCGCAGCTCAAAGCAGCGCTGCAATGCGCCCGTTCCGACAACGGCCTGAACTGTTTGTGGCCGCTGCAGTACGTTCTTCAGTGCATGTTACACGTGGCCGTTGAACACGACATCGATACCGAGTTCGTCACGGATATCATCAGAAAGCTCAAAGTAAAGCCCCCTTCGCCAAACATTGAGACCTGGCCCTGGCCTATCCGCGTGTACACCCTCGGGCGATTCGAGATTCAGGTGAACGGCTTCCCCCTCGCGTACTCCCGCAAGACCCCGCGAAAAATGCTGCTATTACTGAAGGCGCTGATTGCCTTTGGACCGGGCGATGTGCCAGAGCGACTGATCCTCGATGCACTGTGGCCTGATGAAGAGGGCGACGCAGCGTATAGTTCCCTTGGTGTGACAGTTCTACGATTGCGCCGTCTACTTGGCGATGAGAGCGTGATTCGCTATCAGGGCGGCATGCTCTCAGTGGATCGAAGCCAGTGTTGGATCGATACCTGGGATTTCGACGCGAAGTTGGCTCGTCGAGCAACGCAGCCAACTGCGTCGCACATTCAAGTCGCGACCCTAGAGCGCACATTGATGCTCTACGGGGGCAGTTTTCTTCTAGAGGATTCCGAGCAAGCGTGGACGGCACCGATGAGGGAGCGCTTGAAGGCAAGATTTATTGATACGCTGGTCTGCCACGGACGATCGCTAGAGGATATTCAGTCTTTCGAGGCGGCGATTCGCTGGTATCTGAGCGGTATTGATGCCGACCCCATCATCGAAAGTTTCTACCAGGGACTGATGCGCTCCTATAAAGCCCTTGATCGACGTGCGGAAGCGATCAACTCGTATCGTCGCCTGGAAACCGTACTCTCTGTGAGTTTGGGGATAAAACCATCGGCCGCCAGCGTGAAGATTTATCGAGATGTTCTATCGCAGGAATAGCCCGGTTTACTGCTTAGCCCATCTTTCTCAACTGGACCGCCGAAACGGCGATTTTCGGGCGTTGATCGCCTGGAAACCGGCGTGCTTGCTGGGGGCGAGTTTTGAAACACGTTGATAAGGCATGGTGTCGGGTGATCGAGGCCTTCGACGAGGACCACAGAAAGGCTACGCAATTGGCCTTGTTTCCGGCGCAGGGCGAAGTGCCCTCGCACGCCAAGGGGTACGGGGTGAAGGTGCGACTGGAGGCGATGCAATTGCATCGGGCGCGACAATGGTGGATCATCGTGCGACCGGCATCGATATCGGAGACCTTCCGAATAAAAGGGACCTCGCGGGCGGGGTATTGACCCCGCCCTTGACCATGTAACTAAAGTGATATCGACACTTTCATGCACGTCTTGGAGACTCACGGCCATGCAGCTATACCAAGGCCAGAACTCTGGCAAAGCGGAGTTCCCACGGATTCGGGCAAGCCGCCGGGTTCGAGCGCGTAGTTCGAGCACGTCGCGGTTCTAAGCGAAACTACCACGACGCAACGAAAAACCGTAGCGACAGGACGCACCAGCGTCCATTCTGACAGCGGTACGCGGTACAAACTTGAAAGGAGGGACTATTTATGCAGGCACGTGTCATATCTCATGGCGCCATTACCAAGGATCCGAGGTTTCCAGGAAACGATCCCGACGACAAGCGCTACAAGCGAAGGCTCCTCGCCGAGGGAGATTCCTGGTTTTCCATGGGAGGCGTTCCAGTGGAAAACCTCTTGTTAGAGTTGGACTTTCCGGAACCGACCATCGTCGTCAATATCGCCGAACCCGGGGATGAGATCGTCAAGATGTCCGATCCCAAGCACGCCAAAGTATTCAAGAGATTGGTGGCGGGGGGCAGATTTGCCTACCAATGGCACGCGATAATGCTATCTGGCGGTGGCAATGATCTCATCGATCGCGTCGGCGATATCCTTCGCGCAGGGGCGAGCGCGGACGCGTGTATCAACCAAACAAAGCTGCGGGAATGCATGACCAGTATTTCCGAGGCCTATCGGAAATTGGCCGCCATTCGTGATGGAAGTGAGCTGAATGCGCAATGTCCTCTGGTTGTGCATACCTATGACTACCCTACGCCACGTGACGCCCCCGCCCTTTTCTTCGGAAGCAAGATCCGGGGACCTTGGCTCTATGATGACTTGGTTGGCAAGTCCATTCCAACGAGCCTCTGGATCCCCATTGCCGAGCGTCTGATTGATGCCGTGGCGGGGACGATCACAGGACTTGGATCGGGGAGAAATGCGATTCCCTTCTTCACGGCCATCGACACGCGTAATACCTTGGTGCGGGCCGAACTTGGGACCAAGAAAAAGAGTGGAGACTGGCGCAACGAAATCCATCCTGACAAGGGCGGACACAAGAAGCTGGCGGCAAAACTGCAGCCCGCAATTCCCTGACCGGTGAGAGCGACAGAGAACCGCCTTGTCCGTTATTTGAAGCGCTCCTTGTAGATCTCGAGCGCCCAATGCGGAGTGTCTCTGACCAACAAACCTTGGGAGGAAAAATGAAGTGCCCACGTGACGGAGCGCTCCTCGCCTATGACGCCGTTAAAGATATCGTAGCAGTGGAACGCTGCCCGGCGTGCGAGGGCATATGGCTGGATCCCGGTGAACTCAATACTATTCAAGAGCGTTGCGATATACCTGCCGCGGACCTGGAGGATGTTGACGTGATCGCCGATGCTTACGAAATGGCGCGGCAAAAGATGCTGCCTGGCGTTGCATGCCCGCGCTGCGCGCTAGCGCTCGAAGCAGCCGAATACGCCTATTGTTCGCGAATACTGATCGACCGATGCGCTAAGTGCGGGGGCATTTGGTTGGATGCTGAGGAACTCGACGCGTTGCTGAAGTTCTTCAAACGCGAGACGCGTCCTCGCGAACTTTTTTGGGCAACCTTACTGGAAGCTTCGCGTTTTTGGTCTACCGGGGACCCGCTTGACCCATTCATCGACTGGTAAAGACCAACAGTGCCTACGGGGATGCTTCAGAGGGGGACGCTTCAGAAAACTGAAAAAACGCACGCATCATGTGCTCGCAGTTGCGCGGCAGGCGACCTTCTTCGGTGCGACTTTCTTTCCGTTGCGCCAAACTTATTTCGATCAGCTTTGCGACCATGAATTCTCTACCCAACATTAGCTGGATGGAATCGGGCGAGGTCCGCGGCGCGAACTGGCGTTCCGAGGCCAGCGCTCCCGCTCCGCCTCGCGTAGTGATAGGCGATGACACATTGACCGCCGATAGAGCCTACCGGCTCGCCTGTGAAGGCACCGCCGTGTTGTGGCGTGGCGACTTTCAAAATGCGCGCCAACTTTTGCTCGCGATGATGCGCCGCGTCGATCGAAAGCCTCGCAACGCCGCCGGCAAGGCGCGTGATCGAAATGAAGGTACCGCGAAGACGGTCACGCCGACCGAAGCATTCCATCTTCATCGGCAGGCTCGGTCGCAGCGCGCACGCATCCTCGGCATGCTGTTGATACCCCTGGATGGCGATTACGGGATTCCTTTGCGACGCGCACCCGATCTGCGCGAGGCGATATCCGAGGCGTGGGGACTGGCGCCGGGTACTCCTTCCGTAATCTCCCTGCGCGAATTACTCGGACTGGTGGGGGCGCATGAGTGGCGCAAGAACGGCGTGGAAATCCCAGCCTTGGGCACATCTACAAACGATCGTATCCATCCGCACTATGGCGTGTTCTCACCCACGCGCGGCGAGTACGTCGATCTGGTGGCGCAAACTCCATTGCCCGCCACGGACTTGGCATTCGATATCGGGGTTGGCACGGGCGTGCTCTCGGCGGTCCTCGCACGACGCGGAGTGCGGCGCATCGTGGCGACCGATGAGGACCCTCGCGCACTCGCCTGTGCAAGAGACAATCTACAGCGGCTAGGTGTGTTGGCTCAGGTGGAGCTACTGCAAGTCGACATGTTTCCGCCCGGCTGCGCATCTCTGATCGTATGCAATCCCCCCTGGGTACCGGCGAGGCCCAGCTCGCCCATCGAGCGTTCGGTATACGACGAAGGCAGCCGCATGCTACGCAACTATTTAGCAGGATTGAGAGAGCACTTGGCTTCCGGCGGCGAAGGCTGGCTGGTGTTGTCTGATCTGGCCGAACATCTGAACCTGCGCTCGCGCGCCCAGTTACTCGAGTGGATTGCACACGCCGGCCTGCTGGTTCTGGGACGACACGATGTGCGTCCACGCCACCCAAAGGCCTCTGACGCGTCGGACGCGCTACACGCGGCGCGCGCCGCGGAAGTGACTTCGCTTTGGCGACTGGGTTCGGCCACTGCTCCCTACATTGCTCCCTAAGCCGGCGAAGCCGGAAGCAAAGTGAAGCGCTCGCGTGGGCAAAAAGCGTGTTACGAACAAGGACCAAATGGAGAAGGAAGGAAGTCGGTACCGTTTTTGTGTTTCTGCAGCCGACCCACCAGCAGCACATTGGCAAAGGGCGTGCCGCGGCTCATCGGTCGTTTCTCCACCACGAATCCAAACCCGGTGAGCAGTCCTGTCCATTCGTCTAGCGTCCGGCAATACAGCCGGGACAAGCGATGGCCGCGGGCAAAGGTCACGACGTGATCGACCCAGTTGCTGATGCGAAAAGGCAAACCTCCCGCCGCGTCACCCACCCGCAAGAGCAGCACACCGCTGGCGCCCAGTGCAGCGCGGACGGATTCGAGTACGCGCTGCTGGTCGGCGTAGCCGATGTAGTGCAGCACATCGAGGAGTACCACCACCTCCGTCGGTGCAAACGCCTCCTTGGAGATATCGCCCTGGGTAAAGGTTGCCCGTGCACCTAACGCTTGCTGTGCGCGCCGGACATCTGCCTCCATCAATTCGATGCCGTGAACGCGCGTTCCGACGGGCGCCTCGCACCATTGCTCCGCCCATTCGCCTCGGCCACGCATCTCACCAACGGCGACTAGCAAAGAGGCGAGCAATCCCTGGCCGCAACCCAGATCCAGCACGCGCGCGTTGGATGGTATCAAGCCACTTTCCAGGATGTGACGGAAAGCCGGATCAGCGCTGAGCTTGCCACGCGCGAAGCGCCACGCAAATTGCCCCGCTTGCCGATACGGCGCGCACGCCGCATCCAACAATCTCTCCCAAGCGGGGGATGGGCTCATGTGCTGGCTTGGAGCAAGGTGACCGGTCGCAGACCCTGCGATCGAACCGCCTGCAATACTTTCGGCAGCGCTTCGAGCACGACAGCTTGCCCTGTTGCGTTGCGTGCCGCATTGCCGTCGTGTAGAAGAAGGATGTCACCTGCTCCCAGTTTGTGCAGCAAGCTGCGGGAGACTCGGTCAGCATCGTGGCGAACGGTATCGAATCCACGGCGAGTCCAGGATACCAAACGCAAGTTCATATCTGAAAGTACCGGCTCCAGGAAAGGATTACGCAACCCGGCGGGCGCTCTAAAAAACGCCGGATAGCGTCCGGTGACCTCAGCGATGGATACTTGCGCTGCCTGGATTTCCCGGCGGAAGCCACGCCAGCCGGAGAAGGAAAATCGATGCGAGTGATGTTCGCTATGGTTTTCGATGGTGTGTCCCCGGCGCACGATATCAGCCGCCAGTTCGGGGTGGCGTCGAACCTTTTCTCCGATGCAGAAGAACGTTGCCTTGGCGCCGAATCGATCAAGCACATCCAGAACCGCCGGTGTAATCCGAGGGTCCGGTCCGTCGTCGAGGGTCACGGCGACTTCCTTTCGCGCCGCAGCAGCTTCGGGCAGGTGAGTCCAATTGGGGCCGAGCAATTTGCTGCGTGGCCATAGCCCTGCCGCGCTCAGAACTAGATGATTGATTACGAGCGTGCCCGCACATACCTTCCACCAGGAAGGGACAAAAACCAACCCCGCTACGGCCGTGCCATGCAACCAACAGGAGCCGCGCACAAACGGCGCTGGGGACCAAGAGGCGAATACCCGCATGGGCTTAGCCGGACTTACGTTCGTCGAAGGCACGTTGGAAGGCGCGCACGCCGGTCATGATGGAAGAATGCGGGAAATCCGGAAAACTCAGCCGCCGCACCAGATACTCCGCGGCGAACATGGCCGCGATGACTAGGGGCGTCAGAACATTGACGAAGAGAGACCAGCGTTCCCGGCTTGCCCCCACGTAGAGTAGTGTCGCCACTCCGGCGAGGATGAGGAAAAAAAGCGTCCATGCCCAGGTTACGCGCCGGGTGTAGCGCTCGATCTTCGGCGGCAATTGCCCATGAATTACGCGCGCGAAGCGTGTCACCAGCGCCACCTTACCCGGCAGCAAAGTCAGACCGAACAATCCGGCGAGTCCAACTTGCATCGCAAAGTATTGAATCATCAAGATTGCGACCGGACTGGTGATCGCTTGCTCGCTCCAGAGCCAAATTCCCACGGTGGCCGCACACAGCACCGCGGCGCCTAACCAGCGATGCCGTGTACGCCAGAAGACCGCACCGCCGACTAGCGCCAGCGGAATCCACACCCACATCACCGCCAGTCGAACATGGCGTTCGGCCTCGGAGAACAACCAGTGCGAAAGCGTCGCATACAAAGCCAAGCCCAGCACGCTGAGGATTCCCTTGAGCAGAGGCTTCATGTGCGCAGGCTATCGCAGCCGATACTCCACACGCACGCCGAGAACATTCATGTGGCTCGTGGGCTGAAAGTAGAATCCCGCCGGTAGCGAGGAACTGGATGAATCCACGAACACCGCAGCGGACTCGCGCAGCCAGATACTCTCGTAGTACCCGATGACCTGCCATTTGCTATCGATCCGGTAACCAACATGCGCGCTGGCGCTTAGCGCGCCTTTAGGTTCGAGAGTGGGGTTGTTACGTGCGCCCAGTTTGTCGAAGTGTGCGTTCTCGCGCACGTAGAAAGGGTACTTGATGCCAACACCGCTCAACAGGCCTCTACCGTTACCGCTAGGCGCGAATTCGGCCGCCAGCCGCGTGCTCAATACGAAAAAATCCTCCGACTGGATGCTCGTCAGCCTACGCTCCCAGGCATCCATCCCCAGCGCAAGCAACAGGTCGACTCGGTAAGGCCCCGCCTCACTTCGAAATCGCAGTTGACCCTCGCCACCGATGCCAGCGTAGTCGGTGGTGCCGGATAGCGGCTGATTCGTTATCAAGGTCGAGCCCTCGTAATTCACGCTTCCCGTCCAGAGTCGGCCTTTGCCACCGAACAGGATTCCGCTGGGCTTGTCGCCAACGTAGTTGATGTGCAATGCGATCAACGGTCCCGTCTCCGTCACTTGCGGAGTGGTGTCTTCTCGCCAATCGAAATACTCGAGCCCACCACCGATGTTGAATTCTGCGTAGGCGGGAGCCGTGCTCATACCCGCCGCTATCGCTACGCTCCACAGCCATCGTTTCATCGGCTCTCCTATCGAGTAGAAACTACAACGCGCGCAATTCTCCGCCGATCAATTTCGGCACGACATCGAGCACGCTCGTTTGCGCCGCGTACTTTACTTCGGGTACCAACCCGCGCTCCTGCATCATCTGGCCAACCCGACATCGCAGCAAAGCGGACTCGGGGCTTTCGCCGCGATACAAAGCAAGCGCCGCATGCGACGCGTCGGAAAAATCCCGCTCACCCATCCCTTCACCCATCCCTTCACCCATCCTTTCACCCATCACCTCGCCAATGAGTTCCACGAAGTAGCCCGCGCCGAACATATCCTCCAAATTGGGATTGCCCATGGATCCTGAACATACGATCAGGATGGTCTCGTTACGATGCTCTCGCGCAATGTGCTTCACCACCGCATCGGCGTTCAGCAATGCGCCGGCGTAGACGTGTGGGGCGGCCGATGCATTGCGCAATGCCACGGTGCCGTTGGTGGTGGAGTAAATGAGGGTCTTGTCTTTCACGCCGTGTTCGATCAACACCAGCGGCGTGGGTGAGACGAAGCCGGGAATGGTTTCGGCATACAGTTCACCGGACAACACGCAGCTTTCCGGCGTAAAACGAGTGGCGGCTTCGCGCGCGCTTGCCTCATCCATCGTCGGCAGCACGGCGCGCGCGCCATGGGCCAATGCGGCGATCATGGTCGAGGTGGCGAACAGCACGTCGAGCACGATGACCACCTTGTTCTCCAGGCGCACCATGTCGATGTCCTCGCGACGGAACAGGACGTGGACTTTGTGATTGAGTTGGACTGTCATGTGCCTGCGCCTTCGGCAGGGCGCCGCCCGAACATGCCATAGCCCTCTAAGGTCATCACCATTTCATCCTTCTGATTGCGTACTTCCCAGCGGCTTTTGATGATGCCCACGTTGGGTTTGCTTTGGGAGGCACGCGTTTCCAAAATGATGCGCGCGGCCCGCAGCGTATCACCGGGTCGCACGGGAAGCAGCCAGCGAATGTTATCGAGCCCCGGCGCACCGAGACTGGCGGATTCATTCAGATGGCTATCGCACATCATGCGCATCATCACGCTGCAGGTGTGCCAACCGCTTGCGATGAGCCCGCCGAACATGGAGTGTTGCGCCGCCTCTTCGTCGACGTGGAAGGGCTGCGGATCGAATTCTCTGGCGAAGGCGACCATCTCCGCTTGGGTCAGGGTACGTTCGCCCATGGGGATCACGTCGCCGGGTTTGAAATCCTCGAAGTAGTATTTGTATTTCTTTTGCTCGGGCATGCTAACAATTCCCCGGTGAACCAGCCTGTTCCAGAACTTTCATGGCGGCGGTAAAGTTGCTCTGTCTTGCAAGACACAGCGCCGTGAGTCCTTCGCCGGTACGCATCTCCACATCGGCTCCGGCGTCGATAAGAATGCCCAACAACTCTGCATTGCCCCTGCGGGCGGCTTGGGTCAGTGGTGTGTCACCTGCCGGGTCTTGTGCATTGACTTGCGCACCCGCCTTGAGTAATAGCAACACCAAATCGCGATTTTCATTGAAGGACGCGATCATCAATGGCGTTTGTCGCGTGGCGGGCGCACCCAAATCTACCTTAGCGCCCTTGTCCAGCAGTTTCTTGGCGATATCGGAGTAGCCGAAGACGGCCGCGTGATAGAGTGCGGTGCGGGCGTCCGCTAGATCGCTGTCCGTCGAGTTGGAATCGACACCTTGGTCAAGCAGCTCGGTCACTGTGCTCAACTTGTTGTCGCGAACCGCCTGCACCAGCCGCACACCCGGCGGGTCTTTCTTCCCGCAGCCGAGCAGACCCGATACCAGGATGATGATTAGAAGGTAAGTGACCCCTCTGGATGCGTGCATCGCGCTTAGATTTTTTTCCACCGTGATTTGAGACGTACCGGCAATTCCACGGCCGGCGTGCTATCCGCCAGCCAGAATTGGTCGAGATGATGATCCGCGTTACCGAACAAGGTATCGATGGCCGTCAAGCGTTTGAAGTAGTGTCCCGCCGGCAACTCGTCCGTCATACCCATGCCGCCGTGTAATTGTATGGCCTGTTGGCCGACGAAACGCGCAGCCCGGCCGATGCGCTCTTTGGCGGCTGATACCGCGCGTCGTCGTTCTACCGCATCGGTGCTGTCCACCTTGACCGCGGCGAGGATGGCCATGGACTTGGCCATCTCGTATTCGATGCGAATATCCACCATGCGGTGCTGCAGCGCCTGGAATTTTCCGATGGGAACGCCGAATTGCCGGCGCGTCTTCAAGTACTCCAGGGTTTGGGTGTTGAGCGCCTCCATGCAGCCCACGGCCTCAGCACACAGTGCGGCGATGGCGCGATCAACGACGGACTCCAGCAGCGCATAGCCGCCATCCAATACGCCGATAACAGATTCCGGCCCGATGTGTACGTTATCGAAGCTCACCTCCGCCGCGCGCATGCCGTCGTAGGTGGGGTAGTCGCGACCTCCCACGCCCTCCTCGCCCGGATTGACGAAGAACAGCGAGATACCCGCGCGATCGGTGGGCTTGCCGTTGGTACGAACAGGTACCACCAACAGATCCGCAGCCGCGCCGTGTACGACGAGGGTCTTCCTGCCGTTTAAGACCCACTGACCGGCGTCTTGGTGAGCGGTGGTTTCGACGTGCGCGAGATCGAAGCGGGTGCCGGGTTCACTGTGGGCGAGAGCGAACTTCATGGAACCGTCGGCAATACGCGGCAACAGGATTTTCTTCTGCTGCGCATCACCGCCCCATTGGATGACGCTGGCGCAGGCCACCACCGTTGACCAATAGGGCTCGAGTACCAAATGACGACCCAGGGCCTCCATGACCAGCATTGTTTCCACGCCGGTGCCGCCGTAGCCCTCATAGTCCGGAGAAAAAGTCAGCCCTAACAACCCCAGCGAGGCGAAGCCTTCCCATACGGTAGCGCTCATACCTTCACGGCTCTTGATGATGGCGCGGCGTTGCTCGAAGCTGTAGTTCTTCTGCAGAAAACGTTCGACGGAATCGCGCAGCAAGCCTTGTTCTTCGCTATAGGAAAAGTCCATGTTCCTTGCCCCTATGCCACTATGCCACTATGCCACTTATAGTCCGAGAATCATTTGGCTGACGATGTTGCGCTGGATCTCATTGGTGCCCCCATAGATGGATACCTTGCGGAAGTTGAAGTAGCGCGCGGCCAGCGGCGCGGCGTACTCCGGCCCGACATACTCCCCTAACCAATGATCGCCCCACGCCATGGGCAGATGCGGCATACCGTAGTTGCCAACGGCCTCCAGCATCAGTTCAGTGAGCGCTTGTTGAATCTCGGTGCCTTTGATTTTGAGAATGGACGCTTCCGGACCGGGCGGGTGCCCTTCGTTGTCCGCCGCCAGCACGCGTAGCACGGTGATTTCCAGCGCCCACAAGTCGATCTCCAGGCGCGCAATCTTATCGCGGAAGCGTTGATCCTCCATCAACGGACGTCCGCCTTTCTGCTCCTGGTATGCAATGTTTTTCAGCTGCCGCAATTCGCGCTTGGAGCGCCCCACGGCAGCGATACCGGTGCGCTCGTGCGAGAGCAGAAATTTGGCGTAGGTCCAGCCCCTGCCCTCCTCGCCGATCAGGTTTTCCACGGGCACTTCGACGTTGTCGAAAAACACCTCGTTCACTTCGTGCTCGCCGTCCAGCATGATGATGGGTCGCACCGTCACTCCTGGGGAATGCATGTCGATGAGGAGGAAGGAAATTCCTTCCTGCTTCTTGCCCTCGCTGGAGGTACGCACCAGGCAGAAAATCTTGTCTGCCCATTGCGCCATGGTGGTCCAGGTCTTTTGGCCATTGACGACGTAGTGATCGCCTTGGCGCACGGCACGGGTATTCAAAGACGCGAGATCGGAGCCCGAGCCCGGTTCGGAATAGCCTTGGCACCAGAAATCCTCACTGGAGAGGATGCGCGGCAGGTAGTAGCTCTTTTGCGCCGAGTTGCCAAACGTCATGATCACCGGCCCGACCATATACACGCCGAAGGCCACCACGGAAGGCGCGCCTGCTTCGGCGCACACCTCGTCGAAAATATGGCGTTGCACCGCACTCCATCCGCAGCCGCCATACTCCGTGGGCCAACCCGGTGCGATCCAGCCTTGCTCGTGCAGAATTTTCTGCCAGCGCACCAGGTCTTCCTTACCCAAGCGCTTGTGTTCCAGCACCTTGCGGGCGATGTCTCCGGGTAGCTTGTCGCCGACGAAGGCCGTGACCTGGTCGCGAAAGGCCAGATCTTCCGATGTGTAGTTGAGATCCATAGGGTTTCTCTAGAGAGCGGCGAAGATTACGGGATTGACCCTGTTGGGGCAACACTGTACCGCAGAATCCGCACCCCGGAATTCGGTGTGTGCGCCCGCCGGAAAAACACGTAGAGCGGATAAATAGGTAGGACGGGAAAGCGCAGCGCCTTACCCACCTACCATTCTTCGTACAGATAACACTTGCGTCATAGGACGCTTTCTCAACCTCTTCGCTGCCTCAGTCCCCCAAAAAAGAAATGGCGGGGCATAGGCCCCGCCCAAAAATTCCTCGCAGCAGGGAATTACACGAGGAACATATCTGTGGTTGCGTTGTAGGTGAGGGCCGTCACCGTGGCCGACATCTGAATGTGGAAGTCGTTTGCGGTGAAGCTGTGGCTATTGTCGAGATCGAGCCAGAGTGCATTCGCGCTCAAGCACACGTTGGTGTTGGCATTGAAAGCGTTACCCAATGCGACGTTGGCCAGACTGCCCGCCAAACTGGTGCCGTTCACGCTCAGCAACATCTCCATGCTCGCGCTCAAGTCCAGCAAGTCGCCCGCATTGAAATCGCTGATCAAGTCCAGACCGCCGTTTACGATGTCGGTGGTGTTGAAAGCCACGGCCGCCCACTCGAAGATGTCATTGCCGCCACCGCCCGCCAGTCGGTCATTGCCAGTCTGACCCCAGATGGTGTCATTGCCCGCACCACCGTTGAGATCGTCGGTACCGGCGCCGCCGAACAACGTGTCGATGCCACTGCCGCCGAGCAAGGTGTTGTTGCCCGCATTGCCGGAAATCGTGTCGTTGAAGTTGGAGCCCGTGACGTTCTCGATGTTGCTCAGCGTATCGGTGCCCGCTCCGATGGTGTTCTGCGCCAACACACTAGCCAGATTGATGCTCACCGCCGAAGACGCGCTGGAGTAGCTGGCGGTATCGATGCCGCTGCCGCCGTCCATGACGTCATTGCCTGTCCCGCCAATGAGCGTATCGTCGCCCGCCATGCCGTAGAGAAAATCGTTGCCGGCGTTGCCCGTGAGCACGTTGGCATTGCCGTCGCCGGTCAGCGTGTCACCAAAGTTGGAACCCGTCAGGTTCTCGACACCGGTCAGGGTATCGATGCCTGCACTGACGGTGTTTTGCGCGCCCACGGTGGTCAAGCTGACGGTGACGTTATCCGTCGCCGACGCGTATGACGCCGTATCCGTTCCGGCACCACCGTTGATGGCGTCATTGCCCGTACCGCCGGTCAGAACGTCGTTGCCGTCATCACCATTGACGGTGTCGTTCCCGGCCCCGCCATCGAGCGTATCGGCACCGGCGCCGCCCTTCAGCGTGTCGTTGCCGGCGTTGCCTTTGAGTGTGTTGGCCAGCGCGTTTCCGGTAATAACGTCGTTGAAGTCCGAGCCCGTCACATTCTCGATGCTGACCAAGGTGTCGATGCCCGCTCCGACCGTGTTCTGCGCCCCGGCCAGGTT
>JANNFC010000014.1:0-8388 GCA_031379405.1 Betaproteobacteria bacterium | reverse complement strand
CGGCGGGGCTTTGAAAACCCGAACACCTAAAACAACTTCAACTGCGGATCGGACTCGTCCTTGTGACGCCGTATATATTGCCGTATCACCTCTGCAGTTACCTTATCTCCCACCGTGCGCGCAAAGTACCCGTCTTCCCATAACTCCCCTCCCCACAGCGTGCGCTTTACCCTCGGGTACTCCTTGAATACCGCCCGCGCACTTATACTCTTCAGCCTGCTCACTACGTCCGATATCGCGTAGCGCGGTGGAAACGAACAAAAAATGTGCACATGATCCTCACTGACTCCCATCTCCTCTATCGCTATGTCGTAGGCTTCGCCTACCTCTCGAAACAGCTCTTCCACTCGCTTTGCCAACTCCCCCGTCAACAACCTCTTGCGATACTTCGGCGACCATACCAAATGGTATGCCGTGTCATAGGCCGCATGCGCTGCTCGTCTCCACACCATCGCATCATTCTAGCCATCACACCATCTTGGGGTGGGCATCGAGCCCACCCCAAGATCGCCCATTCCTCCCCACCGCAAGCGGTGGGGCATCCTGTGCGCTTTTCGTGAATACAGAGCTGCGCGGGGGCAGTGCCCTCAGCCGCGACGACATGCGCTTCGGCGAGACCGTCGCGTGCGCTCAGCAGGCCGATGAGCGTTCGCACACAGCGATCCCTTGCATCGGGGACTTCGGGTAGCAGCAAGGGACGCTCAATCTTCAATTTCGAAAGTTCATTGGTCACGGCTCATCTCCGTATGCGGCTTGAACTGTCAACGTCGAAGTGTTCGCGGTCAGGTCTGGTTCGCGACGCCTTCCCGGTGGAAAGGCCGGTCCAGCACCGGCAGTCTGAGCAATGCTGAGGACACGATGACGAGACCCGTGAGCACCGCCACACCGGAGAGCGTGATGAAACCGATACCGGCCGAGATCGAGAGCGGGAAATCGCGCAGTCACGGCGCGAGGACCCCGCTGGTCAGCGCCAGCGGCACGCCGCTGAAAGAAGCCCGGATCGCTGCCGCGCACGTTGGCGGTGACTACACGTGCCGCTTGCCGTTGTCTCGGCTGATCTGGTTGGGTCCTGGCGCTACCTTGCTGTTCGGCATCCAAGCCGATGAGGGTGCCAAGGCGCTTCTCAAGAGACGCCGTGCGGATACTCAAAGACCGTATGCAAGACACAGCCATCGGGAATCTCGATCCTGAGATGGATTAGGAACGCCGAAGGAACCACGCCCAGATAAGCTGTCACCCCATCGATCTCTTTGCTTATTCGGGGCACGGCCGCTTGCGCATTCGCAGCCACCAGACCTGCCAGCAAGGCGAGGACAATGGAGAATAGAACCCTTCCAGCGATGTGCCACATAGCGTTAATCCTTTCTTCCCACCGATCTCGATCGGAGAGCTCAATGGCCCCTCCTCGAATTCGGAACCTCGTTCCCGACGCGTTCGGTCTACGCCGACGCCCATCGCGTATTGAGCATTTGTCCAATCCGCGAAACCACGGACTGGTGCTCTCCTTCGACTGAAGAAGCCGAAGTGAGGTCACGCGGAGCTCTGCGCCGCGAACTCGCTAACGCTTGCGGCTTTCTCGATCTCGGCATGGTATTCAACTTGACCTCCGTCCGCGGCCGGTTGCTCGCCGGTTGCTCAAGCAACCGGCACAGGGCGCCAATATCGGCGTAATGGCCTGTGGTTTGGTTCCAACTCTCGTACACCTTTTGCATGACGGCGTAACGCTGGCTCAATTCCTCCATGAGTTCTCGAGTTTCCCCGATCTTGCCCGCGAGTTGCTGATGGATTTCGTTGCATGCGCATTCCCCTGCGTCCAGTCCGTCAAGGAAGCTGCCAATCTCCCTTAGCGAAAAACCCAGCGTTTGTACGCCCTTGATGAAACGCAGGCGTGCCACATCGTGCTCCCTGAACTGCTTGTAGTTGTTTGACGGATTGCGGCGCGGGACCACGAGCCCCGCCCGAACATAGAACCGCACAGCGTGCACGCCGAGACCGGCGTGCTTTGCGACTTCGGTAGCTTTCATATTCTGTCTCCAGGCGTCCGCTCAGACGTGAAAGTTGAGCGGCGCGATTTGCTCGGAACGCGCCAGGCGCGTTCCTGATCACCAATACTTCATCAAGAGATCGAGCAAGCGCAAAGGGACATACCCTCGCGCGTGAGACAGCTATAGGAGGAGGCGAATCGTGGACAGGAAGGGACTGGTCTGATAGATCGGCGGGGGAAGTATCACCCAGCGGCCAAACGCATCGCTCTTTGGTATCTCGATGGGCCAAGGAGTCGGCGCCAGGGCGTAAGCAATTTCCTCTGCACTGGGTTGGGCCAATGCAACCTCAGCCAAGCGCAGACCTCTATCCAAGGGCGCGATTTCGGCACAGTCAGGATCGGCCGGCTTCGGTGGTGACTTCTCCGTGACTTTCGCGGTGTAATCGTGACCGTTCTGCCGAACGCCGTGTTCCGCCAGTTCGTGCTGAGCAGGTGCGGCGGTATGGGGAAATTCTGTTCGACCCGCGGGCAGTTCGCAGCACCAGTTCGCGGCCACCGCCCAGGCTGACACCAGCCACAATAACGCCATGGCACTAGCAATAACGCGCTTGGGGCCCCAGGTGAAAGGGGCGTTGCGCACCTTGCTCATCGGGCAGACGTCTTGAGTATGGGATTCTTCAGCATCTTAGGCGAGTCGTTAACTTCACCTCGCGACCGCGCGAGAAAAGTTGAGAATAGCTACTTGGCAAATCTGCGAGTTGATTCATATCAAGCTACTGATTGCGCGACGCGATTGAGTTCGCGGGCCGAGGCCAAGTCGCGGCCGAACGGCTTTTCGACGATGACCCGGGCGTTGCGCGAAAGGCCGGCGGCACCGCGGTTCCCGATCGCAGTCGAGAACAGCGACTGCGGAATCGCCAGGTAGTGCGCGGGTCGCCGTGCGTCCGCCATCGCCGTGGTGGTTGGGGCAGTATTGCGAAGCGCCATCGGCTTTGAGGCTGTTCGCACTGGGCTCATATGTGCTCATGTAACTGTCTCTACGAGAAGAATGAAGAAGGTAACAGGGGCCATGGTGATACTCAGGCCAGCACCTTGCGCCTGGTGTAAGTCGCACGTCTGTGCGCTGCCGAACTAAGCGGATGTGCACAATGGTGACGAAGCGGTTGCTCAAGCAACCGGCACAGGGCGCCAATATCGGCGCAATAGCCTGTGGTTTGGTTCCAACTCTCGTACACCTTTTGCGTGACGGCGTAACGCTGGCTCAATTCCTCCATGAGTTCTCAAGTTCCGTTCAAGCTCTTGATCGATGTCTCGAAGCCCCTACAATCGAGGTGAGCGGCGGTTACAGCGCGCGCGCAAGCCGCATCTTGAGATCGCGCAAATGGGCGACCGTCACGGGATCGCGGGCTTTGCCGATAACCGCCCCGATCTTGCCATGAAGATGGTAAATGCCCGTGAGGAGCATCGTTCGAGCCTCGCTCGGAAGGCTGCCGGCGCGGTATTGTCGCGCCACCTCCGTCAGAGACGCGGCGGAGCGCTTCGCCTCATGGTGTGAGTCTTTGGAATTCACCCGCAAGCTAAGGGAGATCGACTCAGTATCCCGGGAAGAGGACTCCGGATCATCCTGCGCTCCCGCCGCGACGAGCAGTAGGGTGACGTAGTTACGCTGCAACTCACGCCTGTACAATTCAGTCACCGGTTTGGCCGAGGAAAACTCCTTGAACAGACCATCGTTCAAGTCGCGCAACATGTCTATTCCCGTGTAGCTTTTGCCGCCGGGGTCGAGGGATTGCGCTTCAGCCATGCGCTGAAACACGCTGTCGCTCAGCAGTTGCCGCAAAAGCTTGACGTTCGAACCTTGTAGCCCATCGGCTCCGCCGGAGGGTGCGATACGCGTCAACACCGCTTTATCAAGTAAAGCACGGGGTACGGCGAAGGCGCGATCCAAGAGAAACTTCACTGCCGCGCGCTGGCGACTCGCAGGCACCGCCTTGAAGGGCGGCCCGCCTCGTCCGGCCTGATAGCGCGTTTCCTCGACCCCGCCCACGAGCTTGGCCACGGCGGAGAGTTGCCGATGGCGATGCTGAATCAGTGCCTCATACATGTCCTTCGAGCGAGCGTAGTCACCACCCAAACGAGTCGTGCCGGAGATCAAATAGGGCATCACGCGGTCGACATTGCGCAGCCCGTAGTCGGCTGCTTCGATGGGATCCCCGCCGATGACGTTGGTGTTAACGGTCGGATCGAGGTTGGCCGATGAATCTTACCCACCGAAACGCAGCAAAGGATCGTCGACCTGCTTGGCGGCGAGCTTGTCGAGTAGCTCCGTTTCCGCGTCGGTGTTGATCACTTCGGTCACGACGTTGCCTTCTCGCGTGGCGTTGCGGGCGAACTGGCCATATCCCCATTCGATGGCGAAGTAGTCGTAGGGACCGAAGCGCGGTAACAGGTAGGCGTTGTCACCGGGCTGCGCGACATAGTTCAGCCTCGAATAGTCCATGATGGAGGCGGAATTGCCCCAGCGCTGCGTCCACTCCTTGCTGCGTAACTGCGCCACCGAGTAGGCGGAATGACCCTTGAAGTTGTGACGAAGCCCTAGAGAGTGCCCGATCTCATGGGAAACCACGTAGCGCAACAGCGCTCCGATGATTTCCTGCGGCAGCGGAAGCTGACGGCCTCTTGGGTCGAGAGGGGATACTTGTGTGAAGTACCACGTTTCGATTAGCCGCAATACATCGTGCCAAAAAATCGCGTGCGACGAAATCACCTCACCGCTGCGCGGGTCGATCACCGCGGGTCCTGTGGCGTTTTGCCGGCCGCTGGGGGTCCAGCGCACGACGTTGTAGCGCACATCCTCAGGATGCCAGTGCGGATCTTCCTCCGAACTGGGCGCATCGCGGGCGATGATCGCATTGCGAAAGCCTGCTTTCTCAAGCAGCGGCTGCCAATCCTCGATACCGCGCTTGATGTAGGGACGCCATTCTTGAGGCACCTCCTCGCTGATAAAAAACACGATCGGTTGAACCGGTTCGGAAACCGCCGCGCCGATGTCCTTTTTCTCCAACCGGTAGCGCTGAATGTATGCGCGGCTCACCTTTCCGATTTCGCCGGAACCGAAGTCGTCGAAGGAAACGTTGTAAAAGCCCACGCGGGCGTCCCAATAACGGCCACGCATGGGCTCCTTGGGCAGAAGATGCAAGCTCATATGAAAGATGAACCCCAGTGAGGCGGTGCGGTTCTCCTCGTCGCCACTGGGCTTGAACAACTCGTTCGGATCCGGTACCCAAGTTTGATAGAACTGAACGTCGATATGTTCAGGAAAAGCCTTGACGGTATGAATATAGGACCGCTTCGGATCGACGTGGCGCATGCGAAAGTGGCGCATGATGTCCAACGCGAATTCCGCTGGCACTTCAGTGGTGAGAACCCCCGTGATGTCGATGACCGGAGCGCCGTTGGTGCCTTCGCGCAGAACATCGAAGGCTCGAAGCACGGTGCGCAGCGATGCCGCCTCCGCTCCGCGTTGAAGATCGGGCCTCTGGCGTGCCGAGATCTCGTAGCGCACGTTTTCGAGATAAACCTTGTTTCCCAGGCGAGTGAATCGGATGACGCGGTTATCGACAACCGAACCGGGCGCCACAAAATCGGTGCCGGTGGACAGAGCGGCGAACTCGGTGTTGGCGAGAATGTCCCGGTTGAGCATGCCAGGGGGAATCTCGAAATGAACCCGGTCACACACGACGTGGACGGTAAACAGCCCGCTCATTGTTTGTACGTAGGGATCCTTGCCGGGCGGGCAAGAGGCCACGGTGACGGAGTCGCCAGCTTGCGCGGCGCTCGGTGCCAGACCCAGCAGGGAGAGCAAAATCAGAACACTCTTTCGCATATTCATTCCGGCTTCGTTCAGTGCGAGGAGAATCGCCAGTGGTCTCCAAGAAATACTTGCGCTACGCCAACCCGAGCAACGATCCCGTAGCTGCACCATGCAGATACGCCCAACCCATGCTCAAGCGCGGCCGGCAACCCTCTTGATGACACACCGCGCGCGCCCACCGCGCGCTGCCGAGTCGCGATACGTACGACATCCGCCAAACGAAACGGGGTGGGCAACTCTTGCGCTAAAACCTGAGTACACAGCCATAGGCTCGCGATCACCGCGCGCCGTAGTGGAAGCGCTTAGCCATTGAGCTTACTCACTCGTCTCGGCCGCGAGCTGCCGATGCAGGGCCGCCAGCGATCTATTTTCCTGCTCTGCTTTTTCGTATAACCCCACTAATGTCTCGCAGTGATCGCGAGCCTGGATCCCTGCTTTTCCTCGACCCCATCCTTCGATCGCAAAGCTCTTGCCCATAGTCCGATGCTTTTCAGCTCGTTTCTTGGATTCCTGCGCCTCCTGTTCGAAGAACTGCGCCAAACTCTGGTGGTCGGCGCGCGTGCGCGCGGCTGCGATCCGCTGCTCCACTTGCTCGTGGGTCGCGCTATAGTGCGGGCTGGCGCAGCCGCCAAGCAGCACCGCGGCCAAGACTAGGAACACTCGAAGGTGCGATTGGTATTCCGTGCGTTTCGTATTCATGTTTAACTCTCCGTTGTAATCCATTAAGTTGCTCGCTTTGTCTGTACTGGTGCCGAACCGCTCACCAAGGCGCCACACACTTTACATACTGTCATCTCATCGCCACACCTCCTCTGACAAGGATCAAATTAACGAAAAATGTATTCATCCCGGCACACTGACGCATCTCACTGCATTGCGTCCTTCCGGCGCACCCGTGATGTGATCGATCAGCCCTTCACATCCGCACGTATGTGAGATCAAACCCGGCCTCCAGAAATTTGCCTTCGCGCCGGCTTGCATCGGTGAGGTGCGGCCAGCCAGAACGCGGCGGTGGGCACGACGAACCACTGCGCGAACGGCGCTAGTCCTGTCCCGAGCCACGGCAACCGCGGCATCTTCGCCGAGTAGGCCCAATTCCCGAGGAGCTCGACCTGCACCCATTCGCTGAATACCGTGTAGGCCACGCCGAGTCCCAAGGCAAGGTACGCCACACGCAGGTAGGTCCCGGCGTTCTCGGGCCACTCTGGCCGTCCGAGTGCCAGCACGGCAAGGGCAAGGCTCGCTGCGGCGATCAGAACATCGCCAAGGGTGCAATGCAGGACGGCAAACGCGATGGATGCCACCGGGGCGGTGTACCAGATTGTGTACAGCGGCAACTGCAACACCTCCCAGGCAAGATTTCCCGCACCAGCCGTGGCGAGATATATCAAGGTCACGCGCAATCGCTTCGAGATCGAAATCATTGGTTTGTATATCAGCGTAATGTTTGCTTTAACTCACTCTGCAGTCTTGCCTAGGAACGCATCGAAGGCGGGAACTTCCGACGAACGGGGATTGTGGTCGCGAACGGCGGATCGCACTCTTCCATCCCCTCAATCAATCGGCAGATTTCGTCACCGGTCGGCACGCTGTCAGGCAGCGAACGCCATTGTTCGAGCGCATGAGCGATGCGATGCTTGAGGGCGAGTATCTGTTCGAGCTCGCCAGTGGTCTCGCGGAACCGCCTCTGCATGATCTCCCGCACCATCGGACACGGCGTCTGCCTGCTCCGGCTCATACGCATGATCTCGGCGATATCCGTGAGAGTGAAGCCCAGTCCTCGAGCGCGGCGGATGAACAGGAGCCGTTTGATGTCGGCTTGCTCAAACTGCTTGTATCCGTTCACGCTACGCCGCACCGGCCGAATCAGCCCCACGCGCGTGTAGTACCGCACGATGTGGACAGAAACCCCAGCGTTTCTCGCCAGATCGTTCACTTTGAGCACACTTGCCTCCGCAGGAGCATCTTGACCACTACCGGTCGCAAAACTGATCAACGATTAGGCTAAAGGTGTGAGTCGCACTCAGGTCAAGCGCGACCGAGTGAGTCCCGTCCGTCTTGGCCCGTGGTCTGGGTATTCGCCAAACATGAAAGCTTGACATGACATCGACACACACGTTGATAGTGACACCACCGATAGAACTATCGGCGAACAGATTGGCGCTGACCCGCTGCGGCGCGGAGCCCTGCATTTAAGGCAAGCGTGCGGTGAAGAACGCCCAATATGCAAGCGGTTGGCATGCACAACCTCCATGAATGTGCTTGCCCAGACTGCTTCTCATGCAACGCAATTTATTGGAGATGAAGAAATGGATGTAAATCGCAGGATGATGGGCCTGGCTATTGCCACAACCGCAGCGGCGCTGTTTGCTTCCGGTTTCACGACCCCCGCGACCAGCGCGGACGATGTGAAAGTGAAGTGTTATAGCAGCAATGCTTGTAAGGGCAAAGGCGAATGCAAGACAGCGAAGAATGAGTGCAGGGGAAAGAATTCCTGCAAAGGGAAGAGCTTCGAGATGATGACGGAGAC
>JANNFC010000725.1:0-9227 GCA_031379405.1 Betaproteobacteria bacterium | reverse complement strand
GACAACGCGCTTTGTGGTCCTCTTGGCGTCCACTGAAAGGGTACCGGTTCAGGGACCATGCTCTCCTTACCTGCCGAGAGCCGCTACGGCCCGATCCAGATGACGCCCCAGCGCTTCAAGGACGAGACCTTGAGGGCCTTGGTGGACTTGACCGAAGCCGCCGCCCGCCACCAGCCCAGTGTGATGCTGTTCGAAGATGCACACTGGGCGGACCCCACCAGCTTGGAAATCCTCGACTTGCTGATCGACCGCGTGCAGGGCTTTCCATTGCTCATCCTGATCACGCACCGGCCGGAGTTTCAGAATCGCTGGGCAAGTCACGGACATGTGAGCGCGATGAACCTGTCGAAGTTGACCAAGGCGCAAAGCGCCGCCATGGTGACCCGAGTTGCGAAGGGCAAAACCTTGCCGGGCAATCTGCAGGAACAAATCCTCATCAAGACCGACGGCGTGCCGCTGTACGTGGAGGAGCTCACCAAGGCGATCCTGGAGTCCAAAGAGATTGAGGAGAAAGAAGACCGCTACGAGTTCCGAGGCGATCCCAACCAGCTCACCATTCCAGCGACACTCCGAGACTCACTGATGGCGCGACTGGATCGCAACCAGGCGGTGAAGCAGATCGCGCAGATGGGGGCGGTGATTGGTCGGGAGTTCAGCTACGAACTCATTCAGGCCATCGCGCCGAAGACAAAGTCGGAACTGGACCAGGCACTACAACAGCTCACCGAATCGGGACTCGCATTCAGACGCGGCACGCCACCGGAGGCGACCTACACCTTCAAATTTCACGAGGCCATGCCGTCGCTCCGAGCCGGCATCGATGCTGCAGATCTTGGGGGTGGCAAAATAGAACTGCCGTACACAAATACGGTACTAGCCGAAGCCATGGCATTGGCTGGCAATCTCGACGACTCGCTCAACCTAGTTGACGAGCAAATAGCCCAAGTGTTGCGTCCGGGATGGGATGAGCGCGTATTCTATGCGGAGATTCTTCGGCTCAAGGGCATCATTCTTCTCATGAAAAATGATCCCGCGAATGCTGAACGCCAGTTTCTTGCCTCGCTGGACTGCGCACGCCAGCAGCAAGCCAAGTCCTGGGAACTACGCACCGCCACCGGCCTCGCCCGTCTCTGGCAATCCCAAGGCAAACGCCGAGAAGCCCGCGACCTCCTTGTTCCCGTGTACGACTGGTTCACCGAGGGTTTCGATACCAGGGACTTGAAGGAAGCCAAGGCGCTGCTCGAAGAGTTGTCCCCTTAAGTGTGGCCATTCTATTCTGTGTTACATTGATCAGACTTGTGTGATACGGGGTACGCCAATGGCCATCAACGCCAGACTCGCCGAAGAGTTGGAATCGCTCCTGAATGAATACTGTGAACGCACTGGTAGTTCCAGGTCGGACGTTTTGCGAGAAGCGCTTACGAAACATCTCAGGGCGCACAAGAACGCTAAACCGCCCAGTCTCTATAGCCTTGCCGCGGACTTGATTCCCGATGAGGGGCTTCCAGCCCCCCAGAGCCGCGATGTCAAGCGCATCATGAATGAGCACTGGCGTGGCAAGCGCACTGCTTGATACCGGTCCGGTGGTGGCCCTCATCAACAGAGCGGACCAACACCATAAGAGTGCCGTGGCATTCTTCGAAAGTTTTCGCGGGCAGCTCTGGAGCACCGAGGCGGTATTGACGGAGGTGGCCTACGTCTTGGCGCCGAGTCTCGCACATCAAGTCGCTGCGCTGACCTGGCTTGATCGCGCCACGAAGGCCGGCATGCTTCGCTTTGAGGGAATCGCGGACTTGTCGCGCGTCGGCAACCTCCTCGCCAAGTACAGCGACCTCCCGGCAGATTTCGCCGATGTGTCTCTGGTGTGGCTGGCGCAGCAGAAACGAATCGATAAGGTGGTGACGATCGACGAACGGGACTTCACCGTCTACAGAAGTTATGCGGGAAAGCGGTTCAAAAACCTGTTTGCCTGAGACCATCGACGCTCCCCATCGAGGGCAAGCGCAGGGGGTTCATCGTCGCGGGCGTATGGCGCGACTACTCACCGCAGCAGGGTGCGTTCTTGATCGACCGGGCGCTCTACGTGCAGATCGCCGCAGACCAGCGCGTCAACGATCTCGCCCTTTGGCTGGAGCCGGGCGCATCGCTGGAAGAGATGAGTGCCGCCATTCACGGATCGTCCCGAGAAGGAATGCTCGAGATCACCTCCCCAGGCGAGCTTCGCCAGATTTCTCTATCGGTGTTCGATCGTACCTTCGCTATCACCTATGCCCTGGAGAGCGTGGCGATTCTCATCGGCTTGGTGGGTTTCAGCAGCGTGGGCGCGTTGATCCTGACCCCCAGGCTCACAGTCTTTGCCTTGAGTTTATTGGCGTTGACGACTCTCACCAGTTGGTGGAGTGCACGCCATGCGCTGGGCGCCGATGTGGTGCGGGCGGTGAAGCATGATTGGTAGGGCAACTCCGGCATGTCGTCGCTCGGTAAACTGGGAGACCGAAAATCATCTGCCACCATAATGCGCACCATGTCCTCTAAGGGTTTCGACGTGCGCAACCAAGCCGCCTATACGATTACAGAGGCGGCGCGCTACCTTAAGCTTCCCGCCGCGACTTTACGGTCGTGGGTAGTGGGGCGCGCGTATCCCATCGGAAAGGAACACCGGGCGATGTTTCAGCCGCTTATCAAGCGTGCACAGAAGCATCCGCCTCTGCTGTCGTTCCAAAACCTTATTGAGGCGCATGTGCTTCGATCACTTAGAACAGATCATGGTGTTGCCATTGGCGAACTACGAAAAGCGATTAAGCATGCCGAGCAAAAGCTCAGTATCGAGTGATTGCACCTTCACCCGGATCTTCGCACCCATGCGGGGAGAGTGTTCCTGGATAAGTATGGGGAGTTGATCGATCTTCCTGCTTCCGGACAGCTTGCTATGCGGAAGCTTCTCGAAGAACATCTCAAGCTTGATGCACGTCTTTTTTACCGACCGTGATCTGGGCAAACGCTTTCCCTAGCTGCTCTCAAGTATCGGGCGATCTTCACCGCGAATCTCGACCGCGTGCCACTGCGCAAACCATTCGCACATAGTTCTGAAAATTCACCACCAAGACATACTCGCCGAACTCTTCCAGCGGCATACCCGTGTCGCGCGGCAACCAGTTAAGCACGATCTCATACTTGGTTCGCATGAGGCACCTCGGTTCAATACTCGGAACAGGAGCAATCTACCATTAGAATTCGACCAACTGACCGATTCCAGTTTCTTTCCATATGAAGATTACCGACATCATCACGCACCAACTGTCCGTCAATGTCGACGACCCCTTTACCTCCTCCCGGGGCTGGTACTACAAGACCAAGGGAGCGCTCGTGGTGGAAGTCAAGACCGACGAAGGTATCACCGGCTGGGGCGATTGCTACGGCCCGGCGGCGGTGTGCAAGGCCATCGTCGATTCGCTGCTCAAGCCTTCCGTCATCGGCAAGGATCCCTTCGATGTGGAGGTGATTTGGGAAGCGCTCTACAACAAGGTGAAGGACTACGGCCTCACCGGCATGACCATCTCGGGCATCAGCGGCATCGACATCGCGCTATGGGACATCATCGGCAAGGCGTGCAAGCAACCCATCCATAAGCTGATCGGCGGTTGCTTTCGCCCGAAGCTGTCGGCCTATGCCACGGGACTTTACTTCAAGAACATGGATCGCTTGAATGAGGAAGCAGTGGAAGAAGCGCGCCGCTATGTCGAGCAGGGTTTCAGCGCCATCAAGATGAAGATCGGTTTGGGTTCCATCAAGAAAGATCTCAATCGCGTCGCAGCCGTGCGCGATGCCATTGGACCGGACATTCAATTGATGGTGGATGCCAATCACTGCTTCAATGTGCCGCAGGCCATCCACATCGGCCGCGAGATGGAGAAGTTAGGGGTGTATTGGTTTGAAGAGCCGATCTCGCCGGAAGACTTGGATGGATACGTGGAAGTGAGTCGCTCGCTGGACATGGCAGTGGCGGGAGGGGAAAACGAATTCGCCAAATTCAGATTTCGGGAAATACTCGCTCGCCGCGCCATGGACATCGTGCAGCCGGACGTGTGCGCGGCCGGCGGTATCACCGAGTGCAAGAAAATCGCCGCACTGGCGCAAGCGCATTCGGTGCAATGTGTGCCGCATGCGTGGGGCACCGCTATCGGGCTTGCCGCGACCATGCACTTCCTTGCATCGCTGCCCGATTGTCCGCCTTGCTTAGTGCCCATTCCTCCCATGCTGGAGTGCGAGCAGACCTTCAATCCATTTCGCGATCAACTCAGCACCACATCGCTGGCTCATTCCAAGGGATGGGTGCAGGTGCCCACGGGTCCGGGGCTGGGCATCGACATCGATCGGAGTATCCTCGAGCGCTATCGCGTCGCGTAGGATATGAACATGGCAAGGATAGCGGTACTGGATGATTGGCAGCGCGTGGCGCAGAAGAGTGCCGACTGGTCGGCGCTCCAAGCCCGCGCCGAAGTGGTGTTTTTCGAGCGTCCCTTTGAACCGGAGGAAGATCTGGGAAAGGTGCTGGAGGACTTCGATGCGCTGATCATCATGCGCGAGCGCACCGCGTTTCCAGCTTCACTACTCGCACGCTTGCCAAAGCTGCGCATGATCGCGTTGACCGGCGTGCGCACCTTCAGCGTCGATATGCCCACGGTAAACGCACGCGGGATAGTGCTGTGCAATACCGGAAGCCAGCAATCCACCGCCACCACCGCCGAGCTCGCCTTGGCACTGCTATTGGCGGCGGCACGACGCATTCCGCAAGCGGATGCCTCCATGCGCGCGGGCAATTTCCAATCCGATGTGCCTTTGGGTACCGTGTTGGATGGCAAGACGCTCGGCATTATCGGCCTGGGCAAGATCGGCAAACTGATGGCACGATACGGGCAGGCTCTGGGCATGCGCCTGCTTGCCTGGAGCCAGAATATGACTGATGAGGTCGCACGCACCGCCGGCGCCACGCTGGTCGATAAAGTCACACTTCTGAAGGAATCCGACGCGGTGTCGCTGCACGTGGTGCTCTCTGTGCGCACGCGCAATTTGTTGGATGTGGCGGAACTCGGGATGATGAAACCTGGAGCCATACTGGTGAACACTTCGCGCGGACCGCTGGTCAACGAAGATGCACTGATAGCGGCGTTGCGAGCTGGACGATTGATCGCTGGCATGGATGTGTTCGGTCAGGAACCGCTGCCCAAGAATCATCCTCTTCGCAGTCTGCCCAACAGCGTGCTCACGCCGCACCTTGGCTATTGCACGGCACAGGTGTACGCGCAGTACTATCGGGAATCCATTGAGAATGTGCTGGCTTTTCTGGATGGCAGACCCATGCGCGTGATCAATCCTGAGGCGGTGAAGAACTGAAGATGATTCCCCATACCATGGCAAGCCCGTAGGGTGCGTTCCACGCACCGCAGCGCGCCCCGCGCGCTCGATCACTTACAACAGCCCCACTCGTTCATCCGCTCAATCCACGGAGAAAATCCATGCTGCAATCACTGATAACCCTCACACACCCCGTCGTTCTGCATGCCGCTCCATCGGTTAGCGGAGGCAGCCTACTCCCCACCACCGACGAAATACTTCGCGCGGAAGAAGCACGCTACGCCGCGCAGATGAGCAACGACTTCGCCGCCATGCAGCGCATGTTCTCCGACGACTTGGTGTATTACCACTCCAGCACGGTGATCGACACTAAAGAGAGCTTTATCGAATCCATGCGATCGGGCACCGTCAAGTACCACAACATGACGCGCGGTGATGTGACCACACGCGTGTTCGGCAGCGTCGGCATCATCACCGGGAGAGGGACCTTCGAGGTCACTGCCCGGGGTCAGGATATGGTGCTCGAACTGATGTTCACCGCCGTGTGGGCAAAGCGCGACAGCGGTCTGCAATTCGTCTCCTGGCAAGCCACCCGGTTACCTGCCAAGTCTTGAGGCGCGGGTACAGATCGCAGAAGCGCGCATAGCGCTCTTCGATCTGTGACGAGGGTTGCGGACCGGAGATCGCGACGCTCGGAGGTGCGAGTGAGGGAAGGTCTGCGACCCACCAGTGTCCCACTCCAAGGCCAGCAAGTAGTGCGGCGACGCGCGCAGATGCGTTCACCGCTTGCACGCTTCGCAGCGGCGTAACGAGTACGTCCGTCAGCATCTTCCACCACCAGGGATGTATGGAACCAACACCGGCAAAGCGAAGGATATTTGGCTTGCGGCCGTGGTCATTATCCTCGGCCTCTTCTCATGGAGGCCTTGCCCTAAAATCCAGAAACGGAAAGGCAAGGGAGATTCCCTGTCATTTTCATTTTGGCGAACGACTAAGACGCCCTCGTCATCGTGCCACCAGCGCAAGGATAAACATGGTTTGGAAACCTCACGTCACCGTGGCGGCGGTGGTGGAACTGGAAGGCAAGTTTCTCCTCGTCGAAGAACAGACCGATGAAGGCATTCGCATCAATCAGCCCGCAGGTCATTGGGAGCGTGACGAGAGCATGATCCAAGGTGCCATTCGGGAAGCGCTGGAGGAAACGGGGCGGCACTTCACGCCAACACATCTACTGGGCGTGTACAACTGGTCCCGACCGGCGGGAGACATCACTTATCTGCGCTTCGCCTTTGTCGGCACGGTGAGCGAACCGGTACCGGGTTATCGCTTGGATGATGGGATTTTGCGCGCCGTTTGGATGTCCCACGCCGAGATGCAGCAGGACGCGACGCGCCATCGCAGCCCATTGGTGCTACGCTGCGTCGAAGACTATTTGTCCGGCAAGCGCTTCCCGCTGGCGCTTCTCACCCACTACGACTGATGACTGATCTTTCCGAACTTATCGCTCGTGTCGCGCAAAATGCCCCCGCCTCCAAGCAGCGCGTAGTAGTCGGCATGTCCGGTGGTGTGGATTCGTCCGTGGCGGCGTGGCTGCTGAAGGAGCAAGGCTTCGACGTCGTCGGGCTGTTCATGAAGAACTGGGAGGATGACGACACCGACGAGTACTGCACCACGCGCGAGGATTTGATCGACGCCGTCGCCGTTGCCGATCGCATCGGCATCGAGATCGAGGTGGTGAATTTTTCTTCCGAGTATAAGGACCGCGTCTTCAACAACTTTCTGGAGGAATACCAAGCGGGCCGCACACCGAACCCGGATGTACTGTGCAATGCGGAGATCAAGTTCAAGGCGTTTCTCGATCACGCCATCAGCCTGGGGGCGCAACGCATCGCCACGGGTCATTACGCGCGCGTGCGCGAGCACGCTGGCAGCTTTCAATTGCTGCGCGGATTGGATGCGTCAAAGGATCAGAGTTACTTTCTCTACCGTCTTGTTCAATCGCAACTTTCGCGCGCGCTGTTTCCGGTGGGTGAGTTAAAAAAAAGCGAAGTGCGCGAGATGGCACGCCACGTCGATCTCGCCAATCACGCCAAGCGCGATAGCACCGGCATCTGCTTTATCGGCGAGCGGCCGTTCCGTGAGTTTTTGATGCGCTACCTGACTCCCAAACCTGGTCCGATGCAAACTCCGGAGGGCAAGCAAGTTGGCGAACATCACGGATTAATGTACTACACCATTGGCCAGCGCCAGGGCCTCGGTATCGGCGGTGCGGGGGAAGCTTGGTACGTCATCGGCAAGGACATGTCGGGCAATCGTCTGATCGTGGCTCAGGGGCATGATCATCCGGCGCTTTATCACACTGCGTTGATCGCCGGGCAAGCCAGTTGGATCTCGGGCTCGGCGCCGGAGCCGTCCAGTATCTATGGGGCCAAGACGCGTTATCGCCAAGCGGATGCTGCGTGCCGCTTGAGTGTCAATGATGATGCGCGGTTTTCGTTGGAATTTGAAACGCCGCAGTGGGCGATTACGCCGGGACAGTCCGCGGTGCTGTATGACGGCGAGGTGTGTTTGGGTGGAGGGATTATCGATGCGGCGGGTGGCCGGTAGTCACCGAAGGAGAGCCGAATGAAGGACGGCGGATTTCATCCGCCCTACGGATCGTTGGTAGGTAAGAAACCCCCGCCGGAAGAGGCTTCGGGCAGAGGTTTGAGTTGAGTGTGGGACCCTACGGACGGATTTTTACCAGGTCCTTGAGCACACCATCCACCGCCAAGCCGAAGCCAACGATACATCGCGGCCGAAGCGCCAAAAAGCATGTAGACCGGCTTCGAGCAGTTCCACGAATTTACCGTTCACGTAGAGCAACGCCACTTGGTACTGCGGCACTTGCACTGCGTAGACCTCGGTTGCACCCGGCACTTTCGCGCGGAATGCGCCGGCGGCGGATTCGACCAACTGCGATAGCAGCTTCACTTCCACACGCAGGTTGCTGGCGATGTCGATCTTGTCCACCCGCACATCGAGGTAGCCCTTCCAGTACAAGCGTCGCACGCTGGGTGCCAAGACTTCCACAAGTACGCCGTTCTCGTAACGCAGGCCGGCTTCGGTCGCGTTAAGTTCTACCAGCGTGAATTCACTCGCCACCACGGCCGCCTCGGACTTGATCAAGTAGTCCGCCAAGCGATGCTCGAACAAGGCCTTGGACAGCGGGAATCGCTCCACGCTATAGCGCTTCAGCGGATCGAAGTAGCGGTACTCGCCCGCCTCCAGAATTTCTTCGAAGTCACCCTTGCGGAATAGCAAGGCGCGTTCGTCTTTTTTCACCAGAAATTTTCGAATCATGTTGTTGCTCCTTCACACATTAAGGATCCGGCTTCCCGCGCACGCGACGGGTGTACGCCGTGCATGGAAGGGAGATGGGCCGCGCCTTTCGCCGCATTCTGCGTTCGGCTGTTGCAATCTCGCTCGCCATGCAAACCAGCGATGCCAAGTCCCGTGCGCGGCGCGCTGTTGGTGAGTCGAGCTTGCGCCCCAAATCCCCCACCCACAACGCCGAAACCGGCCCGTTTACCACACACTTTCAAGACCTCTTTGCAAGAGGGTTTTCCAGCGGGATTTGAACCCGCTACCCATCGAGTATCAGTCGATTGCTCTACCTATTGAGCTATGGAAATGGCGACGACCACAGGAATCGAACCCGCGACATCGAAAGGCATCCACCTTTCGTGCTCCACCACTGAGCTAGGTCGTCCTATTTTTTTCGCTTTGCGCACCGAGGTATACGCCCGCTCCATTTTCAGAGCCGGCGCACCAGAGAGGATTCAAGAACCTCACCCGCTACGAACACGTTCCACGAAAAATCTCTTGTCGCC
>JANNFC010000701.1:0-14125 GCA_031379405.1 Betaproteobacteria bacterium | reverse complement strand
TCCGGCTTGCATGGCGAAGCCGATTTCGTCCCCGGCATTGCCATGCACTGTGATTTTTCCGCCATCGAGTCCGGCACCGATGCGCAGTAGTCTTTCGGACGCATTCTCAAAGATCAGGTGCTCAGTGTTGTCCCCTTCGATGGCGAACAATTCCGCGAGTGCTACGGTGTGTTTTCCAAAGACAATCGATAGGGTTTCGATTTCGCGTACGGATTTTCCGGTGAAGGCACTGGGAATCAGCGCTGAAACCTCAATGCTTAGGGGCAGGGCATCGCGCAGCCGAAATACCAACCCGGCACTCACGCCAGAATCTCCCGCAACTTATAGTGGAAGGGGCCAAGCCTGCCGCCGTAGTTTCCGGCGGATAGACGCAACACGCCACCGGTGGCGCCGACCTTGCACACTGCGCGCATTCCCGTTCGCATGGCGTTGCATACATCGGCGTCGGTAAGCCCGTCGATGACGATTTCCAGCACGGCGCCCACATCCGGCGTCAGTACGCTCGAGGTCGTGGCGCCGCGTAAGGTGGGGCAGAAAGCATCATTGGTGGAGGCCATCAATGTTTTGTACCTGGACCCGACTTTCGAACCGGAGCGCACCACGCCGCCAGGGAAAGGCATGATGACTCCGGAGAGGGTGCGCATGGCGGCGATGGCGGCTTCGCACGCCTGCAGCGCCTGCTCCTGTGTGCGTGCCAGGACGAGGAAATTTCCCCCACCCACGGCTTTCACCATGCCAGTGGTTTCCTCGCACAAGAACTCGCCATCCATGACTGGCACGCGCCAATAGCGCTTGTTGCCGATCAATTTTGAGTTCTGATAACCGTCGCCGAAGAAGCGCAAGTTCTTGCCCAACGCAATCGGCTCGCCATCGATACCGGAGAAACACGCCGAGGTGGGTGAGGTCAGTACGCATTGCCCGATGCGCCGTTCCACTTGTGCGGAGAGTTCCTTGGTGGAAACAGCGAATAAGAGAATGGAAAGTCCCGGCCGTCCATCGGGTGTTTCTTCGGAGGAGAGTTCTCGTTCAATGCCGCCTTCGCAACCGCACGCGATGACCGAGGTGGCTAAGCCTGTTGCCGCGCGCGCTGCGTGATAGGCCCATTCCAGATTGAGCGCAGTGATGATGATGCGGGTTGCCTTCATCCCGAATGCTTCGGCGAAGGTATCGTCGATCGCTACACCGTTGATATTCACGCTACCCTCGCACACGGATGCGTCAACAGCGCGCGGCTGCCGCACTCGATCATCTCGTCATCGCTGATGGCGAAGTTGTCTAAACTCAAGGTGTGATAGCGCTCGAAGTACGAGCGCAGCCGCTTCTCGATGGCAGGATCGAAATCTGGCTTGACGGTGTGCGTGATACCGCGTGTGACGCCCACCGTCTTGCCTCGACGCGCCACCAACACGCCATCCTTGAATACGTACTCGGGCGCGCTGAACATGGCTTCGGCGTCGTTTTGCACCTGATACACGGTGATATCCGCTGCCGCGCCCGGCGCGAGGTGTCCGCGGTCGGTCAAACCCAGAATGCGCGCCGGCGCCGCGCGCGTCATGGTGGCGATTTCGTAGAGCGAATACTGGCGTTGCAGACTGCCCAGGCAGGATGCCGCGGCGGCATCGGGATGAATGCGCGAGAGCTGATCATCACGGAAGCTTTTGTCCATCAGTAGCCGCATCAAGTGCGGATAGCTCGTAAATGGCGCGCCGTTCGGATGATCGGTGGTCAGAAAGATGCGCCAGGGATCGTCCACCATCAGAAAGATTTCCAATCCGATAGCCCACTGCAAGGCGTTGACGAAATTCTGGTCGCGATACTTGAATGGCACCACGCCGCATCCGGCATCGCATTCGATATCCATCACCACCCATTTGCCGGGGCGGGCGTGAACGCTGTTGCGATGCTGCGCCATACTGTCACCGGAGGCGGTAACGGTCTGTCCAAACAGAATCTGCCCCACATCCGCCGATACGTTCCGGTGTCCGTTGATCGCCTCGGCAATGCGCGCGGCGCCAGAGGAGAATTTGCGGTCACCCTCCTTGGCGTAGCTATGGAACTGGATGTGAGCCAGGTGAATGGGCAAGCCCTCGGCGGCATCGATGGTGGCCAAGGTCGTTTCGATGTTGCCGGGAATGCCGAGGTTACTGGCGTGCACATGCAAAGGGTGCGGCACCTTGAGAGCGTGCAAAGCACGGGTCAAGGTGGTGAGTATCGCGCGCGGCGTGATGCCGTAGTGCGGCGAAGCTTCGTCCACATCGAGCTTGCGGGTATTGAACTTGAAAGCGGAAATACCTCCGGGATTGACCACCTTGATGCCCAACGCTTGGGAGGCGCGCAAGGTCCACGCGACATAGTCGTTGATGACCTGCTGCTCTGCTTTCTCTTGCATCAGTCGCAGTAGGAAATCGTCATTGCCAAGCAGCGCGTAAGCGCCCTTATCCACGATCGGCGTATCGCCCATCTCCATGTGCGCTTGCCGCGCATTGGCAGGCAACATGGCCGGCTCGAAGCAAGCGGTGTAGCCCATCTCAGCGTAGCGATAGCCGGTGGTCAATGTTGAAGGTGTGGCGCGTCCGCTGCCCGATCGCAACAATGGCGTCGCGCCACGTTGCGTACCGCGATGATCCTCCGGCAGCATGGCGCGCGCGATGTTGACCTTGCCCCCGCCGATATGCGTGTGCAAATCGATAGCGCCGGCCATCACCAGCGCGCCGCTGATGTCGATGTCTTCGTGAATCTTATGAGCCAAGGAGGGCGCCACCAAACGTCCGCCGTCGATATATAGATCGCGCACTTCACCGTCGATGCCGTTGGCGGGGTCGACGATCTTGCCGCCCTTCAGACGAAGCATGCAAGGCCCCCGGTCATCTGGTTCAGTACTTGGGGAGCGGAGTAGGCGCCGCGCTCAGTCAGCTTTTTGAGCGGCACCGCGACGACATTGTCGGTGCGGTACAAATGTCCCGACCGATCGATGCCTGGCGTGCCCACCGGGATAAACACCGTACACGGTGGAGGCAACATGCCGGCCCGCCCAAGAACGATGCTGGGCAGCGTCGTGGCCGGAGGTGCAAAGTTAGAGTCGAACTCCGCGATGTACAGCAGCGCATCCACTGCGTCGGTAGCCAGTAGTCTCCTGGCGGCATAACGGTGTGGATCATAGTCGGGTCCCTGTGCGGTGAAGCGCGTGCGTAAGGGAAAACCCGATTGCCAGGTGATGGTCTGATGCGCGCTAATGTCGCCCTGATTTCCTCCCAATGGCAGCCCCGCAAATCGAATAGTCTTGTTGAGATCCTTCACCCATTCGCAAATCGCCTGAATAGTGAGTTCCGCTTGGGAAAAATCGAAGTCCGCCGCCGACCAAACCACCACGCCGTAACGCGCGCGCTGGATGCGTTGCGCAAGTTGCTCGAGTTGCGGCTCGACGCGTTGCGGTTTCTTGTTGTTGACTAGGGCGCGCAGTACGGCGAACACTTCCGCGATCTGGTTCGGTGCCACGTCTATTGTCCGGGCGTTTATTCCGGCTGGCGGCGTCGCACTCAGGAAAATAACTTCTGGCGCGGGGCGCTGGTCGCCCAGCATACCGCCGCCCATGCCGCAGCGTTCGAAAAATCGCGGGAAACGACTCACTACATCGGTCCCCACGCAAAGGACGAGATCGGCTCGGTTGCGAATCTCGGTCAAGGTGGTGGTGATCCAACCGCTGTCTTGCAGGACGAGGATATTGCGCATCAAGCCCTCGTTCGTATGATCGACGACGGCCCCGCACCGATCCGCCAGTGCGAGTAGGGCACGCATGCTAGCGACGTCGGCGCCGCCAGATAGCAGCAGTGGTTGCGTTGACGAGCGCAAGATGGCCGTGGCCCGTTCAATAGCGGCATCCAAGCTGACGGGGTTCCCGTCCACCACACAAGGCGCATTAGCAGGGAAAGCCTGCCCGAACTGAACGCGGCTTTTGTCGCAACCGCGCGCGACCACCGCGAGCGTCTTACCATCACCGGTAACGCTTAGGTCGTCGCACAGCAGGCCGCAGAAAGGGCAGGACACATGGTCCAAGAGAACAAGGCTGGCAGGATTCATGGAGCGCCGATGCTACACTGCCCCGATGTGTTTTGTGTCGATCCATCACGCGCTGAAAAGGATGTGTCCGTGACCTCGACCGTGCGAGTTTTCGCGCCGGGGCGGTTGCATATGGGCTTCCTGGACTTGAATGGTTCCCTGGGCCGCCGCTTCGGCAGTGTGGGCCTTACGCTGGAAGGAATTGGCATTCGGTTAAGTGTCCAGCACGCACAAGAACTCACTGTAGACGGACCGCAAGCGCGGCGCGCACGTTACTTCGCCCAAGATTTCCTGGACAAGCTGGGTTGCGAGGGGGGCGCGCACGTTGAGATACACGACGCCATACCCGAACACGTCGGGTTGGGTTCCGGCACACAGATGGCGCTGGCGGTGGGGGTAGCCCTAAGTGAACTATTCGGCCGTCGCCGTTCTGTTCGCGAGATTGCTGCTTTGCATGCACGCGGCCAGCGCTCGGGCATTGGTGTGGGCGCGTTTGAGAGCGGGGGATTCGTAGTGGATGGAGGGCGAGGAACGGATGCTGCGCCACCGCCCACTGTCATGCGTTTGGATTTTCCCGATGACTGGCGTGTGCTGCTAATTTTGGAGGACGCGGGCAGTGGACTGCACGGTGAGCAGGAAGTGGCGGCCTTCCAGGCCTTGCCGCCGCTGAGCGAGGCGCTCTGCGCTCACCTGTGCCGCTTGCTGTTGATGCAGACCGCCCCGGCGCTGGCTGAGCGCAACCTGGACGGTTTCGGACGCGGGATAACGGCACTGCAACGGATCATCGGCGATCATTTCGCCCCCGCGCAAGGTGGACGATATGCCAGCACGCGTGTCGCCCAGGCCCTCCATTGGTTCGAAGGCGCCGGCGTCACGGGCATTGGCCAAAGCTCCTGGGGGCCGACAGGATTCGCCATCGTGGCTTCCGAGGCACAGGCGCAATCATTGGTACGCGAGGCGACGACTCTTTGGCCGGCCAATGGTGGCCTGGCGTTTCGAGTTCTACAGGGACGCAATAAAGGGGCGCAGGTGGTGACTACATAGGATTGGCTGCCGCGTTTGGGAGAAAATGCCATCCGACTATTAACAGCGAGACCGATACATGGAAAAACCCTTCATCCTGCACATGCTCACGCCGATGGCGCAAATGAGTCCGTTTGATGTGAACATGGCCTGCGATGCGGGCTACAACGTGGTGGTGCCTTACACCAACGTGGAACTCGCGCAGGTGGCGGCATTGACCCAGGACGCCATCTTTTCGCGCGGACCTACGGGCGCGAAGCGCACCGGAATCTTCATTGGAGGACGCGACAGCGTGCTGGCCGCCGATATGTTTGAGGCGGCACGCAAGGCTATGGTGCCCCCCTTTGAAGTGTCTGTCTTCGTCGATCCGAGTGGCGCCTTCACTACGGCGGCGGCGATGATGGCTTGCGTGGAGCGGCAACTCAAGAAGATTCATGGGACGACGCTGAGCGGAAAAAACGTTTCCGTATTCGGTGGCACGGGACCCGTGGGTGCGGCGGCTGCCGTGCTGGCAGCGCAAGCGGGGGCGAATGTGGGTTTGGTGGCTAGAGAGGATATAAGTCGAACCCAGCGCGCCGCCGCCGCATTGAGCCAGCGCCATGCTGTGACGGTGGGCGTGTTGGATGCCACCCAGCAGAAGGCAAGAACGGCCGTCCTGCGCAAGAGCGACATCGTGCTGGCTACGGCCAAAGCCGGTGTTTGTGTGTTGCGCAAGGACGATCTTAAGGTTGCCGAGCGTTTGATGGTGGCGGCGGACGTGAATGCGGTGCCGCCATCAGGCATTGATGGTGTGGGCGTAATGGACGACGGCGTCGCATTGAAGGCCGGATCAGGGCGCGCCATGGGTATTGGGGCGTTGGCCATCGGCAACATCAAATACCAAACCGAGAAGGGCATGTTCGAGATCATGTTGCAGGCGGAAAAGGCGCGTTATCTGGATCTGCGCGATGCGCTGGCCGCAGCCCGTAAGCATGTCGGCATTGCATAGACCCGTACTGATTGTTTCCGCCTCGGGCCGCGCTATGGCGGCTTCCGCTACTCGCGCTGGTATTCCCGTAGTGGTGCTCGACTTGTTTGATGATTTGGATACGCGCGCGATTGCCCTCGCGTCGCGTGCGTGCGCGAATGCGCGCGGCGGATTTTCCAGAGGAAAACTGCTTGCCGCCGTCAAAGAGTTGATGCCTGTTGGCGGCTACCACGCCTGCGTCGTGGGATCTGGTTTGGAAGGGCGTCCCGCATTGCTGCGTGCGTTGACCAAGGAGCTTCCTTATGCCGGTAACACGCCGCCGTGCGTGCAGGCGGTAAAGGAGCCACGCCGATTTTTCCCGCTGCTCGATGAGTTAGCCATCCCGCATCCGGAAGTGCGATTCTCGGTGCCTTCGGCAGCGCAGCCATGGTTGTCCAAGCGCATCGGCGGCGCCGGTGGGGGTCACGTGCGCCGAGCGTCGAAAGGATGGCCGGCGAGCGAGAAGCGTTACTTTCAACGCTACCAAGCGGGCCGAGTCATGTCGGTGTTATTCCTGGCGAACGCGCAACGCGCGTCGCTGGTGGGATTCAGCGAGCAATGGCCGGAGGCGTTGTCGGTTCACCGGGAGTTCGCCTATGGCGGCGCGGCGAGTGTGCAGGATGTACCCGATGCGATCCGCGCCAATGTCGAGTCCATGGTCGAGCGCTTGGTCAGGGCGACGGGCGTGCGTGGACTCAACGGCTTGGATTTCCTTCTGCACGGGGATCAACCATACGTCATCGAACTCAATCCGCGGCCGACTGCGACCATCGATCTGCATGACGAGCGTGTGAGCGGCGGCCTGTTGCAGGCGCACCTTGACGCCTGTCAAGGCAACCTGCCGCGCGCATTGTTGCCAGCGCGAAAATCCCGCGCCCACGCGGTACTCTGGGCGCCAGACACCTTTCGTGTGGACGAGGGAACGCGGTGGCCAGAATGGGTCACGGATGTTCCGTTGCCAGGAAGCGTTATCCTCGCCAGAGGTCCGATATGCTCGATCCACGCGGTGGAGGATTCCAGCGCTCTGGCGCGAGAGCAATTGCGCCGCCGCACCAGCGAGTTGTGCTCGATGTTGTGGTCAGGGCGCATGCACGTAGCCTACAAAGACTTCCCATGAACAAACCCCCTAGCTTCCATCCAGAACAACAATCCATTGCCATCCACTGGCCGAGCGTGAACGCGTTGGCGGCGCCGCTGGTGACAGCGCTCAAGGCAGACGCACAAGCACTGCGCATCGGTGTCGAGCGCATCGGCAACGGCGCGACCCTTATCGACGCGGGGATCGAACGGCGCGGCGGCATCGAGGCAGGTCGCCGCATCGCCGAAATCTGTCTGGGCGGATTGGGCCGCGTCAGTGTGGCGAGCGCGGACACGTTTCGGCATTGGCCGTGGCAGGTCAACGTCAGCTGCAAGGATCCGGTGCTGGCCTGCCTCGGCAGTCAGTACGCCGGATGGAGCCTCTCACAAGGCGAGGGCAAAAGTGGCTTTCACGCCATGGGTTCAGGACCGGGGCGCGCAGCCGCTGGCAAGGAAGCGTTGTTCGACGAGCTGTGCTACGAAGACAGCGCCCAGGAAGTGTGTCTCATACTGGAAACGGGTAGAGTGCCGCCACCGGACTTGGCAGAAAAAGTTGCGCGCAACTGCCAGGTGTCCCCCGAGCATGTGACTTTCATCCTGACCCCCACCCACAGTCTGGCCGGTGCGGTGCAGATCGTGGCGCGCGTTTTGGAAGTGGGATTGCACAAGGCACATACCTTGGGATTCGCGCTGCACCAGATCGTCGATGGTTTGGGTGCGGCGCCGCTGTGCCCCCCTTCGGCGGATTTCCTGACGGCCATGGGACGTACCAATGACGCTATTGTGTTCGGTGGTCAAGTGCAGCTGTTCGTCGACTGCAATGCAAGCGACGCCGAGCAGCTCGCACGACAACTGCCCGCCAGCGCGTCCAAGGATTACGGCAAACCCTTCCGCCAGATTTTCAAGGACGTGAAGTACGACTTCTACCAGATCGATCCGCACTTATTCGCTCCGGCCGTAGCGTTGGTGACGGAGATCAAGAGCGGAAAGACATATCGCGCGGGAGCGTTGAACGTAGATCTCTTGGAAAAATCCTTTGCATAACCAATTTCCGTATTACGTAGGGTGCGCTCCGCGCACCATCGACTCGGGTAAGCCCTCCTGACCCATGCGTATCGCCATCGCCACGGACAGCGTCGGTTGGCAAGGGGAACAACTCCAGGCGGCCTTTGATCAGCAGGGCGTGAAGGTGACATTCCTGTCTTTGCGCCATTGCCACTTCGATACCTCCGCCCCCCATGGCCTGCGTATTCCGGGATTCGAAGACTGCCTTCCCGACGGCGTGTTTGTGCGCCAAGTACCGGGCGGCACCCTTGAGCAGGTGGTGCTAAGGCTGGATTTCCTGCATGCGTTGAAAGAAGCCGGGGTCCTGGTCTATAACGACGGCCGCGCTATCGAACGCACGGTGGACAAGGCCATGACCACTTGGTTATTGCATCGCGCCGGCGTGCCGACACCGCCCACCTGGACCATGGAATCTTTCGAGCAAGCGCGTGAGGTCGCTTCCGCGGGGCTTACGGCCGGACACGAAGTGGTGTTCAAGCCACTGTTCGGTTCGCAGGGAAAGGGGTTGCTGCGCATTGCGAGTATGCAGGATTTGCCCGCACTCGAATCTTCCGCCGGTGTGTACTACCTGCAGCGCTTTCTGCCTCCCTCGGGCGAGAGCTATTGCGACTGGCGCGTGTTCGTCATAGAAGGCAAGGCGCTCGCGGCCATGGAACGACGTAGCACCCATTGGATCGGCAATGTTGCGCAAGGCGCGACTTGCATCGCCGCACCGGTCGAAGGTGGTCTCGCGCAGCTGGCGGAATCGGCATGCACCGCTGTCAAGGTGGCCTATGGTGGCGTGGATTTGATGTGCGACGCCTCCGGCGAACTGCTGGTGATCGAAGTCAACGGCATCCCCGCGTGGCAGGGGTTGCAGTCGGTGTGCGAGATCAGCATCGCGCACTGCCTGGTGGCGGACTTTCTGCGGCGATGTTGACGCGCAAACAAGTCGCGCATGCATTTGTGGAGGTTTGCCGATTGGACGTGGAAGCTTTCAAGCCCGGCAACGTCAGCATCATCTCGCACGGACACGGGATGCGCGCGCAGGATTTCTTGCGCAGTGCCGACGTCGCCGGACCTTGCATCGCCCAGCCTGACTTGGCCGTGGGCGAACGTATTCTCCAGGCCACCAAGGCAAGTTGGGCGGCGGTGGGCTGCAATACCAATCTTGGGATCGTCTTGCTGTGCGCGCCGTTGGCGTGCGCGCTCGGATCGACGTTGCAGAGCGTGCTGCGAAACCTGACTCGGGACGACGCGGCACAAGCGTTCGAGGCTATTCGGATTGCATCGCCGGGTGGGTTGGGCGAAGCGCCCGAGCATGACGTGCATAACGTAAATAACCTACCTTTAGCCCCGACGACCACCTTGCTCGCCGCCATGCGGGCCGCAGCACACAGAGACCGGATTGCACTGCAGTACGCGTGCGATTTCGAGGATATTTTCTCCACAGGTGTGCCTGCCGCCCGCCGGTTTCTCGCATTCGGATGGTCGCCGGCCTGGGCGATGATAGGGGTATTCCTGGCATTCCTGTCGCGCTTTCACGATAGCCACATCGAGCGCAAATTCGGATCAGAGCAAGCCCGATCCGTGACCCAAAAGGCGAGCGAACTTGCGCATTTGCTGGAGGATCTGCGCAATCCGGAGGAGGCCATGCCGGCGCTCGCCCGCTGGGATCGCGAACTCAAGGAGAGAGGGATTAATCCTGGTACCAGCGCCGATCTCGCCGTTGCCTCCTGGTTCGTGTTGGCCTTGGAGGATTTGCTCAAGAAAGGGTAGTATCTCTGGCGGGCGACTTGGGAGGGACTATTTCTCCCGAGGATGCCGTGATTCGAAGGGGACTCGTCTCGGCGATGCCGGTGGAATCCCACAACTTCCAACTCATCCTAGGAGGGGACAATGGCAAAAATTAGTGGAGTCTGCGTAGGTGAAGCATTGGTTGGCGATGGCAACGAAGTCGCTCATATCGACTTGCTCATCGGGCCGCGCGGCAGCGCTGTCGAAACCGCCTTCTGTAATTGCTTGACCAACAATAAGGACGGTTTTACCTCGTTGATGGCGGTGGTTGCCCCCAATCTGCTGTGCAAGCCCGCGACCGTCATGTTCAACAAAGTGACCATCAAAGGCGCTAAGCAGGCCGTACAAATGTTCGGACCGGCACAGCGCGCCGTCGCCATGGCGGTGGCCGATTGCGTGGAAAACGGCACCATTCCAGCCGATGAAGCCGACAACTTATTCATTTGCGTCGGTGTGTTCATCCACTGGCAAGCCGAAGACGACAAGAAGATTCAGCAGTACAACTACGAAGCCACCAAGCTTTCCATCGAGCGTGCGATCAAGGGCGAACCCAAGGCGAGCGAGGTCGTGGCCAAGAAGGGCAGCGCAACGCACCCGTTCGCCGCCAAGTAGTTCAACGTTTAACCGGGACTTTGAGGAGAATTGGTTATGAAACTTACTACTTCTGTCGATCTGTCGTTGAACGCCCAGGATCGTGCCGTTTCTTCCACTGACGCGCTATCTCGGCCAGACGGAGCGGCTGCCGTCGACAAGGCTGCAGTTCAGCTTTCCGATGCGCCGCGTGGTGCTGACTGGGATCCCCGGTCTGAGTCGACGAGCGGGCAATCACATGGCATGGATCGCCGAAGATTTTTCCTGACCGCCGGTGCCGGGATGGTCGGTGCACTGGCAGGCAACAATCTGACGGGGATCCCTGAGGCGAAAGCCGCAAACGAGATACCCCCTTCCTATCGGGTGCCCTCATACCGCGACCTCTACGGCGGCAAGTGGGAGGCGCTCACGGCCAAGGGTGCCGATACACTATACGGCAGGAAGCTCCTGCGGCCCGAGGATTTCAAGCACTATACGGTGACTACGCGCGATCCGCGCGGCTATGACGTCAAGTTCCATTACGTCCGAGAAGGTAGTGGAGAGCCTTTGTTCCTATTCCATGGCTGGCCTGGCTTCTGGTGGGACTATTGGATGAACATCAAGGAGCTTGCCAAACATTTCGATGTGATCGCCGTTGACATGCGCGGCTACGGGGATACCGACAAACCCGGCTATGACCCATCAACTAATCGCATCAAGCTGGATCCCGTGGACCACTATGATCTCAACACCACCGTCGATGATCAGATGCGGGTAGCGAGGGCGCTCGGCATCGAGAAGGCCCATTGGCTCGGACATGACTGGAGTTCGCTGACAATGCACAAGTTCGTCAGACGCTACCCGGAGATGGTCAAGAAACTGGTGCTGGCCAATCCCTTCCTGCCTGGCGCCGAGGCGCGCTACCTGAGTCCTGCGTTCCACGGCCACTCCTACTATGCCTCATTCCACAGCACACCGCTGGCAACGGAGCTTGTAGGCTCGAGCAGGGAAGCGACGAAGATCTACTTCCGCTGGTTCTTCAACTGGTGGTCGGCCAACAAGGCGCTGTGGACACCCGAAGAGATTGAGATCATCACCGACAACTTCGTGAAGCCTGGGAATGTCGAAGGTGGGTTTAGTTGGTATCGTGCCAATCTAAGCCCAGTGGCAAGAGGTTGGGAGCCGAGGGATTACACGCCGACGCACATCCCGACCTTGTGTTTGTGGGGCGAGGGCGATACCTGCGTCATCATAGACTGGTCAGATCTTGTCCCCCAATACTATCTCAACCTCAAATACATTCCGGTGAAGAATGCGGGCCACTTCACCATGCGTGAAGCACCCGACGTGTTTAACAAGGAAGTGATTGCATTCCTGAAGCAGCCCTGAAGCAAATAATAAAGGGGGCTGCGCGGGCGGGGTATTGACCCCGCCCGCGCAGTCCTTTCGCCCCCTTTGGAAACCCCCGAAGCTAGCCATTGCGCAGCAAATCGCGCGACGTAATTCTCCCGTCATGCAAAGCCGTAGCGACCAGGGCGCCCTGCGCGCCCGCTCGTAAGGCGAGGTCGAAATCCTCGACACTGCCTATCCCTCCGGCGGCATAGACGGAACACTTAGGTGCCAAGGAGGCAAGCTGGCGGATCAGCCCTACGTCCGGACCATCACCGCCGCCCACGCGAGCGAGATTCATGGCAAGAACGTGCCGTGGCCATTCGCTGGGTTGATCTAACAACGACGCCGGCCCCAGAAAAGTATCGCCACGAAAGTCCATGGATAGGATCCATGGTCGTGCGTTTGTGCGCGAGGCGATCCGGGTAATCTCTTGCTCATCGGCAATGGATTCCGCTCCTACGATCGGAATGCCCAGTGCTTGGTCGTCCCACTCTTCCACCTGTCGCGAGGATGTGAGTCCGGCATCTACCCAGATATTCAAGCGGGGAAAGGATGCGCGCACTACCTTAAGCAACTCGCCATGATGCCCGCTGCGCTGTATCGCATTTAGATCCGCAATGTAGAGGGTCTCGAATGGATGCAATTCGAGAAGTGCCGAGATGACCACCAGGGGCTCGGCGCTATCGCACAAGGTGGATCGCACGGGGCGGTAATTGGCGCGGTCACCGCGCTTGGCGTGCACTACCTGGCTATGCAGGAGGTCGATGACTGGTATAACTTGGAACATGAGGATTTTTGTCTACGAACACATGAGCGCCGGTGCCTGCCCGGGGCTATCGGCGTCGTTATTGGCAGAAGGCGATGCCATGATACGCGCGCTGCTGGCCGATCTGGCTGGCGTAAATGGCGTGCAAGTGACCACCTTGCGTGATGCGCGATTGAGCACGGATCTGCCTGGGGAGGTGCGACGATGCGTGAGTGCCGAGACATTTCCGGGAGCATTCACGGATGCGGTGGGTGACAGCGATGCGGTATGGCTTATTGCTCCTGAAACGGATGGTTGGCTCGAACGCCTTTGCATTCAAATCCAAGAGCGCCACCGCGGGTTGCTCAATTGCTCGCCTGACGCCATTCGGATTGCCGCCAGCAAGTGGGAAACGTGTCGAGTATTGAAGGCCGGCAGAGTTCCGGTGGTGCCGTCCTTTCGTGCCATCGAAGAAGTATGCGGCAGCGCTAAACACATTGTGATGAAACCGGACGACGGCGCAGGTTGCGTCGACACATTCTTGTTTTCCAAGGATGACGCACCGGCGTCCGTGTCGCGCAATGCCGTATTTCAACCCTATCTGGAGGGGGAGCCGCGCAGTTTCGCGATGCTGTGTTCGAATGCGGGCGCGGAGTTGTTGTGCGTGAATCGACAGCTCGTGGAACGCAAAGGGAATGCTCTGACCTTCACGGGAGTAGAAACCGGCGTGATCGCAGACCATGACGGCGAGATGGCGTGCCTGGCCGAGCGCATCTGGAAATGCATTCCAGGAATGCGCGGCTTCGTCGGAGTGGATTACGTTCAGACGCGAGCGGGTCCGGTGGTGCTGGAGATCAATCCACGCTTGACCAGTGCTTACAGGGGAATGAGTGAGCGACTCGGATTCAATGTGGCGGCACGCATCGTCGACATGAGCAGGAGCGGACGGCTATGAAGGTACTGGGATGGGATATCGGTGGGGCGCACCTCAAGGCGGCACTTGCCGTGGGCGGCAAGATCGCGCGCGTTTGGCAGATGCCTTGCCCACTGTGGCAGGACTTGAAGGCACTGATCGACGGAATTGCCGTCATCGGCTCCGAGGCCGGGCCGGTGGACTTGCACGCACTCACCATGACGGGCGAACTGGCCGACGTGTTCGCGAACCGGCAAGAGGGCGTGCAGCAGATTCTCGCGATATTCACCGGGACCTTGCCGCGGCCCAAGGTTGTTGTGTACGCGCATTCTCAACAACTCATCTCCATTCGTCAGGCGGTGAGGCAGGTGGTCAACGTGGCTTCCGCTAATTGGTCGGTGAGCGCGTCGTGGGTGTCTGCACGCTGCGCCGATGGGCTGATGGTGGACATCGGTAGTACGACCACGGATTTAGTTCCCATCGTTGGTGGCATGCTGGCCGG
>JANNFC010000698.1:0-7104 GCA_031379405.1 Betaproteobacteria bacterium | reverse complement strand
GTATCGACGCAATTGCATTCATGTTGTACTCATAAATTCCACCCCTGTGGGAGACCGTAATGCGCACCAAACTTAAGCAGGCCTCGATGATCGGCGTCGGCGCCGTGCTTGGAATACTGATCACGCTGAACCTCTCCGCAGTGGCGGAGAAGAGTATGGGCCCGCTCCCGGTCGAGGATCTCAAGGCCTTCACCGAAGTCTTCGGTCGCATCAAGAGTGATTACGTCGAGGCGGTCGACGACAAGAAGCTTATCAGCGAAGCTATCAATGGCATGCTAAGCGGACTCGACCCGCACTCCGCTTATCTGGATGCCGAAGCCTTCAAGGAACTCCAAGTCGGTACTCAAGGCGAATTCGGGGGCCTGGGGATCGAGGTAGGCATGGAAGACGGCTTCGTCAAGGTGGTCTCGCCCATCGAAGACACCCCCGCCTACCGCGCCGGCCTTAAGACCGGCGACCTCATCATCAAGCTCGACGATACCAACGTCAAAGGCCTGACTCTCAACGATGCCGTTAAGCGTATGCGCGGCAAGCCCAATACAGATATCACGCTCACGGTTATTCGAAAGGGAGAATCAAAGCCCAGGATTTTCACACTCACGCGCGCGGTCATCCAGATCCAGAGCGTTAAGAGCAAGGTGTTGGACTCGGGTTATGGCTACGTTCGTATCACGCAGTTTCAAGAGCACACCGCGGAAAAACTGGTGAGCGCGTTAGAGAAAATCTACAAGGACAATCCGTCTGGCGTAAAAGGGTTTGTGCTGGATCTGCGCAATGATCCCGGTGGATTGCTCAATGCGGCCGTCGCAGTATCCGCGGCTTTCCTGCCCACCAGCGCGCTGGTGGTCTACACCGACGGGCGCACGGAAGATTCGAAAATGAAGCTCCACGCCAGCCCCGAGAATTATTTGCGTGGCAGCCGCGAGGATTTCATAAAAAGAGTGCCGGCCGGCGTGAAGACCGTGCCCATGGTCGTGCTGGTCAATGGCGGATCGGCCTCGGCATCGGAAATCGTGGCCGGCGCGCTGCAAGATCATAAACGCGCTGTCATCATGGGCACGCAAAGTTTCGGCAAAGGATCGGTGCAAACAATCCTGCCACTGGGTAACAGCACTGCGATCAAGCTCACCACCGCACGTTATTACACCCCGAACGGCCGCTCGATTCAGGCCAAGGGAATTACGCCGGATATCGTGGTCGAGGAAGCCACCATCACCGAATCCGAGGCAAGCCTGCGCACGCGTGAAGCCGATCTTGAGCGCCACCTCGCCAACCCAGCGGAGGATAAGGGAAGCGAGTCCAAGGGAAGCGAACCCGGCAAGCCCGCCAAACCCGCCGAAGGCGAATCGAAAGGTGAAGGCGAGAAGAAGCCCTCGGTGGCGGTCGAGTTGGGTTCAAAGACCGACTACCAACTCAACCAGGCGGTCAATTTGCTCAAAGGCCTGCAGATTCTTAGCAAGCGATAAGACTCGATCAACATCGCAAGGCCGCCCCTCCGGCGGCCTTTTTCTTTTCTGACCATGGATCTAAACGACGAACAGTTGCTGCGCTATAGCCGGCACATCTTATTGCCCGAGATCGGGATCGACGGGCAACAACGTTTATGCGAAGCACACGCGCTGATCGTCGGTATGGGTGGATTGGGTAGTCCGGTCGCCATGTATCTCGCGTCGAGCGGAATCGGCAAAATTACCTTGTGCGACGCGGACAAAGTTGACCTCACCAATCTGCAGCGGCAGATCGCACACCACACCGGCTCCATTGGACAGTTAAAAGTCGAATCGGCACAAGCTACGCTGGCCCGCATTAACCCGGAGGTGCGAATCGAGCTGATTCCGCTTCGAGTCGAGGGCGAACAGTTGGCGGCGTTGGTGAGCAATGCCGATGTGGTCATCGATGCCACCGATAATTTTCCGACTCGACATGCCATCAATCGCGCTTGCGTAAAATTTCGCAAGCCGCTGGTCTCCGGTGCGGGCGTGCGCTTCGACGGCCAGATCTCTGTGTTCGATCTACGCGACGCCACCAGTCCGTGCTACGAGTGCTTATTTCCCGAAGGCGACGAGGTGGAGGAAACTCGCTGCGCGGTCATGGGCGTATTCGCGCCATTGGTGGGTATCATCGGCGCCATGCAAGCCGCTGAAGCCCTCAAGATTGTTTCGGCAACGGGAGAAAGTTTGAAAGGACGGCTGCAGCTCCTGGACGCATTGACCATGACCTGGCGCTCGGTGAAACTGCGCAAGGATCCGCGTTGCAATGTTTGTTCGCGAGAACCATCAGCGATAGATGTCGGCGCCGCGGCGCCAACTGATCGTGCGGTCCCTTCCAGGAGTCAACCATGAAAATGATGCGCTTCGCAGCGACAACGCTGCTCGCCGGCAGTACGTTTCCGGCGTTCGCCCTCGTGCCGGGGGATCGAGTGGGAAATGACTTGGGACGAGATGAACGCGGGCTGGATACGTTATCGTGAACTATCTCCTCCGGAACATTCGGCCCGAACTCAACGCTAAGTTTCGCTACAGCGCCGGTCGTTGCGGCGTTTGATAACGAATCGCACTGGATTCACGGTGAAATGCGCCGAATGCGGGAAGGAGTTTCACTGCGGCATGCAGGACGCGAACCCCTGCTGGTGCGCGGTCGAGTATCCGCGCGCTTTGCCGGTACCCGAGACACCGCAGGCTTGTATTTGCCCGCGTTGTCTAACGCAAAAGATCGAAACGCTGTCAGCGCCCAGTAACCGAACTATTTGATCAGGACCACCGGAACCGGGGCCAGGTGAACAACCTTGGTCGCCACGGAGCCGAGCAGCAGGTTGGCAATGTTTCCCATCCCACGCGTCCCCATTACGATCAGTTTGCAATCATGCTGCGTTGAATACTGGCTAATGCTTGCAGGCTCCTCTCCGATGGCCACGTGCGCGCTGTGCGCAATCCCGGAGCCGTCGATGCGCTCGCGCGCTGCCTTGAGCGCCGCCGTGCCCTCGTCTTCGTAGTAGCTATGCAGTTGCTCTTGCGAGATAAAGGAGCGCACATTGCCGGACACGACGGGCCGCTGCACATTCAGCAAGTGTATCTCTATCGGGTCTCGATATAGACCAGCAGTTGAGATCGCGTACTCCAGCGCTCGCAACGCATTGTCGGATCCGTCCACCGGTACAAGTATTCGCATGATTTAGCGCTCCAGTGTGAGGGGGCGATCAGCGCCGCGTCTGCGCATCGAGGTCGATAACTGCCTCGACGCCACCTTGCGACACTCGCGCAGATGCGCTTGAGGCAAGCCACTTCCCTACCGCGATGACCGTCAAGGCACCTGCTACAGGCGCAGCGTGGTGCAGCCAATGCGCATTGTCGTTGATCCACCCCGAGATGGCCGAATCACCTACCGCCATCTCGCCCGCCACATATCCAAGAAGCGCTCCACCGATGGTGATGATGACGGGAAAACGGTCCATCAATCGCAATATCAAGGTGCTGCCGAAAATAATGAGCGGAATGCTGATGGCCAATCCGAGGATGAGCAACGTGATGTTGTCCTTCGCCGCCGCCGCCACCGCAATGACGTTATCCAGACTCATGACCAGGTCGGCAATGAGTATGGTGCGAATTGCGGCCATGGCGGTCGACGTGCCACCGCCTTCCCCATGCTCGCCAGCGTGCTCCGGAACGATCAGTTTGATGCCGATCCATAGCAAAAGCACGCTGCCGATGATCTTCAGCCATGGCAATGCAAGCATCTTGGCCGCGACGATGGTGAGAATCACCCGCATGATGATGGCGGCAAGACTGCCGTAAAGCACTGCTTTCTTCTGCTGCTCCGGTGGAAGCGAGCGCGCCGCGAGCGCGATTACGACGGCGTTGTCACCGGACAGAACGATATTGACGCCAATGATCTGCATCAGCGCCGTCCAGAACTGTGGGCTGGAAAATTCCATGGTCTCCCCTCTGCTTTCTATGGGGCTAGCCCGCCCCATCTTATCAAAGCACTGATTTCAGCAGCTTGCCCATCTGCGCCGGATTGCGCGTCACCTTGATGCCGCATTCTTCCATGACAGCAAGCTTTTCCGTTGCCGTTCCCTTTCCGCCGGAAATGATAGCGCCAGCGTGGCCCATGCGCTTTCCGGGCGGTGCGGTAATTCCAGCAATGAACCCCACCACGGGTTTCTTCATATTATCCTTGACCCAGAGGGCGGCGGTCTCCTCATCGGAACCTCCAATCTCACCCACCATGATGACCGCGTCGGTCTGCGGATCGTCATTGAATAGCTTGAGCACGTCGATGTGCTTCAGGCCGTTCACCGGATCCCCGCCAATGCCCACGCAAGAGGATTGGCCCAGCCCCAACTCCATCAACTGTCCGACTGCTTCATAGGTCAGCGTACCCGAACGCGATACCACGCCCACGCGCCCTTTCTTGTGAATGTGTCCGGGCATGATGCCGATCTTGATTTCATCGGGCGTGATGATTCCCGGACAATTCGGTCCGATAAGGCGCGTTTTCTTAGCTTGCATCTTGTACTTGGTGCGAATCATGTCGCGCACCGGAATGCCTTCGGTGATGCAGATGACCAAATCGAGTTCGGCTTCCACCGCCTCGTCGATGGCTGCTGCCGCGAAAGGCGGCGGAACATAGATCACGGATACCGTAGCGCCGGTGGCATTCTTCGCCTCCCTAACCGTACCGTAGATCGGGATGCCTTCGAAGTTCTCGCCCGCCTTCTTGGGATTGACGCCGGCGGCGAAGCAATGCTTTCCATTCGCGTAGTCGCGGCCCATGCGGGTGTGGAACTGGCCCGTCTTGCCGGTGATACCTTGGGTGATGACTTTAGTGTCTTTGTTGATCAAAATCGACATGCTCCGTTCCCTTTCTCAATTCTTGTTGACCGCTGCTACCACCTTTTGCGCAGCGTCGGCCATGTTGGAGCCGGAAATGATGGGCAGTCCGGAATCGGCCAGTATCTTCTTGCCAAGATCCACGTTGGTCCCTTCCAGGCGCACCACCAGCGGGACCTTCAAGCCAACGATTTTCGCTGCTTCGACGATGCCGGTGGCGATCACGTCGCACTGCATGATGCCGCCGAAGATATTGACCAGGATGGCGCGAATGTTGGGATTCTTCAGCATGATCTTGAAGGCTTCCGTCACCCTCTGCGTCGTGGCGCCCCCGCCTACGTCCAGGAAATTCGCGGGAGAACCGCCGTAGAGCTTGATGATATCCATCGTCGCCATGGCCAAGCCGGCACCGTTCACCAGACAGCCGATGTTGCCGTCCAGCGAGATATAGGACAAATCGAACTTGGAGGCTTCGATCTCCGCTGGATCTTCTTCATCCAGGTCGCGCATCGCGACGATGTCTTCGTGGCGAAACAGTGCGTTGGAATCAAAATTCATCTTGCCGTCCAAGGCAACCACACGTCCATCGCCGGTCAGAATAAGTGGATTGATCTCGGCCAGGCTGGCGTCGGTTTCGTCGAAGGCCTTGTAGAGTCCTTGGAACACCGCCCGCGCTTGCGCGAGCGACGCCTCGGGAATGCCGATTTTGCGCGCGACCTCATCGGCCTCGCTATCTCGTAATCCCGCCACGGGATCGATGAATACCTTGTGGATCCTCTCCGGCGTCTTGGCGGCGACTTCTTCGATATCCATGCCGCCCTCGCTCGACGCCATGAGCGCCACCCGCTGGCTGCCACGATCCACCACCATGCCCAGATAGAGCTCTTTCTTGATATCCGCGCCCTCTTCGACTAACACGCGCCGTACCTTTTGCCCTTGCGGGGCGGTCTGATGGGTCACAAGCTGCATCCCGAAAATCTGGCCGGCGTAAGTACGCACTTCGTCGACAGACTTCGCCAGTTTGACCCCGCCGCCTTTGCCGCGACCGCCGGCATGGATCTGTGCTTTGACCACCCAACCCTTGCCGCCGAGCTTGCCGGCGGCGGCGATGGCCTCATCTACTGAGAAGCATGGGATCCCTCGCGGTGTGGGCACAGCGAACTTTCGCAGTATCTCTTTGGCTTGGTATTCGTGGATTTTCATGACCGCTTTTCAGGGATGTCGGATAGAGCGCATCATCGATAGCCCGGCTTGGTTCTTGAGGACAATCGTCCGAACCGGCACCACGGGCTATGACAACGGGGTATGTGCGCCGCAGCAGCGGCAATCTGGCGGCGAAGTATAGCCGGATGCGTCTTGCCGGATGACGGTGTCATCGGCGACAGCACTTGCATCACGGTGCGAGGCGGCACGATATTTCAAAGGTCTTGGGGTCGGGAAAACTAGCGCACTATGTCAGTTGGACTGACAAACTTTGTCAGCTCGGACGCAAACATACACACTCAAGCTCTTGTCTGGATTACTTAAACCCGTTACGTATAAAACGCCCGTTCGCCTCTACCGGTCAATCGCCCAAGAGGAAAAGCAACATTCCGTAACAATCTGGCACACGTAATGCTTTTTAGTGACCGTAAGCAGCAAGCGGGTACCAAGCAACACGGTCCCTTGGAATTTTGGCCATCTCCGTTCTTCAGGTCTCCTCCCCCTGTTGGGGAACTCTGGGCAGCAGGTCTCCTCCCCCTCGCTGCCCATTTTTTTTATGGTGCCCGAAACAAAGTCCCTTAAGGTTTCGCGCCCCCCTCCGTAAATAAACTCAGGTCTCCTCCCCCTTTACTGGGGAATTCAAGCAGCGGCAACCCCGCTGCTTTTTTTTTGCCCCCGCAGGGGCCTGGCCCACTGCGCGGTGATAGTCCCCCGGCTTCCCCGCCCTCTGGCGTCTCCCCCCGTTTCTCGCATCTCTTTCGATTTCCCATCGTATGCCCTGACACGCGAAGCGTGCTCCCGCATGCAGATTTTTGTTTCCAACGTTTACGCCTCCGGTGTACGCTTGCAGCCATCGAATCAGCAACGCTTGTCTTGGGTGAGCTGCTTGGGTTTCTTTGGCCAATGGAGTTCGAATATGGAGTTCGAATGATGAAAGCGATTAACCATCGAGCATTGCGCGGCATGTTGGTCACCGCCGTTGCGTGCGTATTTCAGACAGCGGCGATAGCGGATCTACCCGTGGAGACCTTATCCGTTGAGCAAAGGATCAAGGCGAAGAACCGGGTCTATG
>JANNFC010000667.1:0-2770 GCA_031379405.1 Betaproteobacteria bacterium | reverse complement strand
CCTTACCCGTGATCCAGAGATGCTCAAGGCCTGCCGGACCGTGGAAAAGGTTGCGAACTCCACCGCCACGGTGCTCATTCTGGGTGAGTCCGGGACCGGAAAGGAGTTGCTAGCGCGTGGAACGCATGAAGTATCCTCCCGGCGCGATCAACGATTCGTGGCGATCAACTGCGCCGCGATTCCAGAAACCTTGCTTGAAAGTGAATTGTTTGGATATGAGAAGGGTGCCTTTACGGGGGCGATCAAGCAAACACTAGGGAAGATTGATACAGCCAACGGAGGAACGCTGTTCCTTGACGAGATAGGAGATCTACCCACCGCTTTGCAAGCGAAGCTGTTGCGGTTTCTGCAGCAGCGGACCATTGAGCGAGTCGGTGGGCGGGACGAAATTCCGGTGGACGTTCGCGTTGTTTGTGCGACCCACCAAAATCTGAAAGAACTGATTACGACCGGTCGGTTTCGCGAGGACCTCTATTACCGTCTTGCGGAAATAGTTGTGAATGTTCCTCCCCTTCGCGATAGACAGGGCGACACAGTTTTGCTTGCTCACGCGTTCGTGCAAAAGTACGCGCTGGAAAATCGAAAAGGTTCGATGAACCTGCTCCCAGAAGCCATCGCGGCAATCGAAGCCCATCCGTGGCCGGGTAACGTACGCGAACTCGAGAATTCCATAAAGCGGGCCGTGATCATGGCCGACAAACCTACGATTCGTGTGGATGACATAGGACTTGCGAGTGTAGGTGAGGGTGATGCAGAGGCATTTAACTTGAGGCACGTTAGAGACAACGCAGAGAAGCTTGCAGTGGTGCGTGTTCTTGGGCGTGTCAACGGCAACTTGAGCAAGGCTGCCGAGCTGTTGGGAGTAAGTCGTCCGACGTTATATCATCTTATGTATCGCTTTGGACTGAAGGATAGCGAGTAAGCCAAAGCTAGTGCTTGGCTGAAAATGGCGCTTGAATCATTTGTTGTTTTGCTTCAAGGTCGGTTGAATCTAGGGAAGGGCTATGCATCGAGATTTGCTGGAATTGCTTGGCACTAAGTCATATCACTGGCTGGTGACAGGAAGCGCCGGATTCATTGGGTCGCATTTACTTGAGACCTTGCTCAAGTGCGGACAGAAGGTCACGAGTCTGGATAATTTTTCAACCGGGCATCGTTGTAATCTGGATGACGTGCGATCCAACGTGGGCTCGAACGCGTGGCGGCAGCACGCATTTGTTGAGGGAGATATTACTGATTTCGCAACATGCCAGAAAACTTGCAAGAATGTGGACTTTGTTCTTCACCAAGCTGCACTTGGATCAGTCCCACGCTCTATTGAGGATCCATTGACCTCCCACGCCGCCAATATCACAGGATTCTTGAATATGTTGATAGCCGCGCGGGACGCGAAAGTAGGGAGATTCGTATTCGCAGGATCCAGTGCGACGTATGGGGACCATCCAGGTTTGCCTAAGTTGGAGGACGAAATCGGCAAGCCTTTGTCACCTTACGCAGTGACCAAGCACGTTGACGAACTCTATGCGCACGTGTTCGGTAGCTGTTACGGCGTGCCGTGGATTTCATTGCGCTACTTTAATGTATTTGGCCCTCGACAAGATCCGAATGGTGCCTATGCCGCTGTAATCCCACGCTGGACACACGCATTAGTTAGTGGCAAGGGTGTTGTAATAAACGGTGACGGCGAAACCAGTCGAGATTTCTGTTACGTGGCGAATGTAGTACAAGCGAATCTTCGAGCCGCGTTGGTTTCCAATGAACAAGCGATTCAGCGTGTGTATAACATTGCAGTCGGTGATCGGACCACCCTCAATGATCTTTATGGTGTGCTGCGCGACTTGGTGGGCAAGACGTACCCAGTGGCGCGATCCGCTCAGGCTAGTCATGGCCCCTTCCGGGACGGAGACGTTCGGCATTCACTAGCTGACATCGGCCGCGCGGAGAATCTTTTGAACTATAAGCCGACCCATCGTTTGGCGGAGGGACTGCAATATACCGTGGGTTGGTTTACGCGAGACCTAAAGTCCGTCTAATCCCTATCAATTCGATCGACCGATCTGGCTATGGGGTTCAGCCGACGGTCGTTCTTCACGATTTCATTTGCGGAATCCAATGCGCCCATCTGGCGACGACTCAAGAAATTCCGGGACCGTCCGTTACTGAATTGGAGGCCTTGAAAAACCAAGACCACGGCATTGTCGTCGGAGTTGGCTAACACAAGTGTTTCAGTCGGAGAAATCTTTCCCAAGCGATCGCTACTCTTCTAGAACTTCATGACCAGCGTAGAAGCCCAAGAGGCACTCATCGACCTCTTAAGCGATACAGAGGACCAGTCGGAAATTGCCTCTGTGAAGGGGATTGCGAAAGCATTTGGAATTCGGGCTGCGGACACTGATGGCGAGCGAAACACCGCTAGCTTGCTCATAAATAAAATGTACAGTTGGAAGGGCTACGGTTCCGGATTCAAAGTGAGAGGCAGCCCAGACCAACTCACATTGGTCGCCAATGACTACCGTCAAGGGGATGCCATCGGAACCCTGACAGTCGGGCTTGATTTGCATGGTGGGCTGTTGGTCGATGCCTTATATGCCGAGGAAGTAGAGCAACTTCGGACCCAGGGATGCAAGTTGTGCGAGATTACAAAGTTCGCGATTGAACGTTATGTCAATTCGAAGCATGTTCTCGCAGCACTCTTTCATGTTGCATTCATCTATGCCTATCACATCAACGATCGGACAGATCTACTAATAGAGGTGAATCCGGCGCACGC
>JANNFC010000637.1:0-1879 GCA_031379405.1 Betaproteobacteria bacterium | reverse complement strand
CGCTGTTCCAAATGGGTCTTTGCACAACCACAGAGCGCTACCCTCAGTGGCGAGCGTGAATCTTCTTCGGTCACTCTAACGGCTCGCTTCAACATGTTTGGCAAAATTATTCAGAATGGCCTGCCATCCCTGGCGCTGCATTTCCACAGGATTTTCGGATTCAGCGTCGAACGTAGAGCGCACCGCTACACCGTTTGCGCCAAGCACGAATTCGACAGCACCATTGCGGTCGCCGAAGGAATATTCAATCAACTGCTGAGGCACAATCTTGGTATAGGTTCCGGCGAAGTCAAAGCCGAAGCTGCCGTCTTTGGCCTCCATGCGTGACGAGAACGCCCCACCCTCGCGCAAATCGACAGTGGATTTGGTGGTGTGCCAATCATCGGACGCTGTATTCCACTGCTTGATGTCCTCCGGCGTTGTGTAAGCGCTCCAAACCTTGCCGATAGGCGCATTGACGAGGGTTTCAACGGTGATTTTCATGACATGGCTCCTCTATGTTGATTAACTGGGTATCTCGGGCTCGACTAACCGCGCCGAGCCGCTTCGATAGCGGCGATGTCGATCTTCGTCATCTGCATCATCGCTTCGAAGGCGCGTTTGGCCGCTGTGCGGTCGGGGTCGGCAATCGCGGCCGTCAGGGCGCGTGGCGTGATTTGCCACGACAGGCCCCACTTGTCCTTGCACCAGCCGCACGCGCTTTCCTGCCCGCCGTTGCGGATGATCGCGTTCCACAAGCGGTCCGTTTCGGCTTGGTCGTCGGTCGCAACTTGGAACGAGAAAGCCTCGTTGTGCTTGAAACCTGGGCCGCCGTTCAGACCGATGCACGGGATGCCCATAACGGTGAACTCGACTACTAGGACGTCGCCCTGCTTGCCAGCGGGATAGTCGCCGGGCGCGCGATGGACTGTGCCAAGCGCACTGTCCTGGAAGGTCTCGGCATAGAACCGCGCGGCGTCCGAGGCAGTGCCGTCGTACCAGAGGCAAATCGTGTTCTTGCTAACCTTTGTAGTCATGATTTTTCCTTTCGTTTGGTGTTTCGAGGCCGAGTGAACAGAGCTTCGAGATAACGCCGCAAATGCGCCAAGCTCTCGTGCGCGACATCTGCGGATTGCTTTGCTTTCGCAAAAATGAATGCGCCTTGTAAGACGGACTGAATAAAGTAACCAACGCTCTCGGCGCTCCAAGTGGCATCCGGCACGTAGCGTTGCTTGGCGGCTTCGATATCGCTCACCAGTGCGGCAATGTGCGTGGACAAGCCTTTGTCGCAGGTCGCCCGAAGGTCGGGGTGCGTTGCGTAGGTTTCCTGCACCAGTGTACCGAGCAGGCAGATGTAGTCCGGTAATTCCCCGCTCATGATGGAGGCACGAAAATCCACATAGCCGAGCAGCCGTTCTAGTGGGTCTTGTGGCTGGTGAGCGCGGTGGCGAAGAAACCCTCAGTCATCGCCCGCCAATGAGTTGCGGCGGCGAGTCCCAGTTCGTCCTTGCTCTTGAAGTGGTGGAAAAAGCTGCCTTTCGTGACGTTGGCCGCGTGGCAGATGTCGTCCACGGTCGTGGCCGCGTAGCCCTTGGCGCGAATGACGCTCATCGCAGCATTCAGGAGCTTGGTCTTGGATTCGTGGGTCGATGCGGTGGCCATGGGCGTTCTGTATCTCCAGTGATTAGTAGGATACCGACTAATCGGTATGGTTTGAAACCAACCGAAATAGTGACTCTTCATGACACGGCCAGAGGGGCCTCACCGCCGGTAGTCGATCGGTCTGGATGCACTAAAGCGGCCGATCGCCAATGTCTCTGATGGGTCGTGTGCTGACCTTCAGGTCAAAGCTTTGCGTGAGCAAAAGCCACCATCTTAGGTAGTCTTTAGATCAGCATCC
>JANNFC010000617.1:0-2683 GCA_031379405.1 Betaproteobacteria bacterium | reverse complement strand
AAAGCTCACGCATGATCTACGACTATCTCATCATTGGTGCCGGCTCGGCCGGCTGCGTGCTGGCAAATCGATTGACCGCGAGCGGCCGTCACACCGTACTTATGCTCGAAGCCGGTCCGCGCGACACCAACCCCTGGATCCATGTTCCCTTGGGCTACGGCAAACTCTTCGCAGCTCCGAGCGTGAACTGGATGTATCAATCCGAACCTGAACCTCAACTCCATGGACGACGCATATTCACGCCGCGCGGCAAGGTGCTCGGCGGATCGAGTTCAATCAACGGTTTGATACACGTGCGCGGACAGCCCGAGGACTTCGACGAATGGGCGCGACTGGGCAATGCGGGATGGCGTTTCGATGATGTGCTGCCGTACTTTCGCAAGTCCGAGAATTTTCAGCACGGCGAGAGCCTCTATCACGGAGCCGGAGGACCACTTTCCGTTTCCGATTTACCCGATAGACATCCTTTGTGCGATGCCTTCATCGCCGCAGGCGAGGAGATGGGCATTCCGCGTAACGATGATTTCAACGGTGCGCGTCAGGAAGGCGTGGGTTACTACCATTCGAGCGCGCGCAATGGTCGGCGCGTCAGCAGCGCCGTTGCCTACCTCCGGCCGGCTAGTAGGCGCCCCAATTTACATGTACGAACCGAAGCGTTGGTGACTCGTATCATCTTCGAAGCCGGACGTGCCATGGGTGTCGAATATCGAATTGGCGACACCGTGCACGGGGCTCGAGCACAGCGCGAAGTATTACTTTGTGGCGGTTCCATCAATTCGCCACAGCTTCTACAGCTCTCCGGCGTGGGCCCGCGTGCGCTGCTGGAGCGACATGCGATTCCAGTTGTGTTGGATGCACCGGGCGTGGGTGAGGGCATGCAGGACCACTTCTACGTTCGCACCGTCTGGAAGTGCAGCCAACCCATCACCTTCAACGATGAGATGCGAAGCTTGTGGGGGCGCATTACCACCGGTATTCGGTACGCGGTATTGCGCCGCGGCCCGCTGACGGTGAGCGCGGGCTACGCCGGCGCATTCTTGCGAACAAGGCGCGAGCTGGAGCGACCCGATGTGCAGTTGTACTTCATCAATTTCAGCACCGACAAGATGGGTACGACTTTGCATCCGTTCTCGGCGTTCACCGTATCCATGTCGCCCCTACGTCCCGAATCGAAAGGCTATGTGCGCATTCGTTCACCGGAAGCGCGCGACGCGCCCGCGATTCAGTACAACTATCTGACTACGGAAAACGACCGCCGCACCGTCGTCGACGCGCTCAAGTTGATTCGCAAACAAATGAACGCAAGCGCCATGCGCCCTTTTGTCCGCGCCGAACATGCTCCGGGAGACCGCGTTCGTAGCGACGAAGACTGGCTCGACTACGCCAGGGAAGTCGGCGGTACGGTCTATCATCCCACCTCCACGTGCCGCATGGGGCAGGACGCTCACGCCGTGGTGGATGAGCGCCTGAAGGTTCGAGGTATCGGTGGACTGAGAGTCGTCGATGCCTCCATCATGCCCAATGTGGTTTCGGGCAACACCAACGCCGCCGCCATCATGCTGGCGGAGAAGGGCGCGGACCTGATCCTCGACGATGTGCGTGATGTGTGAACCTCAAGGTGTTGCATAGACACGTTGGAAGGGATGATCTTAGGAGCGGTGCGAGTATTTTCCGTGACTGAGTCCTCAACAGGTGAGCCCCAAGGATCTTCGCCACAGCGGCATTTGCAGCACCTGCCCACGATCGCTGATCAATCTTTCTGCGCAATCTGTCAGTGCCATGCAAGGTCGCATGGGCTATGCTGGCGGCGTTCGATCCCCAATGTGAGGAGATAGGCCATGAAGAATTGGCTCGCTTGCGGACTTGCCCTGGTCGCCATGACTTTCACCCCCCTGACCCGGGCGCACTGGCCCGACCAGGCACCCCACCAATTCGCCGATCTGGGTGAGTTCGCCTTCGAAGGCGGAGGATCCATCAAGAACCTGCGCATGAGTTACGTCACCCACGGAAAGCTAAACGCGGCACGCGACAACGCCATCTTGTTCCAGCATGGCTTCGCAGCCAATCATCATTTGATCGATCACATGGTCGGTCAGGGTAGGCCGCTCGATACCGACAAGTACTTCATCATCTGTCCCGACGCGCTGGGTGCGACCCAGACGCCTTTCGAACATTCGTCGAGTCCCACCAACAGTGGTCTCAAGATGAAATTCCCTTTCTACAACGGTCGCGACATGGTGCGCGCCCAACACAAGCTCATCACCGAGGCATTGGGAATCACTAAGCTCCTGGCCGTGACCGGCATTTCGTCCGGAGCGGACCATAGCGTGCAGTTCGCCGTAAGTTATCCCGAATTCATGCAGGGGATCATTCCCATGGTCGGGGGTACGCCGTTCACAACGCAGGGCCGCCTCATCGGCTCCCAGATGGTATCGATTATCGAAACCTGCGAGGGATGGCAAAGGGGTAACTACGATCAGAATCCGGCGCGTTGTGCGACGACTGCACTTTCCATAAATATTCCGTACTTCTATACGCGCGATTGGTGGGAGCATAACGTTGACACGCCGGAAGCCTTTACCAGATGGCGCAACAACTGGGGAGATTACTATCTGGACATTCAGGACACTCGTGACCTTTACTACCGAATCATGGCCGGTGGACGGGGCTGGCTGGGCGATAG
>JANNFC010000606.1:0-1603 GCA_031379405.1 Betaproteobacteria bacterium | reverse complement strand
CCGGCCATAGTGGTGGGCTGCACCGTAACTCCGAGCGCCTCGCGGAGCTTTGGTAGCCCCGCCACCGTGGCAAGCGCCACCTTCTCAACTCTCGCCTTCCACTCGGCAGTGGTTTGCGGCACGAGGTTGAAGCTGGGATCGAACGGCCGGGCAATAACCGCCTGCATTTGCGGGCTGACGGTGTCCGGTACCGGGATCGCGCGCGATGGCACCTCGCGAGCGCCCGGCGGGACCTGCTGCGCTGCGGCTGGCTGCCCCTGCGCTTGTGCGGACGCAATGAAGTCAGCGCCAAGCATGCGCTCGACCGGCGCAGAACCGGCGGCGATCCAAACGAAAAGAAGAATAGCCAGGGAAAAGTTAAAACGACGCATGTTCATTCCTTTGTCTCAATTGAGTGACGGACATCGTGCGACGAATGTCACCCGGTGTCCCGTGCCGCATAACGTGTTGTTCTGCGGCTGGCCACGACTACGGCCAAAGGGGCGCGATGCTGGCGGCCTGTCCGCAGCAACAAAGAGTTAGGTGCATACATTAAACGCACTCACCGTCCTTGAGGCTAGGTCGCACTCGAAAATGACCGTGACGCCCTCGGGATCGCCGTACCGGCCCCAAAGAGACACGCCAATTGCGGCCGGAGGTGGCACCGCGATCACGAGGTCGGCCGCCTGCTGCTCTGGGAGATTGGGCACTGACTCGGCAAAGCGCTTGTAACTCATGCGGCTGGAGGTAGTCACCGCTAGGGGGACGTAGGGGAGCATGTTGGGATAGCCCTTGTAGGGGAAGGCGAGGGACGGCTTTCGCGGACTGAGCGAAACGATCTTCACCTCGCTTCTCGAAACCAACTTGTAGGTAAGCCGGCAACCGCTTAGCCGAAAGCCATAGATTAGCGGCACTTCGAAGACATACGCGGGCGCCCCGAGAAAGCGAAGCTGTTGATCGCTCAGGCGACCGAGATAGTGCAGCGATCGGGGGGAGACGCGAACTCCGGCAAGTTCGCACTCAAGGGGTCCTCCGAAACAGGAAGCTGAGTGGCCGGCCGAATGAGCAAGTTCATACCGCATGCCCTTGTGGAACGCGACGATGAGTGGTGCCAGCTTCATCGAGATTGCACCTAACGTGAAATAGTCACGATTCCTGCTGTTTAACACAGGTGAGTTTGTCGCGGCGGGACGCCAACTTACCTACCAATCAATGTGTTACGAGATAGCGAGGATGTGCGCGTGGTCTGAAAGTCCGCACTTTCTGGAATAGATCTTTGATTTCCCGGGCGATTCACGGCCCGCGGCTAGCGGTGGATGTCGGTGGTTTCCAACGCCACCTTTTCCAGCTTGTTCCGATCGAGTGTCACGCCAAGGCCAGGTCCTTTCGGCAATTGCATTTTTCCGTCGATCACGAGCAGAGCCTCTGCAACAACATCCGACGACAGGAAATGCAATCCTGAATCGTTCGGGTATTCGACTTCGGGAAGCGCGGAGGCGAGGTGCAGGTTGGCGACGGTCGCGATGCCGGTTTCGTAGACGCTGTGCAGCGCGGGCTTGAGGCCGTAGGCGTGAGCGACGCGCGCCATGCGGCGCCAGGCGTCGATGCCGCCACACATGAAGAG
>JANNFC010000154.1:0-1980 GCA_031379405.1 Betaproteobacteria bacterium | reverse complement strand
GTTGGCCGGCAGCCCGGCGATCAATGCCGGCAGCAACTCCCAAGGCCTGACCAACGATCAGCGAGGCACGGGGTTTGCGCGAAGCGTCAACGGCTCCGTGGACATCGGCGCGTTTGAGGTGCAGGCTGCGCCGCCGCGATTGCTCGACAGTATCATCAACGGCGGTCTGGCACAGCGGTCGCGCGTGACTCAAGTCCAGTTCACCTTCAGCACTGTCGTGACGCTGCCAGTGAATCCCGAAACCGCATTCCAACTTAAACGTAACAGCGACAATGCGCTTATCGGTCTTGTCGCACAAGTGACCAACGGGACAACGACCAACGTGACTCTCACCTTCACCGGCGCGCTCGTCGAATCGGGTTCGTTGCCTGATGGTCGGTACGCGCTGACCATATTTGCCGCGCAAGTGACTGCGAACGGCTTTCAGTTGGATGGCAACGGCGACGGTGTTGCGGGTGATGACCACGTTGTTATTTCGAGCGGAACTGGCGGCATCTTCCGCCTCTTCGGCGACGTCACTGGCGACGCCAGCGTAGCCGCCAACGATTTCATCCAGTTCCGCCTCTCCCTCGGAGGCAACAACCCGACCTTCGACTTCGATGGCGATGGCGCGGTTGCCGCCAGCGACTTCATCCAGTTCCGCGTGCGGTTTGGCGGATCGATATAACGGTGCCGGCCGCCGTTTGTTGACCGAACTGCGTGCCTCCTGTTAACCAGCGGGTTGTGTTGGTTCGCTAGGCGAACCAATGCCAGGTCTTGGTGCAATCGCTGTTAAAAACCGGAAACCACTGGCACTATCGGTCCCTTTCGCCCGGCCATGCTGCTAATCAGAAGTCGGATCGCGTTCCAATGACAATCGAGCTGCCGGAGTACTGATCATCGAACAGGTGCGGCCAATTGATCCTGAGCACTGAAGTCAACCCTTCAGCCGCCCGCTTCCGTATGATGGCTGGTGGAACCTTCCCGATCCGCCGGCGAGCCTGCAAGGATGCTGTCGATGGGTGAATATCCGATCAAAAGGGTTGAGGAGTGACACCCGACCCTCACAAACATCCTGACGATGCGTTGAACTTTCAACCAGAGTGGTGTCGTGTCACGCTTGCCAGCATTGGCGATGCGGTGATTACCACGGACATCGAGGGGCGGGTTACGTTCCTCAACACGGTCGCTGAGTCTTTGACCGGCTGGACGCTGAAAGAAGCAGCGGGCCAGCCGCTCGACGGCATCTTTTGCCTCATCAACGAAGAAAGCCGTCTGCCCGTAGAGAGTCCCACCGTCCGCGCGTTGCGGGACGGCGTGGTCGTCGGGCTGGCGAACCACACGTTGCTAGGCGCCAAGGACGGTACAGAAGCACCGATTGACGACAGTGCTTCCCCGATCCGCAACGACAAGGGTGAAGTGGTCGGGGTTGTGCTGGTCTTTCGGGACATCACCGAACACAGACGGCACGAGCAGCATGTGCAGCACGCCCTCACCTACGCCGACAACATTATTGCGACCATGCGCGAGCCGTTCGTTGTCCTCGACAAGAGCCTGCGCGTCCAGACGGCGAACGCCTCTTTCTATCGGAACTTTCAGGTCTCCAAAGAGGAAACCGAAGGCCGCTTCATCTACGATTTGGGCAACGGACAGTGGGACATTCCCCGCCTGCGCACATTCCTGGAAGAAGTCCTGCCCCAAAACCAGTCCTTCCAGGACTACGACGTTGTACACGATTTCCCGACGATTGGCAGCAAGGTCATGTTGCTCAACGCCCGCCGCTTTGTGTCGGATGGCAGCCAATCGGAACTGATCCTGCTCGCCATTGAGGACATCACCGAACGCAAGCGGGCGGAAGAAGCGCTGGTCGAGGCGGGGGCGTTGCAGAGCGCGATCTTCAACAGCGCCAATTTTTCAAGCATCGCCACCGACGAGAAAGGCGTCATTCAAATCTTCAACGTCGGTGCCGAGCGCATGCTGGGCTATACGGCCGCCGAAGTG
>JANNFC010000528.1:0-1796 GCA_031379405.1 Betaproteobacteria bacterium | reverse complement strand
CGGCGGTGACGCTACCACCGCCGCTTTTGAGCACGCGCTTACGCGTGAGTTCGCGGGCCGCACGTTCAATCGCGAGGGGGCGGCTTTTGACGAAGCGAATCTCTTGCATGATACGGTATTCGCCCTCGGAATGCTCGCCACCAGGAACGACAAGGCTTTTGAGTTGCTTCAAAATGGAATCGAGCCGGTGTTCTGGCAGAAAGCTGTTCTTTGGAGATCGGACTACGGGACAGACAACTACGGCATACTTGCTGGCAGATCAATCGAGGCATTGGGTATTTCCGCGCGGTCTGGGGTGCCCGGTTTGTTGGAGAAGTTAAAAGACGCAAGACTCACCAATGATACGGAGCCGGGGCCATACCGCCGCACACTAAATGGGGCTGTTCTCTCTGCGGCGTTCTATTACTGGCTGATTCAGACCGAGGGCCGGGAAGGTTTCTATCGAAACTTCTTCGCGGACACCGACGTGTTTGATCATGACGGCATGTACCGACGATGGAAGGAAACTGAAGAAGGAAAAAGTTGGAAGGCGTGGTCGGAGGAATTCAGCAAGAAAGCCGTGGCGGAAATGATGGAACGAGAGAAGGCGCTGAAACAGTGAGATGACCAACGCATTGAGAATCGCAGTTCCACTACTGGCCGTAGCGGGTATCGCCTTGGTTCTGGCTTGCAACCAATTCATTGCGCGACCAAATCCGGTCAAACTGCAAGAGAGCGTTGCTAACCGGTCGAACGCACCTTCTATCCCCACTCGTCTCCTTTCCATCCTTGAGAAGCGCGATCAATTCCCGCCCCGATCCTTGTTGACGAACAGTCAACCCGGCGATGAGGGCATCTTGCTGGATGCCTTCAAAAGCGCGACCAACCTCAACCAACGCGGCTCGCTTGTATGGGGTTTGGCGTTTGTCGGCGGAGATGCCAGCGTGGAGGCGCTCCGCCACATGATGACCGATGAATTCGCCGGACGAAAACTAACCGGCGGCGAAGAGTCCTCCAACGAGGCCGGCATGTTGCAGGACACCCTTTTTGCCGTCGGCGTCATGGCTGCGCGCAATCAGAAGGCGTTCGAGTTGCTCAAGCAGGGAACAGACCCTTGGTTCTGGCAGAAGAATGTAAGTTGGGAATCGCGCTATGGCCCCGACAACTATGGGATCATGGCCGGGCGGTGCATTCAGGGGCTGGGCATATCAGGACGGAAGGAAGTGCCGGAAATACTCGAAGCGCTCTCGAAGCGGCGTCTCTTGAACGAGCCAGACCCAGCTCCTTTCAAACGGACCCTATGCGGTGAAATGGTAGATGCGGCTTTCTATTTTGCGGTGATCCGTGACGAAGGCCGAGACGCACTTTACGGGCGCTTGTTCACTGACAGCGGTGACACCTTGGACCCAGACGGCCGGCGCGAAAGATGGTCTGCCACGCCCGAAGGCAAGCGATGGCGGGAATGGTACGCGGAATTCAGCAAGAGAGCGACGGCAGAAGCACTGGAAAGAGAGAAGGCACTGAAGCAGTGAGATGACCAAGGCATTGAGAATCGCAGTCCTACTACCGACCGTAGCGGGCATCACCTTGGTTCTGGCTTGCAACAAATTCGTTGCGCGCCCCAAGCCGCCGAGCACGAATGGCAACGCTCCCGGAAAAATTGTACAAACCGCTCATAAGGAAACCATCCAACCTTTTCTCGCTCTGACGGAGAAACCCGGCTGGGAAGAACTTAAGCAAGTGCATCCTGGTGCGTTGGCCCACATTCACGAGGCGTTTGTAAAGCAAACCAATCTTGTCGAAAGGATCGGCCTGAT
>JANNFC010000508.1:0-4779 GCA_031379405.1 Betaproteobacteria bacterium | reverse complement strand
ACACCGTCAGGAGAGGCGAATGCCCAGTTTTGTCAAAGTCATCATTCTTATCGCAGCAAACGCGCTGCTACCGAGCCTCGCATTGGCCAATGAAAAAGCCGAACCCGATCCCGGGAAAAGCCAGTATTGGGACGCCATTCGTCAGATCACCTTCGGCGATCGCGAGATTTTGGACGGCAAGGGCGTCATTCGGATGTACTTGACCCTACGTGCTGCCGACGCCTCAACTGTGCCCGTCGCGGTCAAGGGGCAGATCGATCAAAGGCCCGACTACTACATCAAGACCATCCATCTTATCATCGAGCGCAATCCGGGACCATCGGCGGGTGTGTATCACTTTACGCCCGATAGCGGTCGGGTGCAGTTGGAAACTCGCCTGCGATTTGAGGATTACAGCCATATCCGGGCGATCGCGGAAACCAGCGATGGCAAACTGTGGATGGATAGCCGCTGGGTGAAGGCCGCGGGTGGATGTTCGGCGCCCATGAACAAATTCTTCGTTCCTCCCAGCCTGTTGGGGAAAATGAAGTTCAAGTTCGATGATGATCACATCCGGGACAACGAGCCCAATCTTGTGCAACTCATGATTCGTCATCCGCAGGAATCGTTCTTTTCCATGGATTTCGATCAAAGCAAGACACCCGAGTTCGTGCGCAACGTCAAAGTCACTTATGGCGGCAAGCTCGTGCTGGACGCCGAAGTGGACTTCTCTCTGAGCGATAACCCCAGTTTCCGCTTCAATATTGTCCCGAACGGGGTGCCTGGCGAACTCAAGGCCTGGGTCGAGGACACCTACGACCGCCAGTGGGAGCAGTCCATCGAGATCGTTCCCGGAGCCAAGTCGCCGGACTCATGACTTGATCGGCGCCGTAATGCCATTGACCTGTCTGGGGCGATCCATTAAAGTTCGCCCCGCTTTTTAGCCCTAGCCAAGACTAGGGATTTCCCATACTCTTTCGAGAACCCCAAGACACTTACCTACCATGACGGCTCGGACACTTGCAGTTCTGATGGCTGGATTCGCCCTGGTTGCGGCCGGCCCGCTCCACGCGGAAGGCGACGCCACCGCCGGAAAGAAAAAGACCCAGATGTGCGAAGGATGCCACGGCATCGACGGTTATCGCACGGCCTATCCCAAGGTCTATCCCGCGCCTCGCTTGGGTGGACAAAGCGCCGCCTATCTCGTGAAGGCGCTGCAAGACTATAAGGCCGGCGCGCGAAAACATCCCTCCATGCTAAGTATCGCCGCCAGTTTGAGCGACGCAGACATGGCCAATCTCGCGGCGTATTACGCCGGGAAATAAGGGGCCAAGACAGTGAGACGAACGATCATGACCCAATCCGCATCCCTCGCGACCACGCTGGCGCTGGCCCTGGCAGCGAGTGCCCTAAGCGCGTCTGCCGCCGATTACGAAGCTGGAAAGAAAAAGGCCGAGGCTTGCGCCGCTTGCCATGGGCCAGAAGGTAACAAGCCCATTACCCCCGATATTCCCATCTTGGCGGGGCAGCACTTTGAGTACCTGATTGCGGCCTTGCATCAGTATCAGAAGGGGGAGCGCACCAACCCCATGATGATGCCCATGGCCCAGCCCTTGACCAAGGGTGAGATCAAGGATCTCGCGCTGTATTTCTCCAAGCAGCCTGGGTTGACCGCCAAGTACTAAGACACGCGCGACAACCGCTGTCCCAGGAAAGGGCTGACTTGCGTCAGCCCTTTTTGTTTGGTGCGCGCGCCAAACCATCGAGGTAAAGCCGACCGTCGAGGGGAGTTCCCTCACGCTGGGCCGACCATAAGGGGTTGATCTCGCCTCGTTCCGGTTCTAGCTGTTGTCTTTACCGTTTCCGACAGCGACAACTGTTTTGCCTTTGAAATCACATAGATCGGCAATGGCGCACTGCGGGCAGACGGGACGGCGCGCCTTGCAAACGTAGCGGCCATGCAGGATGAGCCAGTGATGGGCCTTCAGACGATACTCCTCAGGGACATGGCGCAGCAAACCTCTCTCCACGGTTTGGACATCCTTTCCGCGCGCGATACCGGTGCGGTTGGCCACTCGGAAGATGTGGGTGTCCACAGCGATGGTGGGTTGGCCGAAGGCGGTGTTGAGGATAACGTTGGCGGTTTTACGCCCTACCCCCGGGAGGGCTTCCAAGGCGTCGCGAGAGGTTGGGACTTGGCCCTCGTGGTGCTCCAAGAGCCGTTTGCTAAGCGCGACCACGTTCTTGGCCTTGGTTCGAAACAAGCCGATGGACTGGATGAACTGCACAACGCGCGCTTCCCCCAATGTAAGCATGCTTTGCGGCGTATTGGCGGCTTTGAATAGGCCCTCGGTCGCCCGATTCACGCTCTTGTCGGTGGCTTGAGCGGAAAGCACGACCGCCACCAACAATTCATAGGGCGACCGGTAGATTAATTCCGTCGTCGGATCGGGCAGCAACTCGCGGAATCGGCGAAATATTTCGATGCGTGTTGGCTTGTTCAAGGATTTGTAACCGGAAACGATAAAGTTCGTGCGGGGGATTCCGTAATGCTGAAGGCTGTGACGAATTTCGACGAATCACAAAGGAAGTCATACTCCATGAAGTACCTGCATATGCGCATTCGAGACATGCCCATCGCAACCAAGTTCGCGCTGATTCTGTTGCCGGCGATCGCCGTCCTGCTGATCGGTCTGGCACTGCTGCAATCCATCCTCGCCGGGCGTTCTCTCGAGCATAAGAGCGAAAGCCAGCTCAAGCTGAACAATTCGCTGGTGGTCGGCATGATCGATTCGTACAACATGACGGTTCGGCATGCGGTCAATCGTCTAGGCGAAGTGTTCGGCTCCTTTTTCGAAGGTCGCTTCAGCCTGGAAGAAAGCGATATGCGGGCGATAGGCAATACGTCGGCCCCGACTCTACGCATCGGCTCGCATCCGGTCAACTCCGACTTCGCCTCGGTGGATCGCTTTACCGACTTGACCGGCGCGGTCGCGACCGTATTCGTGCGCAAAGGGGACGATTTCGTGCGCATCTCCACATCGCTCAAGAACGAAAAAGGCGAGCGCGCCTTGGGCACCGCACTGGACCGCAGCGGGGCAGCCTACGCCAAAGTCAATGCGGGAGATATGTACATCGGCAAGGCCAGACTATTCGGTCAGGACTTCATCACCCGTTACACACCGATAAAGGGCGAGCAGGGCAAGATCATCGGGGTTTTGTTTGTCGGGATGAACTTCACCGATGGCCTGAAGATATTCAAGGATCGTATCCGGGCGATCAAAGTGGCAGACACGGGTTTTGTGAGCGTGGTGGATGTGTCGGCAAAGGAGGCGGGCAAACTTGTCATCCACCCGACGCATGAAGGGCAGTCCATTCTGGATCGCAAGGATGCGCAGGGCCATGACATCATCAAGCAAATGCTGGCGCAAAACAGTGGAATCTTGCGTTACGAGTGGTCGGAGCCGGGCAAAGGCACACAAGAACGCATGGAGGCATTCTCCACTTACGAAGATTGGCAATGGATGATCGTGTCGGGGAGCTATACCAGCGAGTTCGTCGCCGAAGGCAAGGTGGTGCGCAATGGCGGAATGGTGGCGGCCTGCGTCATCATCGTCATCGTCGGAGTCCTGATTTTTAGTTCGGCGAATCTCTGGATTACCAGGCCCTTGAATCTGGCAGTTCAACACACTCGCCGCCTTGCCCAGGGTGACTTGACGGCTAGTTTGGCTGCGCACGGCAACGACGAGATGGGACAGCTACAGAAATCCCTCGACGAGATGAAGACAGGCTTCGGTACCATCGTGCAGCGAGTGGCCGTGGGCGCCGCTGAGGTTACCACGGCCGCTGGCCAGTTGATTACCTCCGCGCAGAAGTTGTCGGAAGGATCGCGCCAGCAGTCCGATGCCGCCACGTCCGCCGCACAAGCCGTGGACGAGTCCACTGCCAGCATCAATAACGTGTCGGCAATTGCCGATGGCGTGCGCGCGTTATCCCAGCAAAGCATCGAAACCGCGGCCAAAGGGCACGACAGCCTGCACAGGATGGTGGATGAGCTCAATCACGCCAACCAGCAAATTACGGATGCTGCCGGTGAAGTGGAGGGATTCGTGAAGAGCACCGCCACCATTACGGAGATGACGCGGCAGGTCAAGGAGATTGCCGAGCAGACTAACTTGTTAGCGCTCAACGCCGCCATCGAAGCTGCGCGTGCTGGGGAACAAGGTCGAGGTTTCGCAGTGGTGGCGGACGAAGTGCGCAAGCTCGCGGAGAAATCGGCGCGCGCTGCCAGTGAGATCGACAGCGTAACCGGGAGCCTCGTGGCTGGATCTTCCCAAGTTCAGCAGGCCATCGAGCGAGGCCAGAACTCGCTGGTATCCACTCACCAGTTGCTGGACGGCGTTGTTGAAGCCTTGGAAGAAGCGATGCAAGCCGTCAGACAGTCCAGCGATGGGGCAGTGCGCATCGCCGAGGCGGTGAAGGAGCAAGCCAGCGCAAGCGCCGAGATTTCGCGCAATGTAAGCGGCATTGCGGAGATGGCGGAAGCCAACAGCGCGACCGTGGAACAAACCTACGCCGCTTCGCGGCACCTCGATTCCCTGGCGTCTGGCTTGCAGGCTTGAGAACGACCGTGCACCCGGAAGCGATTGCCGGCGCTAATTTATGGGCAACCAGGTTCAAGGGGAAATTGAAAGGAGTAATGGCGGCGATAACGCCGATAGGCTCGCGCATAACAATACCAACGCGACCTTCATTACCGGGCTGACGATCCATTGAAATTTGCTCGCCATCAAGTCTGAG
>JANNFC010000497.1:0-9823 GCA_031379405.1 Betaproteobacteria bacterium | reverse complement strand
ATGGAAGCACCTCTCGCCTATTGGATCCACGCAGTGGTGCATAGAGTCGAGGGCGATCTCGACAATGCACGCTATTGGTACACGCGCGCGCAGCGAACCTTCGAGCCCAACCTCTCGGTTTCCGACGAACTAGACAAAATTCTTGGCGAGGTCCAGTAGCCCGCGGCGCGTTCAGACGTGTCGAGATATCACGGACTTTGAAGTTATCCTGTTCATCCTGCCTTACAACGTTTTTCTAGGGACAGGATGAACAGGATGGACTAAGGGAAGGTAACATGCGCCCGCCAGTCAAATTTAGGAGGTTGTTCAAGATGGCTGTATTCCCGCGAGTAGTTCGCGTATGGTTGCTTTCATTCATTTTGGTGGCGTGTGCATTGGCTGAAACCGACGAAGAAGAACAGCAGCGCCTTGCGCGTGAGGCCGTCGAGCGCGTGGTCAACAGCCACGACAACACGCTCATCCTGAAGGGCGGTCAGCTGATGATCAAGCAACAAACCGTGCGCGCCGCTCACAAACTGCTCGTGCAGTGGGGCAAGGAAGAGAATCTCGGCAAGAATTGGTGGGAAAACCGACCGGAATGGAAAGCCGCCAAGGCGGAGTTGGTCAAGGCCGGTGATGTGGTCTTGGGCCGGCAGTTTCTAGACGATGTGTGGCTCAAGCAAACCTGGACCGAGTACACCGCCAAGGACTTCAGCGGCGAGCAAGCCGACGTCATCGCCAATCACTTCGAGAGCGAAGGCGGTGAGAAGCAACGCCGGCTGATGGACTGGTACATCGGTGAGATGGTGTTGTTCTACTATACGTTCACTGATCGCTTTGACTACGAAGTCAAGGAAACACAGGACGAATTGCAAGCGTTGCAGAAACAAGCACTGATTCGAATTCCGAAAGAGGACATCACGTTCTCAAGCCGGCACCCCGAAGCATTTGCGTTCATCGCATGCAGTCCGCAAAGCCGTTATTGTCCCGGCTTGCAATACTGGAAAATGCTTGCCATCCCCTTGCTGGGTTCGATCTTCCGTCACATGGAAGATACGACGCGTGCTATCGAGGCCGATATACGGTCACGGCGACCGGACATGCAGAAGTATTTCGATGAGTTCCGAGCAAATACGCGATAGGGGCATCCGGCAGCGCGCATCGTAGGGCGGAAAAGCGCAGCGCCGTCCGCCTCAACGACTCTCACCCCGCCCCACCGCAAGTACGCAAATACTATCGAAGTGTGCGGTACCCCACCTCAAAAACCTCACTTCTCCCCGATCAAAGGCGTCCTGAAGGGTCTCTCGCACTCAAACGCCCGCGCAGCGCGAAGTACTTTCATGTCTGCGAATTTTGCCCCGACAATCTGCATCGCCACCGGCAGTCCGTTGGACGCAAATCCACAGGGCACGGTGGCGGCAGGTTGTTGCGTGAGGTTGAATGGATAGGTGAAAGGCGACCACTCCCACCAGCGCTTCATGCCGTTGCCAGGCGGTACTTCATGATTCACTGCGAAAGCCGTTGTAGCCAGTTGCGGTGTTATCAGCAGATCGAAGCGTAGATGTAAATCGCTCATGGTACGCGCCAGACCTTCGCGCCGCTTTTCCAGGGCGCGATATTCAAGAGCGCTCAACCGAAATCCTGGCTCGGCGATTTCCAGCAAAGGCGCTTCGACTTGCGCTCGTTGTTCCTTCGTCATTGGCTGCACCGCCATCGCGAGTGCTACGGACCACAGCGGTTGCATGATCTCGATGGGATCATCGAGCACAAAGTCCACCTCTTCGACCTGGGCGCCTTGGCGAGCGAATACCGTCACCGCGTTGTCCACCAGCCGGGCTACTTCGGGTTCCACTTTGGCGTAGCCCAGTGTGCGACTGTACGCGATGCGCATGCCCCGAACGCCTTCTTCGAGTCCCGCGCGATAGTCGATATTCAGCGCAGGGGCGGCGTAGAAATCGCGCGCGTCCGGACGCGAGATGACGGTGAGCATAAGTGCCGCATCCGACACGGTGCGTGCGATGGGACCTTGATGCCACAGCGTCAGGGGCGGTGGGTGCGGGTGTACAGGCACGACACCGAAGGTCGGTTTGAAACCGAACATTCCACAAAACCCGGCCGGAATGCGAATGGAACCCCCGCCGTCGGTGGCGATGTGCATAACGCCCATACCGAGGGCACAAGCGACCGCGGCGCCGCCACTGCTGCCGCCAGGCGTTAATGACGTGTTCCAGGGGTTGACGGTCGTTCCCGTCAGCGGACTGTCCGTCACGCCCTTCCAACCGAATTCCGGAGTGGTGGTCTTGCCCAGTACGACGGCACCTTGCTCGCGCATGCGTGCCACGGAAGCGCTGTCGTCTTCCCACGCTTGATTGGGATCGACCGTCAGCGATCCTCGCCGAGTGGGCCATCCTTTCGCCAGCAATAAGTCCTTCACGGTGGTCGGCAGACCATCCACCCATCCCGCCGGTTCGCCTCGCATCCAGCGCGCCTCCGATGCACGTGCATCGCGCATCGCGTCCTCTTCTCCGATGAATGCGAAGGCGTTGTAAGTGGGCTGAAGATTCGCGATGCGATTCAGCGCCGCGCGTGTGACCTCGACGGGAGAAAGTTTCCGCGCACGAAACTGTTCGATCAGTTGGGCGCTGGACCATGACAGAACGTCATCGGACATGGGAGTACGGTATGCGAAATGGACTCAAAGCTACCTGTGCGTAAAGAGCGGTGCGAGGGGTTGCCCTCTCGCACCGCTTACAACTCGCGCCCTGCCTTTCGGAGAGGGCGCGTTCTCGGGGGGATGCTGCCGTATTTCTGGTTTGCTTCAGGTCTTTTTGCCGCGTATTCCTTCCAGCACGGCCTCTGCCGTGATGGGCATATGACGCAATCGGACGCCGGTCGCCTTGAAGATGGCGTTGGCCACCGCGGGAGCGACGACCGTGGAAGCAGGCTCTCCCACCCCCATCGGATGGCGACCGGATTCGATAATCTCGATGTCGAACTCCGGCACATCCAGCTGTCGGATCGGCCGGTATTCGTGGAAGTTGGTCTGCTCGATCGCGCCATTCTTGTACGTGAGCCGCTCCGACATCACCTGGCTCGCGCCCCACAATGCCGAACCCATGATCTGGGCTTTGATGTTGCCGGGGTTGATGGCCAAACCCATGTCCATGGCGATGGTGATTTTGTTGATGCGGTACTGACCGTTTTGCGGGTTCACCGTGACTTCGGCGCAGCATGCCACCCACGTCGGGCTTTGGCGCTCTTCGGCAGAGGACACTGCCAGGCCCATGGCTGTATTAGCGGCCAGCTTCTTGGAACCATATCCCGCTTTGCCTGCTGCAACACGTAAACAGTTGGCGAGGCGTAGGGCGCCGCCCACGGTGCCCGATTCGTACACCGGCCACGATCCCTCGTTGGGCCAGGGTAGCGATATCCAGAGCCGGTCCATGTAGTAATCGGAACCGGTGCCGGCTGGGTAACCCGCATTCGGAATGCCGCGATTGCCGCCTTTACCATTCAGCATCGACAGGCGGAATTCCAATGGGTCGCGTCCGGCTGCGTGGGCGCATTCATCCATGAAGGATTCCACCACAAACATGTTGTAGCTGTTGGATACGGTGCGCAGCGCACTCGCCTGCACCGCCCACGTGGTGCGATCGCTATTCCACGCGCGTACACGATGATTGGGCACGTGATACCAATGGTCGCTGCCACCGATGGACCACTGGTCGATGTCCTCTTTCTTCCCGTCCACCGAGTCTTGTTGCAACCAATCGGTACCGTATTTTTTCCCGACGGAGAAGCGCGCACCCATCCAGCCACACACGATGTCGTGATTCATGGCGGTGAGTTGTCCACCCTTGATGCCGGCCTTGAAGCGATGCAGCGTTGGAGTGCGAGGGAATGAAGTGGCGAACTGCGATTCGCGCGTATGAATCAGTTTCACCGGGCGGCCGAGTTCTTTCACGCAGTGCGCGGCAGCCAATATGTCGTCGTAGTCTTGTTTGCCACCGAAACCTCCGCCCACTAGATATTGGTGCACGTAGACTTTGATGTCCTCGGCTTTCTTATTCAGTATCTTGGACAGGTACGCCGACAGTGTCATGCGCGCGAAGGACGTGCTCTGCGTGCCGATGTGCACGTGCCACGAGTCATCCGAGGCATGTTGCACCACGCAGTTGATAGGCTCCATACAGGCGTGGCACACCATGTCACTGGAGTACTCGGCCACGACGGTTTTGTCGGCTTGCGACGTGGCTTTCTCCACATCGCCTTCCAACACCCAGGCGGCGCTGTTTTCCGGTTTGTCCAATTGCCCGGAGAACTCTTCCATGATATCGCTGAGGCTCAGCTTGCCATAGGGGCCAGGATCCGATGTGATCTTGAGTGCCTTCGAGGCCTTGACCGCTGCCGGGAAAGTCTCCGCCAACGCCACTACCCAGCCCGTGCACTTGCCCATGGAATCGTCGATCGTCACGGACTTGAGGTAGCCCGGAATTTTCTTCGCTTCGCTGTCATCGACGCTCAGCACTTTGGCACCGTAGCGGGAACGCGGCACAGCGAGCGCACCGTAAGCCATGCCGTTGAGGAACACGTCCATGCCGTACTTGGCCTGACCGTTAGTTTTGGCGGGAATGTCGAGCGCGGCGACGGACTTGCCGATCAACTTGTATTGACTGCGATCCTTGAGCGTTACTTTCTTGAAATCGTCGGGATAGGTGAACTTGCGATCGATCTTCACTTGCTGCAGGATTTCGCCGTAGCCGATGGAACGGCCCGAGGCTTTGTCGATGACCCGAGCGCTGTCGGCATAACAATCGGCAAGCTTGGCGCCCAACACTTTGCAGCCCGCTTCCGTTAGCGCGATGCGCCCGAGCGCTCCTGCACGCAGCAGGCGGTCGAATTCAGTCGTTACGCTGCCGCTGTTCACGGTGTAGGCAAGTCCGTAGATGGCGAAGTTCTCCGCGCTTTCCAGCGGCATATCCAGACGCACCTTGTCCCACGGCACTTCCAATTCTTCCGCGATGATCTGCGCGAAGGCGGTGCCGATGTGCTGCCCCATCTCCGCCTTGATGATGTGCATGGTGGTGATGCCATCGGGCGTCATGCTGAACCAGATCGACGGCTGGAACGATGGTGTCGCCATGGCGGCGTGTGCATCGCCGCCCAGCATGCTGGGCGGAACATTCACCGTTAGGAAAGTGCCACCCGCCAAGGTGGCGGAACGCACCAGGAATTCTCGACGCGTGAGGCCTTGCTCGATTAGATTACCCATGTTGCGTCTCCTTCATGATCTGCGCGGCTCGACGCACCGCGGCGACGATGCGTGGCTACGTTGCACAGCGGCACAGGTTGCCGTTCATACTTTCCATAATCTGCTTGTCCGTCGGGCTCGCATTGTGTGCGAGCAATGCCGCGGCCTGCATGATCTGTCCGGACTGACAGTAGCCGCATTGCGGTACCTGTCCCTCGATCCATGCGCGCTGCACGGGATGTGCGTTGGCCGAGTCCAATCCTTCGATGGTAGTGACGTGCCTGCTGCCAACCTCGCTCAACGGCACTTGGCACGAGCGCACCGCCTGTCCATCCAGATGCACGGTGCAAGAGCCGCACAACCCGGCGCCGCAACCGAAACGCGTGCCGGTAAGACGCAACTCTTCGCGAATCACCCACAGCAGCGGCGTATCAGGCGGGGAATCGGAAAAATAACTCTGGCTGTTGATTTGTAAGGTCGGCATGCTTCAGTCTCCTGTGGGCATAGCATTTCTTGGAATGGCTAGATCGCGGGAACGGCGGGTCCAGTATGACGATGCATTGTGGTAGCGAATGTGCATTCGTGCATCCAACGGAGGGAGGAATCCGCCGGAACCATTGGAGGGAGATGGAACTACCCCTTTTGAGGGAGTACACAGACGAAGTCTGTGTACTCGATCTAAAACTTGATGAGTCCCCGTTTTGCAGCGAGCGCGATGGCTTCGGCGCGGCTGGTGGCATCGAGTTTGACGAAGAGGCTTTTGAGATGGCTCTTAACGGTGCTTTCCGTGATGTGCAAGGCAACTCCGATGGCGCGATTGCTCTTGCCTTCTGCGAGCAGTTTGAGGATCTGGACTTCGCGGTCGGTCAGGCTGGGTTCCTGCACTCGCTGCACGAGTTTGGCCGCCACTTTGGGCTGCAGATAGGCGGCGCCGGCGTGCACGGTACGAATGCAGCGAAACAATTCCTCGGGTTGCACGTCCTTCAAGAGATAGGCCTTGGCACCGGCGCGCAATCCCGCGTAGATATCCTCATCGTGATCGAAGGTGGTCAAGACGATGATGGCGGCATGCGGATCCTCGGAGCGGATGCGTCGTATCGCTTCGACGCCTTCGAGTGTGGGCATGCGTAAATCCATGAGCGTGACATCGGGCTTCAATTCTCGCCAAAGCACGATGGCTTCTTCCCCATCGCCCGCTTCGCCCACGACGACGGCATCTTCTTCCATGTTGATGATCGCCGCCATACCGCGCCGGACCAGCACGTGATCCTCCACGATGAGGATGCGAATGCGTTGGCCATTTGGCGCTTCGGGGGCGCTCTTGCGCGCAGTAGTGGTTGCGCCTTGTGGCTTGCGTGCGATCACCGGATCACTCGATGGCGCTATGCGAATACAACGACAGGATGGTTTCCACCCGTGTGCCCTGTCGCGCCATGCTGGTCACGATCAAGCGCGCGCCAATGCGTTCGGCACGTTCGCGCATTCCCAACAAACCAAAGCCGTCGTGATGCGCGTCCGGGTCGAAGCCTTCTCCGTCGTCGTGAATCGTGAGGCAGACCGTATGTTCGGTGTACGCAATGGCCACGGTCACTTGCTGCGCCCGGGAATGTTTGAGCACGTTGGTAATGGACTCCTGTGCGATGCGAATCAATTCTGCATCGACCATGCGTGACATGCGCACAGGCGTACCGGTCGTCACAAAATCGGTTCGGACGCCGGCGGAAGTCAATCGCTCGATCTGTGCGCGTAGAGAAAGATGCAGATCCGTATGTTGCACGCCATCGGGCCGCAACGCGCGCACCGAAAGTCGCGCTTCGTCCAGGCACGACTGCGCCAATCCGCGCGCAAGTTCAATATGCTCCACCGCCTCGGTGATATGGTCTTTGCGCAACGTGCGGTGAGCAGCTTCCAGATTTATCACGACGCCAGTGAACCCTTGCGCCAATGTGTCGTGAATATCGCGTGCGATTCGATTGCGCTCTGACAGCACCGCTGCTTCGCGGGCTTGCTCACCCAACCGCGCCATCTGCACTGCCAATGTGGCCTGCCCGGCAAGTGCCTCGGCAAGATGAATCTTACTTTCGAACTCTGCGAGATCGGCTCTGCTGCTGCGCACGCAAATCCATCCGGCTGTCTCATGGCCAAGGACCATTGGCACCGTGAGCAAGGTGCGCACACCCAGTGAATAGATGTACGCGCGGTTCTCCTCCGGCATTCCGACCACCGTTTCACTCAGTACATAGGTCTCCGCGTGTTCGTTGGGAAAGGTCGATATCCCCCGCCCACCCACGGGAGGCGGCCGTAACACAGCCGGATGTTGCGACTCGCGGGCCGGAATAACGCGCTCATCGAGATATTCCAGGTGCAAGCGTGTGTTGCCGGTAAGGGGATCGGGAAACCAGAGCGTGCCTCCCACACCGTCGAGTTGCTGAACGGTGACCTTGAGCACGTGGCCCAGAAACGAATCGAGGTTGGATTCTGCCGCCAGAAAGCCCATGGACTGAATCAGCATCTGGGACTGGCCTCGCGCCAATTCCTCTGCCAGTCGGTGCTGAACGACTTCCCGTTCAAGAGTGTTGTTTGCCTTCTTCAACGCACGCAACTGTGATTGCAGCCGCATCGGTTCACGCCTTCGACTGTCGCTTTGCCGCAGCGGCGATCGAGCACGCGCAAACTTTGACGGGCTTTGTCCGATGGCCATGATTTTCGGCACTACAGCGTGATTTCCGCCACGACGGGCGCGTGATCGGAGGGGCGCTCGTTGGCTCGCATCTCGCGGTCGATGGTGCACGCGACGCACTGCGTTGCCAGCGCCTCGCTTAGCAGAATATGATCGATACGCATGCCCAGGTTGCGTTTGAATCCGTTCAAACGGTAATCCCACCAGGAGTAGGATTTCTCGGGCTGCTCGAATAACCGAAAACTATCTTTAAGGCCAAACGATTGCAGCCCTCGAAAGGCGTCGCGTTCCGGTTCGCTGCACAACACCTTGTCCTTCCACGCCTTGGGATCGAACACATCGCGATCGTCCGGCGCGATGTTGTAGTCACCCAAGACAGCCAACTTGCGATGTTGCTTATTCTCCTCGCCGATCCACGCATTGAAAGCGCGCAGCCAATCCAACTTATAAATGTACTTGGGAGATTCTGTGCTCTCGCCGTTGGGAATGTAGGCGCAGACGACACGGACGTCACCCACGGTCACTCCCAGCACGCGCTTTTGTTCATCCGCATAGCCTGGAATGCCGGCGATGACCGCGCCGATGGGTTGCTTGCTGAGGACCGCGACGCCGTTGTACGTTTTCTGGCCGAGGCACACCACTTCGTAACCAGCTGACCTAATATCCTCGGCGGGAAAGTTCTGATCTTCGGACTTAGTTTCCTGCAAGCATACGATGTCCGGCGTGCGCACGGCGAGCCAATCCAGTAATTGCGGAAGGCGAACCCTAAGGGAGTTGACGTTCCAGGTGGCGATCTTCATGGGTCGTTTAAGCTTACGAACAGATGAACCCTATGCAAGAGGTCCATTGGCTACGTGTGTAGCCAGATAGCGTGCAGGCGTTAGGTGCTCATTCTGCCAGTTAAGTGATGGGGTCACATGTCGGCTGTGTTAAGCACTTTCGAGTGGCATGATCTGGATCAGCAGCAATCCTCGGGTCGGTCGAGACGTAAGGAATATCCTTTCTTGGCAAGAGGACTTCGATCGCATCCTCTATCCTCTCGCGTTGTGCCTCAGGCCGGTTGCCCGGTGGCCACTGCGAAGATCTCGACGGCGGCGGTCTTGCCCTTGAAAGGCACGGCGCCCAGGGCGTCCGTGCGCACCACCGCTCTCAACGCGCGTTGTGTGTTTGCGTCGATCAGGATGCCGCGCCCCGCTACCTTGGTGTGCGCCTCCAACCGTGCCGCCAGGTTGACCGTGTCGCCGATGCAGGTGTAGGTGGCGCGTTGCTGCGTGCCCGTATAGCCGGCCACGACCTCGCCGGTGGCGATGCCGACGCCGATGCGGATCGTCGGCTTCTGCGCCGCGCGGCGTTCCAGGTTGAATTGCTCGATCAGCTCGATCATTTCCAGCGCCGCGGCCACCGCGCTGCCGGCGCAATCGTCCAGCGGCAGCGGCGCGCCGAACAACGCCATCAGCCCGTCGCCGATCATCTGGTTGACCACCCCGCCGTGGCCGCTGATGGCATCGAACATCAGCATGTAGTAGGTGTTGAGCAGATCGATCGTCTCCTCCGGTGGCTGACTCTCCACCAGTGCCGTGAAGCCGCGGATGTCGGAAAACATCACCGACGCGTGCACGCGCCTGCCGCCGAGCGCGAAACCCGATTGCTGCAGATCTTGCGCCACCTCGGAGGTGGCGAAGCGCCGCACCAGTTCCTTCTGCTGATCGCGCAGGCGCTTCTTCTCCAGGCTGGCGCCGATGCGTGCCTTCAGCAGCACCGGGTTCACCGGCTTGGGCAGGTAGTCCTCGGCGCCCAGCTCGATGCAGCGCACGACATTGGCCACACCTTCGACCGAACTGGTGACGATGACCGGCAGGTCGCGCAGCGCCAGATCGGCCTTCATGGCGGCCAGCACTTCAAAGCCGTCCATC
>JANNFC010000444.1:0-5535 GCA_031379405.1 Betaproteobacteria bacterium | reverse complement strand
CGCGCGTTGCGCATCATTCAGATAGGGAGCCGGCGCGCGTTCCACCACTTTTTGATTGCGCCGCTGCACCGTGCAATCGCGCTCGAACAGATGCACCAGTTGGCCGTGCGTATCGCCCATCACTTGCACTTCCACGTGCCGTGCGCGCCGGACCAGCCTCTCCAGATACACTTCGTCGTTGCCGAAGGCCGCCAGCGCCTCGCGACGAGCCACTTCCATACTCGATGCGAGATCATTCTCGGTCTCCACGACACGCATCCCACGCCCACCGCCACCCCAACTCGCTTTCAGCATGAATGGATAGCCAATTTGCGCCGCGAGGCGCTTGGCTTCCTCTACATCATGCGGCAGAGCACCGGTAGCAGGAACTACGGGAACACCGACCTTTTGCGCCAGATTGCGCGCGGCGACCTTGTTCCCTAGTAGGCGCATCACTTCCGGCTTGGGACCGATGAATGTAATCCCGGATTTCGCGCACGCCTGCGCGAAATCCGGATTCTCCGAGAGAAATCCGTAGCCCGGGTGAATGGCATCCACCTTGGCTTCGCGCGCGATGCGGATGATGTCATCGATATCCAGATAGGCTTGAATGGGTTTCTTGCCAGCGCCCACAAGATAACTCTCATCCGCCTTGAACCGGTGCAGCGCGAAGCGATCCTCGTTGGAGAAAATGGCGACGGTGCGAATGCCCATCTCCGAGGCAGCTCGCATGACGCGAATGGCGATCTCGGAACGGTTGGCTACCAGGAGGCTGCGGATTGACTGCATGATGTGGTGGACTTTTTCTGGGGTGGAAAGTAATCGGGCAGGTCGAATGATAACTGGGAATTGGCGCGACGCAGCATCGAGCCCGTGTCACGCACAGAATGGGTCGCCTCCATCCCGATCGGCCCACGCTACGCACGCGTAGGTTGGGTAGAGCGCGGCGAAATCCATCAGCATCCCCTCGGAGCGGGCATGCGCCAGCCCGGACTACCCACCACCACGATCCAGACTACAATTGCCCGCTCTTTAGTCTCTCGCGAAACGCCGTCATGATCACGGAAAGATGGGTGCTACTACTCGCCATACTCCCAACTTTTGTTTGGGCCAATGACTTCGGCGCCATCGTCAACGACCTGCGGTGGCGCGATCAAAGCATTCCCGATGGCCAACAATGCAAGCGCGACGGTGGCAACGGTGCCTCGCCGAGATTGTTGGTGGGCCGCCTCCCCGAAGGCACCAATCGCATACTGCTGGAGTTCAGCGATAAAGCGGACAAGACCCTCAACAATGGTGGCCAAGGTCGCGTAGGCTTGCAAGTCTCTGAAGGCGCCACCGGTGTCATGGTGCCTTCCATTCCAGGGCATACCTTTCAACTGCCGTCCGATCGAATGTACTTGATCGAAGCCCATCGCGGATCCGACGAGCCCGGGGCCTATCTACCGCCTTGCTCTGGGGGGATGATGCATCTCTACACAGTGCGAGTGATGGCGGCACGCGAAGAGGCGGGTACGACCACTATCCTTGCGGTGGAGGATGTCATCCTTGGCTACTACTAGGCGTGATAGGCCGTAGGACATCTACCGCCCTTTGTTCAAAATAGTCTGCGTGCGCGCACCGTGTCCTTATTTCGATGATGGGAGGGATCATAGACGGCGCTCAAGCGCACTTGGAAATCATACTGCTGGTCGTTGCTTCCTGGCTCGTGCTGGGGGCGGCTGGTATCGTGGTGATGAAGCGACTCGCCTTTGTTTCCAAAGTGCTGTTTCCCATTGGAGGGGTAGCGGGTGTGGCGTTGATGGTGGTCGCCGCCTCCTCCCTGTTCGCGCAGTCACAGGTTGCGATTCTCCCGGTGGGATTGCCGGGGTTAGCGTTCCATCTTCGTCTCGACGCGCTGTCCGCGTTTTTTCTAACGGTGATCGGTGGCGCGGCGGCGGGTGTCTCGTGGTTCGCGGCGGGCTACTTTCGTAAAGGCGAAGGAACCCCGCCAGGGCTGCTGTGTTTGCAGTACCACCTGTTTCTCGCGAGCATGGTGTTGGTGGTGCTCGCCGACGACGCGTACGCATTCATGGTGATGTGGGAGACGATGGCGCTGTCCTCCTTCTTTCTCGTCACCACCAACCATCGTATCGCGGAAATTCGACGCGCCGGCTATCTATATTTGCTGATCGCGCACATTGGCGCCCTCGCTATCCTAATGTGCTTTGGTGTCCTGCAAGCAAACACGGGGGACTACACCTTCGCCAACATGCGTGTTCAGGAAGTGTCTCCCTTTTGGGCAGCGATCGCCTTCGGTCTCGCTGTCGTCGGATTCGGCGCCAAGGCGGGAATGGTTCCGTTGCACGTGTGGCTTCCCGAAGCGCATCCGGCCGCACCCTCACCGGTATCGGCGCTCATGAGTGGCGTGATGCTCAAGACCGCCATCTATGGCATGTTGCGAGTGATGTTCGATCTGCTGCATGTGCAGGCCTGGTGGTGGGGCGTTGTGTTGCTCACGCTGGGCATTGTCAGCGCGCTCTTCGGTGTCGTTTTCAGCGCTGTGCAGACCGACATGAAGCGGTTGCTGGCTTATTCTTCCATCGAGAATATCGGGCTGTTGATAACGGGCATGGGCCTCGCCATTTTGTTCAAGGCCTATGGCATGTCGAGCCTCTCGGCGCTGGCGCTGACGGCCGTGCTCTACCATGTGTTGAGCCACGCATTTTTCAAGAGCCTACTGTTTGTTGCGACCGGTTCGGTGCTGCACGCAACCGGTGAGCGCAATCTCGGTCGCCTCGGCGGATTGATCCGCTGCATGCCTTGGGTAGCGTGGCCGGCGTTGGTCGGCATTCTCGCTGGCGCGGGTCTGCCGCCCTTGGGGGGCTTTGTACCGGAATGGTTGCTGCTGCAAGGCTTCTTGTTCACCCCTGGTCTGCCCAATCCTTTCCTCAACATGCTGATTCCGGTGTTGGCTGCCTCCATCGTGTTGATTGCCGCGTTAGCCGCCTACGTCATGGTGAAGTTCTTCGGGGTGATTTTTCTCGGGCGGCCGAGGGAAGAAAAGTTGGCGCAGGCCCAGGATGCGCATATGTTCGAGCGTATCGGCATGGGTTGGCTGGTGGTGGGATGTGTGATGTTGGGCCTGTTACCGGCACACATCATTCAGCTCATCGATCCGGTGACGCACCAATTGGTCGGGCAAGGATTAGGTGCGTCCGCTAACTCAGTTAGCTGGTGGTTGCTCGCCCCTATGTCCGTGGCGCGCGCAAGCTATTCGCCGTTGCTGTTCCTGCTGGGTGTCGCCGCCTGTTTCGGGTTCGCCTTCGTGCTCGTGCGCCGCCTCTATCACGGTCGTGTGCGCCGAGCGGCGCCGTGGGACTGCGGCTTTCCGTGGCGGAACGCGCGCATGCAGGACACGGCAGAGGGTTTTGGTCAACCCATCAGACAGATCTTCGAGCCGTTCTTTCGCATTCGACGCCAACTACCCACTCCCTTCGATGAACGGCCGCGCTACCGAGTGACGGCAGATGATCATTTCTGGCATTGGCTGTACTTGCCGGTGGCCTATGCGGTGGAACGAGTGGCCCGCTTAGTGGGGTTGTTGCAGCAAGGGAGAATCGCGACGTATCTGCTGTACAGCTTCGTCACGTTGATCGTGATGCTGGCACTGGTTTCCGTATGAGCGCCTACGGCATTGCTTCCCAGTTGCTGGAAGTGGTGATCGCGTTGCTCGCGGCGCCCCTTCTGAGCGGCTGGGTTAACCAGTGTCGCGCATGGTTACAGAACAAGACGGCGCCCAGCGTGTGGCAGCTGTACCGGATGCTGCGGAAGCTATTTCATAAAGAATCTGTTGTCGCGCTCAACGCATCTCCAATCTTCAGGGCAACACCCTACATCGTATTCGGATGCATGACGCTCGCAAGCGCGATTATTCCCACGTTGTCCACGGAGCTACCGCTAGCGCCCGCCGCCGATGCTATTGCGCTGGTGGGTTTGTTCGCTATCGCGCGCGTTTTCATCTCTCTTGCCGCCATGGATACCGGCACTGCGTTCGGCACATTCGGCGCGCGGCGTGAAATGTTGATGGGTTTTCTGGCCGAACCGGCTTTGCTCATGACCTTATTTACGGCCTCGCTGATCACGCAGTCGACCTCCCTCACAACGATCATCAATACCCTGGCGCACCGCGATCTAACAATCTACCCAAGCCTTGCTTTCGCGGGCATCGCCTTCGTCATGGTGTCTCTCGCGGAAAATGCGCGCATCCCGGTGGACAATCCCTCGACGCATCTCGAGCTCACCATGATCCACGAAGCGTTGATCCTGGAGTATTCGGGGCGTCACCTGGCACTCATGGAGTGGGCAGCCAGCCTGAAACTGTTTGCCTACTCCTGTATCGGACTGGCCATCTTCTTTCCCTGGGGTCTTACCGAAATGCACTCGCCTGTGGCGCTGCTGCTCGCAGTCCCAACGCTGCTGTTGAAACTCGCCGCCGGCGGCGCAGCGCTTGCCCTGATTGAAACCTTCAGTGCGAAGATGCGGATCTTTCGTGTTCCCGAATTTCTGGCGACCGCGTTTCTGCTCGGAGTCATCGGCATGCTGGTGTTTCTGTTGTTGGGTAGCTGACGGTGCCGGAAGTCATCAGTCAAACCATCAACTTGTTCGCCTCGGTGCTGTTGATCGTGGCCTTCGCCATGCTGTCGCAACGGCGCATCCTGTCGCTGATTCATCTGTTCACGCTGCAAGGGGTGGCGCTGGTGGCGTCCACGGCACTCGTCGGCTACGTGACGCGGCAACCTCATCTGTACTTTTCGGCCGCGCTGACTTTCCTGCTGAAAGTCATCGTGATCCCGTTTCTGCTGCATCGTCTGATCAACCGGCTCAACGTCAAGTGGGATACAGAAACGTTGATCAACATTCCGGCGCTGATGCTGATCGGTATCGTGCTGGTGATATTCGCGTTCAATCTCGCGTTGCCCATCTCCAAGTTCTCCACGTCCATTGCCCGCGGTACGCTGGGTATTGCGCTGGCTTGCGTGTTGTTGTCTTTAATGATGATGATTACGCGCTCGAAGGCCATTCCCCAAGTCATCGGTTTTCTCTCCATGGAGAACGCGTTGTTTTTCGCCGCCACCTCGGCGGTGTACGGCATGCCGATGGTGGTGGAATTGGGCATCGCCTTGGACGTGCTGATCGGCATCCTGATCCTCGGTGTGTTCCTGTTTCAGATTCGCGAGCAGTTCGATAGCTTGGACATCGCGCACTTGGAACGCCTCAAGGAGGATTGACATCGAGCCACTCCTCTTTGTCCTGGGCATACCACTGGCCGGTGCGTTGGTGCTGGCCTTGTACGGCCACCGCCATCGCGGAGCCGAGATCAATATCGCGTTCAGTACCGCGACCCTACTCGCCGCCGTCGCACTCACTTCCCAAGTGGTGCGGGACGGTCCGCGTTTTGTGTGGGACAAGATGTTCTTCGTCGATCCCCTCAATGTGTTCCTATTGGCGCTGACCAGTTTTGTAGCATGTACCACATCGATGTTCTCGCGGCCTTACATGAGAGTCGAGCGTGAC
>JANNFC010000426.1:0-1872 GCA_031379405.1 Betaproteobacteria bacterium | reverse complement strand
AGCGCGTTGTCCACGGGCGGACGGCGAGGTCCCTCTATAGATCCTGACGCCGCCGAGCGATGGGCAACGCGCTTTTTTCGCGTTACCCGAGCGTCTCCTTTGCTTGCCTTTCGGTGTCCACACACCAGCGCCGCTCGAATTCACGAAAAACGCACAGGATCGTGCAAGCTGGAGTCGACGTAGAGTCCCTCGACAGCCCTCTGTCTACCAAGCGCTAACGCCAGTGGGTTGAAGCGATATTTACATGGCCCATCGAACGGTTGGAGCACACGACGGCGCCGAAGAAGCTTCTGACCGGCACGCCACCTCGGCTCAGAAGGTGAGTCAGAATAGAAAACTGCTACACTGCCACCGGCAAAAAAGCAGTCGCCTTGGGTATACCGAGTGACAAAAAATAGCCAGGATCAACGGCTCAATACATAGGGTGTACATGATTGAAAGTGGAAATTCCAGGCATCGATTTTTCGCCAAAACGCTTTTAGCCAATCTCGCCGGGCTGCTCGGTGCTTCTGCACTTCTGATTTACGCGATCTATCCGGCAACAGACGCGGTGCGTGTCAGGAATGCGTTCTTGGTCGAAGCTGCCGGCACAAACCAATTCGATTGGAAGCCCGCCGCGCCGCCGAAAACCTTTCGACTCGAATCCACGCGGGCTCCGGACAATATCCGACGGGCGGCTCACCACGTCTTGGAGGCCAGCCCTGATTCAGATTGGGATCGCGCCCTTTTGTTAGCTGGAAAGTTGACGCGAAATGCGAAGGGCGGCGGGGCGATTCAATCCGATCTGGCTACAACATACGATCTAATTGCAGACAAAGGGCGTGGCTACTGTGCGGATTTCACCAAAGTATTTCTCGCCATGGCGAACGAGGCCGGTATTCCTGTCAGGCAATGGGCGTTCTCATTCGACGGCTTCGGGGGGCATGGCCATGCGTTGATAGAGATTTTCGATCGCGCTCGAGGGAAATGGTTGATGATCGATGTGTTCAACAACATCTACCCCGTGGACGCGTTGACGGAAGAACCTATAGGCGCGCTGGAGTTTCGTGACTACTTGATGGGCAAGCGGGCCAACGTCAAGATTAGAAAAGCGGCGGCGGGCAAATTAGGTTACGAGATTGAGGACAAACTGCTCGACTACTACCGTCGCGGAACCGATCAGTGGTATCTGTGGTGGGCAAATGATGTCGCAACCTACAACGCAAATCCGACGCTGACGGTTGCGAGAAAGTTTGGCAACTCCGCAGAGAAACTCCTGGCGACTGTCATAGGCGTTCATCCAACTATCGAGATAGTGCGTACGCCAACCAACGCCGACGCCGTGCGGAAACTCTACTCCTTGAAAATTGGCGTGACCGTATTGCTGGGCATCCTTGCGTTGCTTTCGATCACCTTCGTCATTCTTGCCATCCTATGGCATCGAGCCCGGGTGAGGGACAAGTCCCACGAAAATAAAATGTCCGTCACGATGGCGTGATTTTCAGCAGACCGCCGACTACCCCTAGGCCGTCCGATGTACAGCCTGCATGCCCTTCACTTTCGGACGCCCCTCCTTCACGGCCGGCAACGTTAGAATCCTCATGGGATCCACGTTTCACCGGCCAATTCGCTAATTGCTGGTGTAGGTCACTTCGAGCTTCGGACGATTGCCTGGTGTCGTCGCGTACTCGCTGGAATGGAAAGTCTTAAGCGCACTGGGAGAACCAGCCTTCGTCCTCAATCGCCAACCGTAGTTTGCGGCGCCTCCTTGAAATGCGCTAACGGCGCTTGTTACATCGAATTCCACCCAGCCTGCGCTCCATCCCACGGATCCTTGTGCATCGGCAACGGAGGCATAGTCCACACCGGCAAGACCGGCACCGACACTCCCCC
>JANNFC010000417.1:0-27989 GCA_031379405.1 Betaproteobacteria bacterium | reverse complement strand
GGCCCGAGGAGGGCGGCCCTGTGCGGGGACTGGAATTCTCTCCGCTCTATCGTTCGGTTCCGCTAGCGGCGCAACGCGATTCCGAGTTATACGAACTACTTGTAGTGGTCGACGCTTTGCGCGTACCGCACGCCGCACGCGAGGTCGCGGTGAACGAGCTGTACAAGCGCTTGGCGCCCGCAAATGGGCCGGCCTCCCGTGGCGCCACCACATCGAAACGAGGAAATCATGGCAAAGAAAGCCAGCTACACCGCCGCTGATATCGAAATTCTGGAAGACCTGTCGCCGATTTTGCAGCGCCCGGGTATGTACACCGATCCGGTGAATCCCAATCACGCGCTGGTGGAGATCATCGACAACTCGGCCGACGAGGGCCTTGCCGGGTTCGCTAAGAACGTCGAAGTGGTGCTCTACGAAGATGGTTCGGCGCAAGTGAGCGATAACGGCCGCGGCATACCCGTGGACTTGCACCCGAAGAAGAAAGTGCCTGCGGTGCAGGTGATTTTTACCACGCTGCACTCCGGTGGTAAGTTTCGCAAGACCGACGCCGATGCCGTCTACCGCATCGCGGGCGGCTTGCATGGCGTGGGGGTGTGTGTGAGCAACGCTTTGTCGACGCGTTTGGAAGTGGAAGTCAAGCGCGATGGCGCGCGCTCTCGGCTGGTGTTCGCCGATAACGGGCAAGTTAAGGAACCCTTGAAAAAGCTTGGCGTTGCCGAGGGGAAGGACACCGGCACACGGGTTCGCTTTTGGCCGGACCCAAAGTACTTCGACTCGCCCAAGATCGTGGCGGCGGATATCGCCTCGCTCCTGCGGGCCAAGGCGATGCTGTTGCCTGGCGTGCGGTTTTCTTTGGGTGTGGAGAAGAACGGCAAGCTCGACACGCAGACCTGGCATTTTCCGCAGGGAATCAAGGGCTACTTCGCGGAAGCCATCGCAGGCAACGACCCGGTGGCCAGTACCTTCTTGGGCGAGCGCTACATCACTGCGCAATCGGAGTCGGATAGCTTTTCCGAAGGCGAGGGCGCCCTGTGGGCCATCGCCTGGACCGCAGAAGGGGAGCTGGTCACGGAATCATACGTCAACATGATCCCGACGCGCACGGGCGGAACCCACGTTTCCGGCTTGCGCGAGGGCGTCTACGCCGCCATCAAGAACTTCATCGACCTGCACGCCATGGGGCAGCGCGGCCTGAAGGTGGTTCCGGAGGACGTGTGGTCACGCGCCAATTACGTGCTGTCGGTGAAGATGCTGGATCCGCAGTTCAAGGGTCAGGTGAAGAACGAACTCCTCTCACGCGACGCCGTCAAGCTCACCGCGCAGATGGTTCGCGATCCTCTCGAACTGTGGCTCAATCAACACGTCGATGAAGGCAAGCGTATCGCGGAGCTGGTGATCAGGCAGGCCGTCGCGCGCTCCCGTGCTGCGCAGAAAGTAGAGCGGCGCAAGAGTTCCGGAGTGGCGGTGCTGCCGGGCAAGCTCACCGATTGCGCCTCGGACGACCCGGAGCGCAACGAACTGTTCATCGTCGAAGGCGATTCCGCGGGAGGTTCCGCCAAGCAAGCGCGCGACAAAGAATTCCAGGCGGTGTTGCCGCTCAAAGGCAAGCCTAAGAATACTTGGCAAGACAGTGGCGATTCGCTATACGCCAACAAGGAGATCGAGGCCATTGCGCTTGCCATCGGCGTGGATCATCACAAACTCAATGATCAGGCGGATCTCTCCAATTTACGATACAAGCGCGTGATCATCCTGGCGGACGCGGACGTCGATGGAGCCCATATTCAGGTCTTGTTGCTGACCCTTTTCTTCAAACACTTTTCGAAACTTATTCAACAAGGCAACGTGTTTGTCGCGCAGCCACCGTTGTTCCGCATCGATGTTCCGACGCAAGGCAAGAACAAGTCCGCGAAAAAACTCTACGCCCTGGACGAGCAGGAACTGGTGGCCATTCAGGAAAAATTGATGGACGAAGGCGTCAAGGATGGTAGCTGGGCCGTGAGCCGATTCAAGGGACTGGGCGAAATGAGCGCCGATCATCTGTGGGAGACCACATTGAATCCCGACACCCGGCGCGTGCTGCCCGTGTCCTTGGAAGATGGTCTGGACATCTCGAACGACATCTTCAACATGATGATGGCGAAGGAGAACTCGTCTCAACGCCGGCAGTGGATGGAGACTTTCGGCAATCTAGTGGATGCCGACATTTCATAGGGTGCGCCTGCGCACCGGAGATCAGTGATGGAAGAGAACCAAGGCAACAATTCGCAAGACCACCAACTCGATCTTTTCGAGGGCGGCGGCACTGTGACGGAAGACAAGGGCCGCAAGGAGGCGTTGCCCCCCCCTCCTCCGGCGCCGCCATCCGCTGCCGACGGCGGCGCCGGTGGACTACCACCACACTACGCTCCGATGAACGGCGCCTTCGGCGACGCATTGCCCATTGGCCGCTATGCCTCGACACAATATTTACAGTACGCCATCGCCACGGTAAAGGACCGCGCCCTGCCGCGGGTAGGCGATGGACAGAAGCCGGTGCAAGGCCGCATCCTCTACGCCATGTGGGACAACGGCACGCGAGCCGGAACCAAGCGCACCAAATCCGCGGCGGTGGTGGGCGATGTACTGGGTAAGTTCCATCCGCATGGCGATCAGTCGGTCTACGATGCCTTAGTACGCTTGGCGCAGGACTTCACTATGCGCTACCCACTCATCGACGGCGAAGGTAACTTCGGCTCGCGCGATGGCGATGAAGCGGCCGCCTACCGGTACACGGAAGCGCGCCTGACAAGATTCGCCGAAGTGTTGCTCTCTGAACTGGATCAAGGCACGGTGGATTTCGTGCCCAACTACGACGGCACTAGGGAAGAACCACAAGTGCTGCCCGCGCGTTTGCCCGTCGTGCTGTTGAACGGTGCTTCCGGTATCGCCGTGGGCATGGCCACCGAAATTCCTCCGCATAACTTGACCGAAGTGGCTGCCGCCGCCATCGCCATGATCCGCGAGCCGGAGATGACGATCAAGGACGTGATGAAGCACATCAAGGGACCAGACTTCCCGGGCGGTGCGCAGATCATTACCCCGCGCCAGGAAATGCTGGATGCTTACAACGCCGGTCGTGGGTCCGTGCGCGTGCGTGCACGCTGGACGATCGAGCGCTTGGCGCGCGGTCAATGGCAAGTTGTGGTGAATGAACTGCCGCCCGGCGTTTCCACCAAGAAGGTACTGGAAGAAGTCGACGCTATCACCAACCCGCAGCCCAAGACCGGTAAGAAATCGTTGACGCCGGAGCAGCAGCGCGAGAAGCAATTGATGTTATCGCAATTGGACAAGGCGCGCGACGAAAGCGACCGCTCGCATCCAGTGCGAATGGTGTTCGAACCCAAAACATCGAAGATCGACGAGAATGAATTCATCAACCTGCTCCTGGCACAGACCAGCATGGAGGTCAACGTCCCCATCAATCTCGTGATGGTGGGTTTGGACGGAAGACCGACTGGCAAGAATTTGCGCGACATCCTCTCGGAGTGGGTGGAGTTTCGCTTCAACACCGTCAAGCGCCGCACTAAATATCGCTTGGACCAAGTGCTGGATCGCATTCACGTGCTGGAAGGACGGCTTATCGTTCTACTCAACGTGGACAAGGTCATCAAAGTCATTCGCAATTCGGAAGAACCCAAGCCCGAGTTGATGCACGTGTTCAATCTGACGGAGCGGCAGGCTGAAGACATCCTGGAAATGCGTTTGCGTCAATTGGCCAAGCTCGAGCACATCAAGATCGAACAAGAGTTAGGCACTCTCAAGAAAGAGCAGAAAGATCTGGACCGCGTGCTGAATCAACGCAGCGCATTGGAGAATCTGGTCATCAAGGAAATCGAGCAAGACGTCAAAACCTTCGGCGATGCGCGCCGCACGGTCATCGAAGTGACGGAAAAGGCCGTCGCCGTCAAACCGGTCATCGACGATCCCGTAACCGTGATCTTTTCCAAGAACGGCTGGGTGCGCGCGCGCCAAGGTTGGGGCGTGGATCCGGGCGCGCTTTCCTTCAAGGAAGGCGATAGTTTGGGCGCCCTCATTGCGTGTCGCACCGTCGATTCCATCGCGTTTCTCGATTCGCTCGGACGCGCTTACTCCGTCAACGCCGGCGAACTTCCCTCGGCCCGAGGCGATGGTGCGCCCGCCTCTTCGCTGGTCGAGGTGCAAGGTGGCGCCAAGATCCTCTACGCGATCGGTGGGAAGCCTGAAACCAACATTCTGATTGCTTCAAGCGGCGGCTATGGATTTGCCGCCAAGTTGAGCGACATGATTTCCTCACGCCGCGCAGGCAAGGAATTCCTGTCCGTGGAGGAGGACGAGATACCCATTCAACCCGCTACCTTCGAAGACTCAGCGACGAACTATGTGGCCGTGCTGTCGGAACAAGGTCGTTTGTTGCTCTTCCAATTCCCGGAACTCAGGCAGATGTCACGCGGGCGAGGTGTGATCCTCATGGGCCTAGAGAAGAATGAAAAACTGGTGGCAGCACTTGTCACCGATCAGGCCAGTCTGAGCGTCGTCGGATTGGGCCGTGGCGGAAAAGAGAAGGAAATCGAATTGAAGAGCAAGGCACTCGCGCATCATGCCGGTCATCGTGCCCGCATGGGCCGCGTGCTGCCAGAGAAAGTGAAGCCTTCGGGCTTCAAGATCGCGCCGCCGCCTTCAGGGGACGACAAAGCGTAGCTTGAATCATCCAGCGAACTATCCCCACCGCAGCAGACAGCACGACGTCGCAGACAATCTAGTGTAGGTGCTTGCGCGTTCCCGGAGTCAGCACGACCTCGGCAGTGACATTGGCCGATCCGCTGGAGGTGCGCTCTTCCCAGTTCCTGCCGAAGAGTCGATTCACGACCGCAACCACTTCGCCGATCTCCTCTTCGCCGAAATGCCGGCTGAGTAGCAAGGAAATGTCTTCCAGCATCCGGCGGCGTTGGGCGTCGTGAATGGCTTCGGGTGTGGGACCGACGAAAACGACGCCGAACTCGTTTTGACCATCGTCGTGATAGTAGGACAGTTCCACGACGGAGGTTTGATCGGCGAAAGAACTGAGTGCTTGCAAAGACTCTTCTATGCAGCGGCGGAAATTGCGGCCGACGTCGCCGGTCCAGCAGATTTCCAGAGCTCGGCGACGGACGTCGAAGCTGATGCCGGGTTCTTCCTGGTGCACGCTCTTGGCGTCGGCCACGCTGTCCTCGTCGATATATTCAAGCCAAGGGCGCAGCGCCGTTTCCACGTGTGTCAGTGTGGTGCCGGTTCTGAGAGAGATGTTGCCGTGTACGTGAACCTCGATGCGCATGGGAATGGTCCAGTGGTCCAGAGAGTCCGGTGAGTCCAGTGAGGTAGGGGGCGGTGTTGAACAGTCAGTCGTAGTGTACCCGGATCCGCGAAACCGGGTAGTCCAAGTTAAACTCCCGCGTTTGGTTTCGCCACGTCTCGAAATCGTTCCGCATGCAAGAAGTCATCAACCGATTCCAAGCCCTGCATAGTCAGCGGCTTGTTCGTGGCCTACGGCATAGAGCGAAGCGCAATGAGGAGCCGGAGCGCGCGATCGAATAGGGTGGCGAGGAATTTCGCGCAAAAAAAAAGGAGAAGGCTTTTGGCCCTCTCCTTAAACATACCCAACCACGAGGAGGTTTGCGACTTGATCCTAACCACTTTGATCGTCGGCCCTGGTAGAGGCTTCGGATGGGTCTCAGGTTTACAGCAGGTCAGCAGTCAAGCGCACCCTACCTATTGCATTGCGCGTGCCTGATCAAAAATACGTCGTTTGTTCATGGCGTTGCGTGCCGCCCTCGCTTTGGTTGACGCGCGAGTGTAAAGATTCCGGACAGCTAAAGCGCGCTCAACTGCAAACCTGGAAACGGCGTTACTTGGCCGCGACGACGCGGATCTCCACAAAGTATTTGGGATTGGCGAGTTTGGACTCCACACAGGCCCGCGCCGGCGCGTTGCCCTGCGGCACCCACTTGTCCCAAACCGAATTCAGCTCGTCGTAGTAGCGAATGTCGGATAGCCAGATGGTGGCGGTGAGAATCTTGGTCTTGTCGGTTCCCGCTTCGGCCAGTAGTTTGTCGATCTGGTCCAGGATCTGGCCGGTTTGGGCAGCGGCATCGGGCACCGGATGATCAGCGACGATGCCGGCCAGATAAACGGTGTCTCCGTGCACAACGGCCTGGCATAGACGTGGACCCACCTTCAGTCTTTGAATGCTCATGGATACATCTCCTGTGGAGGTTAAAGAACTTTCTTCAGTTCGCTGAGCAGCGCGGGAACGACAAAGCCGGTAATGACAATGGCACCGAGCCAAAGCGCGCCCATCAGCCAGTAGGGTGCCTTGATCTCCTTGGGCAAGTGGGCCTGCACCAGAAAGATGGTGCCGAAGGAAATGATCGGCAGCATCATCGCTTGCGCGATCGCTCCCCAGGTCACCATGGCCACTGGCGCCTGGCCGAAGATGAAGAACATAATTACCGGAATGACCACCAGCACGACGATGAAGATGTCGCGCCAGCGATTGCGTGCCTGCACGTCGTCATTGCGAAAGCCGCCCAGCAGGCGGACGAAATCAGAGAACACACGCGAATGTCCTGCGGTGGCTGCCACGATCGTACCGAAGAGAATGACGATGGCACCGACGTAGAACAACCACTTTGCCCACTCGCCGAAGGTCTGGGTATAGATGTTGGTCAAGGTGATAATCATATCCTTGCCTGCGGGGACCAAGCCCATCTTGTTCAGAATGCCCGCGCCCAACAAGTAGAACGCTACGGTCGCGATGGTGTAGATAATCATGGATCCGATCACGTCCACGTTCATCACCTTGATCCAGCCGTTGGCGCGACGCGCCCAGGCTTCGGATCCGTCCCTTGGGCCGGTGTAGCGCGCGTATCCTTTCTCCACGCACCAATAGGTGTAGATGTAGAGTTCCGTCGCGCCAACGCCTGTAATGCCAAACACCGCTACGGCTACCGCCAGTCCATCGGAAGGCATTTGAAACGTAAAGCCCTGCGCCAGCTCCGCCACGCTGAAATTGGGGGAGATCATCAACAACGTGGCGGACATGAGTGTGATCGCGGTGAAGACACCGACCTTGACCATCGCGAGTCGCTCGATGCGGTGATAGGCACCACCCAGTAGTAGCACCAGCGTGAACACAAAAAACACCAGCACCCACACCGTAACGGAAACACCGGGAATGGCCAGGTTCATCGTCTGCGACACGCCGATGAACATCCCGCAAATTTGGAACAAAGTCATGAATACCATAGCGGCCCAAGCCCACACCACCCAGCCCACTTTGAAGCGCGGTCCGGGAATGCGATTGACTGCAGCCAGCCCTGTTTCTGCCATGCCGATGGTGTAGCGTCCGAGAAATGCCTGCACCACCGACTTGATCAGACAGCTCAATATGATGAGCCACATCAAGCTGTAGCCGACTTTGGCGCCGAGAGTGGTGGTGAGGATCAGTTCGCCGGAGCCGACGATGGACGCGGACAGCACGATGCCGGGTCCTGTGTAGCGAATGATTTCGCTGAATTGGGTGGGTGGTTCCTTGATGTCGTTGGGGTCTAAAGCGTAGGGATCCAGGTGCGCCTGGTCCGATGCGACTGTCATTATGGTCTCCTCCCGTGCAGATGCTTTCAGCTGATAGTTGTTGTGTATTGAGCAACTTGTCCACTCAACACGGGGGCGAAGGTTACACTAAATCAACTTTCGCCAGCCAGTGACGGGATGGAGTATCTGCCTGCGCGATAGGAGTGTCGTCGCGCTCATAGTACGCAAGCGCACCCTATCGGTTCCCGCTACCCCGCCGCTGCGCGCGCGCCCCGCATGGTCACGAACTCCTCCGACACCGTCGGGTGGATGGCGACGGTGTCGTCGAAATCCTTTTTGGTCGCACCCATCTTCACCGCCACGGCGAACCCTTGCGTCATTTCGTCTGCTCCAGGGCCAACCACATGCAGGCCAACGATCTTCTCCTCGGCACCCGAGACGACAAGCTTCATCGCGTTCTTGACCTTGCGTTGTGTGAAGGCGTGATACATCGGCGTGAAGCGTGCTTGATACACCTTAACTTGATCGACGCCGAACTTCGCGACCGCCTCCGCTTCCGTGAGTCCCACGGTGCCGATAGGTGGATGGCTGAAGATAACGGTCGGGATGTTGTCGTAATCTAACTTGCGCCCGATCATGTCATTGAATAACCGGTCCGCCAGACGCCTGCCGGCGGCGATCGCGACGGGCGTGAGCGAGGCGTGGCCTGTCACATCGCCCACGGCGTAAATACCCGCGACCGAGGTTTCTTGGTATGCGTTGGTGCGAATGAAACCTTGCACATCGGTGGTCAGCCCAGTGGCAGCGAGGTTGAGTTCACTTGTGCAGGGTTCTCGCCCGATTGCCCAGATTACCGCGTCGAAGTTTTCCAGCCATTCGTGTCCCGCGCATCGGATCGCGATCTTTGCGTTAGCCGAGCGTGACAGTTCCTCTATTTTTGTCTTCGTGACGAAACGCACACCATCCGCGCGCATATGGTCCATGAGCGTGTCGCGCAGCAGGGTATCGAAGCTCATCAGCATCTGTTCCCGCCGCAAAATCAACGTTACCTCCGAGCCCAGTGCCTGAAATACGCCGGCCAGTTCCGCCGCAATGTAGCCTGCACCGATGATCGCGACACTTCTAGGTTGTGTGGCGAGCTCGAAAAATCCATCAGAGGTCATTCCAAGTTGCGCGCCGGGAATACTGGGTACGGTCGGCTTTCCTCCCGTAGCCACGATGATATGTTGCGCACTGAAGCGCTCGCCATTGACCTCGACAGTCTTCGGCCCGACAAAGCGCGCTTCGCCTCGCATCACCTCGACCTTGTTTGAAACGAGGTACTTGGCGTAATAGCCGTTCAGGTCCAGAACATGTTGATCGCGCGCGCGCTTGAGGTGATCCCAATCGAAGGTCCACTCACCGACGGTGAAACCATAGTCGCGCGCATCGTCCAGGGCGTGGGCCAGATGCGCACCATTCCACATGACCTTCTTGGGCACGCAGCCTACATTGACGCAAGTCCCGCCCAAGCGTGCGCGTTCCACAAGCAGGCAGCGCTTTGCGTAGCTTCCGGCACGATTGGATGCGGCCACGCCGCCGCTGCCCCCGCCGATGGTAATAAGATCAAATGGCTGCGTCACGTAATTTCTCCGATAGATCGAACGACGAAGTGTAGCAACACACAAATGCCTGGTGGCCGGCCGGGCGCAGCGGCGCACAGTTAACAACTCGTATTCCCCGCGCTCTGGCGTGGGGGCAAACTTCGGGGGATTCCAAAGGGGGGTGAAGTGATTTTCACGTAGCCCCCTTTGGTCAAGGGCGAGGTTAATACCCCGCCCGCGAAGTCCCTTTTATTCCCGGTTATACATCCAAAGATGGATTTTCCATTGAGTTCAAGCCGTGCATCATGTCAACCAGATAAAAGGTGTCGGCAACGGCTGGAAATGATCCTTCAGCAATCGGAAGTTACTCCGTTACCGAAATTGAGTGTCATATGACTTCTTTGGAGGAGGAGTCTCGACAGAGCCGTAAGGAGCGCTCGTATGGATAAGTCCTGGTTGACAGATCTCGTGGTCCAACTCTACGCCGTGGTGCAAGTCATCACGGGATATCCGGCGCCCGCCGCCTTGCCGGAAGTTAGGCAACTTCCGCAGGTGGAAATCCAACGCATGGTGTGTATGGGCCCCTGCCAGATTCGAGCTTTTTATCATCCTGAATTTGGCGTGGTGGTAGATGACTCCTTCAATCTCAAATCCAACCTCTATCATCAGTCCATACTGCTGCATGAGCTGGTGCATCATGCCCAGCACGTGACTGGGCGATTCGACAACCTCCAAAGCGTATGCCGCGCGCGCTCCGCGTCGGAAGGTGAGGCCTACGACGTTCAGAACCAGTACTTGGCTCAGCAGCGCTCCTCCGAGCGCATTCCCGTGTTGCGTTGGGGAATGTTGTGTCGAAACGAAGATGAGGGTGCTACGCCGATACGGCGCCCTGAGCCGGTGAATACCTTCCTCACCACGGAGTAAGCCGGTGTAGAGCATCCCACGATTGTGGGGAGACGATAGCGTACATCTCCGCTACCTTCGATGTGCAGATAGAATGGGCTCGTAGTTATCCATGCCCACATTTCCTATCCGACATCGAAAATGATCGACCTCCACTACTGGCCCACCCCCAACGGACACAAGATCTCCATCTTCCTGGAAGAAGCGCAGGTCCCCTATCGCATCATCCCCATCGCCATCGGACGCGGGGATCAGTTCACGCCTGAATTTTTGGCGATATCCCCGAACAACCGTATTCCCGCCATCGTCGATCAAGATCCAGCTGATGGCGGCGCGCCGATTCCGGTATTCGAATCGGGTGCTATTCTGGTTTATCTGGCCGCCAAGACGGGCAAGTTTCTGCCCCGCGCCACGCGCGACTGGGTGCAGGTTATGGAGTGGTTGTGCTGGCAGGTGGGTGGATTGGGACCCATGCTGGGGCAGAATCACCACTTTGCCCAGTACGCCCCGGAAAAACTGCCCTACGCCATCGAGCGCTACGTCAAGGAGACATCGCGCCTGTACGCGGTGCTCAACAAGCGCCTGGCGGATCGGGAGTACTTGGTTGGCGAGTACTCCATCGCGGATATGGCCTCCTATCCTTGGATCGTGCCGCATCAGCGGCAGCAGCAGAAACTGGATGATTTTCCGCATCTCAAGCGCTGGTTCGAAGCGATTCGCGAACGTCCCGCCGTCGTGCTCGCCTACGACAAAGGCAGGGCCGTGAGCTCGCAACCCGTCATGGATGAAGAAGCGAAGAAGATTCTATTCGGCCAGAGCGCTGCGACCGTCAACCGTTTTTGATTTCCGCGCCGCCAGCTTAGGAGATTTAGGCGATGAGGCTCAAGATGTACGATCTTGCCGGTGCCGATGAGCGCTACCGCTTCAGCCCCTATTGTTGGCGCGTGCGCTTGGCGTGTGCGCACAAAGGCTTGCCTTTGGACACGGTGCCTTGGCGCTTTTCCGAGAAGGCGTTGCTTCCCAGCCCCAACGAAGGAACGGTGCCGGTATTGGTGGACGGCGATACCGTCTTGGGCGACTCGTGGAAGATCGCGTGCTATCTGGATGAACGCTATCCCGAACATCCGTTGTTCGAAGGTCCGCAGGCCAAGAGCCAGGCGCTGCTGATCAAATACTCGACGGAGCGCACCTTGCATCCTTTCATTACACGCATGGTGGTCAGGGATGTGTGGATGGCACTGCATGAAAAGGACAAGCCCTACTTCCGGCAATCGCGTGAGAAGCGGCTGGGCAAGACTCTGGAGGATTTCGTCGCCGACCGAGAGGACGCGCGCGCTCAGTTTCGGCAAGCCATTGAACCATTGCGCGCGACGGTTGCCGAGCAAACCTTTATCTCGGGTGCCACCCCGGGGTTCTCCGACTACATCGTATTCGGCACGTTTATGTGGGCGCGCTGCGTATCGAACTTCGAGGTGCTGGAGGTGGGCGATCCGGTGTGGGTCTGGCGCAATCGCCTGCTGGAACTGTATGACGGACTGGCGCGGCGCGCAATGCGAAATCCAGCTTTGGTCTGAGCGTTCGCGGCAATGCGAAGACGATCGTTTCTGCAAGCAGGTCGGTTACAACTTGAATGGCTTGGCGAGCGCCACCACTTCCCATGTCAGGCGCTTGAGCGCCGCTTAAATTCTTGAGGGGTAGCGCTTGCGTTTCGATAAAAGGACCCCGCCTTGGGGCGTGGTCGCCGTAGCGGCGTTTTTTGGTGTGCTGATCTGGGCAATGTCGCCTGCCATCACCGGCCGCGCGGAACCATGGGATGCAGCCGCGCCCTACTATCTGGTCGCACTGCTGATTGCCGGATTCCTATCCGGGCTGCTTACCGGCAAACCGCTGTGGCTGCATTACGCTGGTGTCATTGCCGGACAATTTCTTTATGGCCTCGTGTTTCTCGCCATCGGGCCGCTGATCCTTCTGGGCGTGAGTTTTCTTGCGGTGTACGGACTGCTATTCCTTGCGGGTGCGATAGCGGGGCAACGTGCGCGCAGCGCCATGGCCTCGCAAGATCGACGCCTGCAGGGATACCTAAGTGTGGTAGGTGGCGCGCCAGGACCGGTCTTTCTCGATGCTTATGGAGGGCAGAGCACCGACGAGTTGCTGGACCTGCAGGAAACTCATCGCATTGATTCCCTGGTGCTGGCCTTTGAAGAAGCGATTGCGCGCAAGCGCGCCACCCAAGACATCACACCGGAGGAGCGCAATGTGCTGGCCATCGAAGCCCTGGAACGCGAGATGAGCAATGGTGGCTACGGCCAGTTTTTCCGCAACACATCGAGCGAGTTCACCTCTGTCGTAGTCGCTGCGTTGCGCGCCATCGATTGCCCCAAGGCCGCGATAAATTCGCAGGATGCTATCGATTCATTGCACATCGAAGGTCCGTTAACGCCCTCGAACGTAGAACATGCGATGAACGATCCGAGTGTGCGGCAACGCTTGGCCGAGTGCGATGTGCTGTATCGAAGCAACGACGAATCCATCACTCCGCAATTGTTTCGTTGGATCGAAGAGCACTCCACGAAAATCAGGATCGGCGCCTAGTCGATCTCCTTATATTCCACGCTTACTATTTCCAGGTTTTGTTCGCCACCAGGCGTGCGCAAGGTCAGCGTTTCGCCTTCGTGTTTCCTGATCAGAGTGCGTGCTAGCGGCGAAATCCAACTGATGCGCCCGCGCGCCGCATCAGCTTCGTCGATACCGACGATAGTGTAAGTGCTCTGTGTGCCGTCCTCGTCGCATACGACTACCGTGGCGCCAAAGAAAACTTGGTCGGTTGCTTCCCGTAGCGTCGGGTCGATGACTTCTGCGGCGTCCATGCGGCGTGTGAGAAAGCGGATGCGGCGGTCGATCTCGCGCAGGCGGCGCTTGCCATAAATGTAATCTCCGTTCTCGGAACGGTCGCCGTTGGAGGCGGCCCAACTCACGACCTTCACCAGATCCGGGCGTTCCTTGTCGATAAGGTTCAGCGCCTCGTCCTTGAGGCGTTGGTAACCACGCGGCGTGATGTAATTCTTGGCGCCCGGTGGAATGGCCAATACACCAGACTCCTCGCCGTCGCCGTCTTCGGTATGCGTGCTCATTGCGTGATTGTGACCCCGAATATGCCCTGCGCGCTTGGTTGCGGCTTGGGCAGTACAATTTTCCCTCAAATCAACTTTATCAGGAGACCAGCATGACCATCAAAGCCGGAGACAAACTGCCAGCCGGAACCCTCTGGGAATTCATCGAAGAAGAAACCCCGGGTTGCAGTGTCGGCCCCAATGCCTTCGAAGTGGACAAGATCGCCCAAGGCAAGTCGATTGCCATCCTCGGGTTGCCCGGTGCTTTCACGCCCACCTGCTCCGGCAAGCACTTGCCGGGGTTCGTCAATCTGGCGGGCAAACTCAAGGATGCCAAGGTGGACGAGATCTGGTGCCTGTCGGTGAACGATGCCTTCGTCATGGGCGCGTGGGGCAAGGACCAGCACACGAAAGGCAAGGTGCGCATGCTGGCGGACGGTAACGGCGCCTATACCAAAGCCATGGGACTCGAACTCGACCTCACCGGACGCGGCCTGGGCGTGCGCTCGCAGCGTTACTCCATGCTAGTGGTCGACGGCGTGGTGAAAACCTTCAATCTGGATGACGCAGGCAAATTCGAGCTCAGCAGCGCAGAGAAGCTGCTAGAGCAAGCCAAACAAGGCCGCTAACTCTCAACTCGTATTCCCCGCGCCAAGAGCGCGGGGAATACGAGTTAACTAAATGCACTAGATTTAGTAATATGTATCCCGGGGAGAGAAAGCATTGCCGAGGCATGCGCCGGTCAAGGTTTCATTCCAAGGCCTAGCAATCAAGCCAAACGCTATGGCGAAGTGCCCACTGCGGGCCCTCCGGCCTCCCTTATCCGATTCACAACCTGACTATTCGAGGAGATCCAATATGAACGCAAAGCAATGCCTGCTGGCAACGCTGCTGAGTTTTTCCGCCAGCATCGCCCACGCCGCTGACCAACCCATCGTCGGCCTGATCACCAAGACGGAAACCAACCCCTTCTTCGTCAAGATGAAGGAAGGCGCGCAAGCCGCCGCCAAAGCCAAAGGCGCCAAGTTAATGTCGGGCGCGGGCAAGTCCGACGGCGATAACGCCGGACAAGTCACGCATCTGGAGAACATGATCACCGCCGGCGCGAAGACCATTCTCATCACGCCTAGCGACTCCAAGGCCATCGTGCCTTCCATCAAGAAGGCACGAGAAAAAGGTGTAATGGTGATTGCGCTGGATAGCCCCGCCGATCCTGCCGATGCCACCGACGCGCTGTTTGCTACGGATAACTACAAGGCAGGCCTGCTGATCGGCCAATACGCCAAGGCTGCAATGAAGGGCAAGGGCGCGAAAATCGCCACCCTTGACCTGTTCCCTGGCCATCCCGTCGGCGCGCAACGCCACAACGGGTTTCTGAAAGGGTTCGGATTAACCAGCCTGGAAGCCTCCAGCAACGAATTGGCCTCCACCCCGGAAGTGGTCTGCATGCAGGACACCTTCGGCGATCAAGCCAAGGGTCAAACCGCCATGGAGAACTGCCTGCAGAAGAATCCCGATATCAACCTGGTCTACACCATCAATGAACCCGCAGCCGCCGGTGCCTATCAGGCGCTCAAGGCGTTGGGCAAAGAGAAGAGTGTTGTCATCGTCTCCGTGGACGGCGGCTGCGCGGGTGTGCGTAACGTCAAAGCCGGAATCATCGCGGCAACTTCGCAGCAATATCCGCTGAAGATGGCGGCGTTGGGTGTGGAGGCGGGTGTGGATTACGCCAAGTCCGGCAAGAAAGTCGCGGGATACACGGATACGGGCGTCACGCTCATCTCCGATAAACCCATGGCAGGCGTGGACAGCAAGGACACTAAGTTCGGCTTGAAGGCTTGCTGGGGCAAATAAGGTAGGCAAGCAAGAGCGGACAGTCGCGCGCTACGTACAATTCCATAAGCAACCGTAGGTAGCGCGAAGGCACTCGGGCCGAACCCGATTTATCGGCCCGGGTGCCTGACTGTATCCCTGCAATCTATCAAGGAGGAGCAATGTCCACTACAAGAGAGCCAGGCACCACAATCATGCCGCAGCGTGCAGCTATGTCAGCAGTGCTCGATCACTTGCCACCGATGTCGGTGCTCGGGCCGTTCATTGCGCTGCTTCTAGCCTGTATCTTCTTTTCTACGCAGTCCGATCGTTTTCTATCGGGCCAGAATTTTTCCCTTATCCTGCAGCAAGTCATGGTGGTGGGCGTGCTGGCCATCGGACAGACCCTCATCATCCTCACCGCCGGGATCGATCTTTCCTGCGGCATGTTGATGGCGCTGGGTTCCATCGTGATGACCAAATTCGCGGTGGATCACGGTCTAAATCCTTATCTCGCCATTGTCTGCGGATTGCTAGTACCCACTGTGCTGGGGTTTATCAACGGCAGTTTGATCACTTTCGTGCGATTGCCATCCTTCATCGTGACGCTGGGCACCTTGAACATCGCCTTCGCCATCACGCAAATCTACTCCGAAGCGCAGACCGTTGCCGGTCTACCCGATGCGCTGCTCTTCTTCGGCAACACATTCAAACTCGGCGGCACCGTGGTGACCTATGGTACCGTGTTGATGCTGCTGATGTACCTCATTGCCTGGTATGTGTTGAGCAGCACCGCCGCCGGCCGACACATGTACGCGCTCGGCAATAACGCCGAAGCCACGCGCCTCATGGGTATTTCCACGCGCCGCCTGTTGCTCGCCGTGTATTCGCTCGCGGGGTTGATCTACGGTATCGCGGGATTGCTTTTGGTTGCACGCACCAGCGTGGGGGACCCGAATGCGGGTCAGACAGACAATCTGGATAGCATCACGGCGGTTGTGCTGGGAGGCACCAGCCTGTTCGGCGGACGCGGCATTATTCTGGGCTCATTGATCGGCGCTTTAATCGTCGGAGTATTTCGCAACGGCCTCACGCTCATGGGCGTGCCATCGGTCTATCAGATTTTGATTACCGGCATTTTGGTCATTCTGGCCGTGGCCACCGATCAACTTTCGCGGAGCAAAGACTGATGAGCGCGCCCACTCCAGTTCTACAAGCGCGCGCATTGGTCAAGCGTTATGGCCATGTCACCGCGCTCGATGGCGCCGATTTTGAACTGCTGTCCGGCGAAATTCTCGCGGTGATCGGCGACAACGGCGCCGGCAAGTCCACGCTCATCAAGGCATTGTCCGGGGCGTTGATTCCCGATGAGGGCGAGATCCGTTTGGACGGCGAGGTGGTGCATTTTCACAGCCCTATCGACGCGCGTAGACAAGGCATCGAAACCGTCTACCAGGATTTGGCAGTGGCCCCGGCCATGAGCATCGCCGAGAACTTATTTCTCGGTCGTGAGCTTCGCAAGCCCGGCATCCTGGGCACGCTCTTTCGCACGCTGGACAAGAAGCGCATGAACGCCGAGGCCGCGGCGCACTTAAAGGAGCTTCAGATCGGCATTCGCTCCATGCGGCAGTCGGTGGAAACGCTCTCCGGCGGGCAGCGTCAAGGTGTCGCCGTGGCACGCAGCGCCGCGTTCGCACGCCACGTGGTGATCATGGACGAGCCCACCGCCGCGCTCGGCGTGAAGGAGGGCAACATGGTGCTCGATCTCATCCGACGCGTGCGCGATCGCGGCTTACCGGTGATTCTCATCAGCCACAACATGCCGCACGTGTTCGAGTTGGCGGATCGGATTCATATCGCGCGTTTAGGCAAACGCGCTTGCGTAGTCAATCCAAAAAAGATCAGCATGTCCGAAACTGTGGCGGTGATGACAGGCGCGAAGCGCCCCGAGGAACTCGCCGCCGACATGCTCGCATGAACGACGTGGCGGGCGGTCTTCCGCAAGCATTGCCGCGTCCGGTCGGTTCCAACCACGTAGGCATGCGGCAATTCAATGAGCGCATCGTGCTGCAGGCTATTCGATTGCACGGCGCGTTACCGAAAGCGGAGGTCTCGCGCGTCACTCGTCTGTCCATGCAAACGGTCTCCGTCATCATTAACGGATTGCTCAAGGATGGCCTCGTCAGCAAGCAGGAGCGCGTGCGTGGGCGCATCGGCCAACCCTCCGTGCCCATTGCGCTGAATCCTGATGGAGCCTTTACGTTGGGCATCAAGGTCGGACGGCGCAGCCTCGACGTGCTCGCCATGGATTTCGTCGGCCGAGTGCGATATCGCGAAGTGCTGGAGTACGAGTACCCCAATCCCAAGACGATTTTCCCCGCCATCGAAAAGCGACTCAGGACCGTCGACGCGAGACTTGGCGAGCACGCCAGCCGGTTGGTAGGTTTAGGAGTGGCGGCGCCGTTATGGTTGGGCGGCTGGCGCGAATATCTCGGCGCACCGGAGAGCGTGATGCGCACCTGGAACGACATCGACATTCGCCGTCGCATCCAAGCGATGACCTCGCTACCCGTGGAGTTCGCTAAAGATACCACCGCCGCTTGCGCCGCCGAACTTTTAGTGGGCGAAGGGCGCAGGCTGAAGAATTTTCTGTACCTATTCATCGGCACTTTTATCGGCGGCGGACTGGTGCTCGATGGCCACTTGCACATGGGGCCGCGCGGGAATGCCGGCGCCGTGGGATCGTTGCCTATGGCAGCGAAGACCACCGGCGCGAAAGGCCAGAAAGTCAACGCGGGGCAATTGCTCCACCAAAGCTCCGGGCTCGGTTTGGAGCAGCTTTTTGTTCAACACAAGGCGCCTGCGGCGGCGGCGCACGATGAGCGCGCGCTGTCGCCAAAGTTGAAACAGCTCACCGATCGGTGGCTCGACGAAGCCTGCCCCGCGCTTGCTTTGACGATCACGGCCTCCACCGCGCTACTGGATCTGGAAGCCGTGGTGATCGATGGCTCTCTCGACCGGCACCTGATCGATGGGATCATTCAGCGCGCTTCGGCAGTGCTCGATGGTTATAACTGGGAAGGCTTGACTCGGCCTCATCTCGTGGCGGGTACCCACGGCGCCGATGCACGTGCAATGGGCGCAGCGATCTTGCCTCTGTACTGGCACTTCGCACCTAATCACGAGCGCTTTTTGAAGGCTGAGGAACTGTCCTGACGATTGGGCATATCAGCCGCGCGCGAAAGATCCCTTAGAATTCGAGGGTTTCCAAAAAGGGCGAAGTGATTTTCACCTGGTCCCCTTTTGGTCAAGGGCGGGCTCAACACCTCGCCCGCGAAGCCCCCCTGTCCAAAGGAGAGATCATGAGCACCCCCAAGAAATTCGCTTCTCACGCCGACACAGCGGAGAAGAAAGTCAGCTTCGATAAGCTCAGCGATCACGCCTACGCTTACACCGCCGAGGGCGATCCCAACACCGGCATCATCGTCGGCGACGATTGCGTGATGGTCATCGACACCCAGGCGACCCCGGTGATGGCGCAAGACGTCATTCGCCACATCCGGAAAGTCACCGACAAACGCATCAAGTACGTGGTGATGTCGCACTATCACGCCGTGCGAGTGCTGGGTGCGTCGGGTTACAACCCCGAGCACATCATCGCCAGCCGCGACACCCGCGACTTGATTGTCGAGCGCGGCGAACAAGACATGAAGAGCGAGATCGAACGCTTTCCGCGTCTGTTCCGCGCGGTGGAGTCCGTCCCAGGCCTCACCTGGCCGAGCATCGTGTTCGAAAAGCGCATGACGCTATGGCTGGGCAAGTTGGAAGTGGAGATCCTGCAAGTCGGTCGCGGTCACACCAAGGGTGACACCGTCGTGTGGTTGCCTCAGGAGAAAATCCTGTTCTCCGGTGATCTGGTGGAATACAACGCTACGCCGTACACGGGTGATGCGTACCTCACCGACTGGCCCGCCACGCTCGACGCGCTTGCCGCCATGAGGCCTGAGAAACTCGTCCCTGGCCGTGGTGCAACGTTGCAAACACCGGAGCAGGTCAAATCGGGACTGGATGGTACGCGCGCCTTCGTGACCGAGATGTTCGAGGCCGTGAAACTCGGTGCCAAGGCGGGCAAAGATTTACGCGCCGTCTATCACGAAACCTACGCTGCCATGAAGCAGAAGTTCGGTCATTGGGTGATCTTCGATCACTGCATGCCCTTCGATGTGTCGCGCGCCTTTGACGAGGCGACACAGTACCGCGACCCGCGCATTTGGACGAAGGAACGCGACCTGGAGATGTGGCAGTCGCTGGAGACTTAGTCTCAGAGAAGTATGCGGGACTACCAAAAACTCGATCTTGAATACACACGCTGCACGGATCAGGATGCGACAACCCCCGCGCACCATCGCGTCATCGTCGTGGGAGCCGGGCCGGTCGGGCTAAGCGTCGCGATCGATCTGGCGAGACAAGGATTGCAGGTGGTCGTGCTGGACGACGACAACAAGCTCTCGCTTGGCTCGCGCGCCATCTGCTTCGCCAAGCGTACCCTGGAGATCTGGGATCGGCTCGGTTGTGGCCAGCAGATGGTCGACAAAGGCGTGTCGTGGAATGTGGGCAAGGTGTTTTTCCAGAACGAGTTGGTGTACCGCTTCGACCTGTTGCCCGAGAGCGGTCATCATCGCCCCGCATTCATCAACCTACAGCAGTATTACTGCGAAGGGTATTTGTACGAACACGCCCTGGCCACGCCGGGGATCGACCTGCGCTGGAAGAATAAAGTGGTCGGTATGGAGCACGCTGCCAGCGGCGTCAACTTGCGCGTGGATACTCCCGAGGGCCCCTACCCACTACAAGCCGAGTACGTCGTTGCCTGCGATGGCGCTCGCTCCGCGGTGCGCAACCTCATGGGCTTGGAAAGCAAAGGTCAGGTGTTTCGCGATCGCTTTCTGATTGCCGATGTAAAGATGAGCGCGGACTATCCCGCCGAACGCTGGTTCTGGTTCGATCCGCCTTTCCACCGCAATCAATCCGTGCTGTTACACAGCCAACCGGATAACGTCTGGCGCATTGATTTTCAATTGGGATGGGATGCCGATCCGGAGGAAGAGAAGAAGCCGGAGAAAGTCATTCCACGCATCCAGGCCTTGCTCGGCAAGGACGTCCAGTTCGAATTCGAATGGATCAGCGTCTACACCTTTGCTTGCCTGCGCATGCAAAAATTTCGCCACGGCCGCGTACTGTTCGCGGGTGATTCCGCTCACGGTGTTTCGCCCTTTGGCGCACGTGGCGCCAACAGCGGTGTGCAAGATGCAGAGAACCTTGCGTGGAAACTACGCTTGGTGTTGCAAGGCAAAGCGCCCGCTGCCTTGTTGGATACCTACTCCGAGGAACGCGAATTCGCGGCCGACGAGAACATACTCAATTCCACCCGCTCGACCGACTTCATAACACCGAAAAGCGAGGTGAGCCAAGTATTCCGCGACGCCGTGCTGAAGCTGTCCAAGGATCATCCCTTTGCGCGCCGGTTGGTGAACAGTGGCCGCTTATCTTTGCCTTGCACACTGCGCCACTCATCTCTCAATACACCCGACACCGACACCTTCTCCGGACCCATGGTGCCAGGCGCGCCGGCCGCCGATGCACCCGTGCGGATTGATGGCAAACCCGATTGGTTTCTTTCGCATGTCGGCGGTGAGTTCACGCTGGTGTACTTCGCCGAGGTGGGTGATCCAGATCTGCCGAAACAGATGAGCCACTTTCCCAGTGACCTCATGCCCGTGGCGTTGGTTATTGCCGTGCCAAAGTGTAAAGGCATGCGCCTCGCATCGGCGCACCGAATCATCGAAGACGTGGAAGGATGGCTGGCTCGGCGCTACGATGCGCGCCCGGGTACACTGTATCTGCTGCGTCCCGATCAACATGTTTGCGCTCGCTGGAGAAGCTTCGACGTCGAACTAGTGCGTGCCGCGCATGCGCGGGCGACCGGTTGTGATCTCAATGTGCAAGGAAATGAGGTTACCAGTTGAACTCGTATTCCCCGCGCGCCTGGCGCCGTGCGGTCCCCGCAAGCGGATCGAGGGTGAGGGTGAGCGGCATTTGCAGAGCGCGAGTCACACGTCAATGCCACTGCACCACCTATCGTCAAAACCATCGAATCATCATGCCGCTGAACGTCGACCCCAATATCCCTCAGCCTGACGACTTCTACGAAGCGTTGATCGACATGCATCGCGATCTCACCGCTGAGCAAAGTCAACTAGCCAACGCCAAGCTGATTCTGCTGCTGGCCAATCACATCGGGGATCTCACGGTGTTGCGAGAGGCAATGCAGCGCGCGAGGCAGGACTCCAGCGCCTCGTGAATTCGATGCAATGAGAATCACCGAGTTTCCGAAGCGGCAAGCCCTCGACGTCTCGGCGAACTTCGACCTGCGCAACCTGCCCGCGGATTTCTACGCGAATCCGTTTCCATACTATCGCGCACTTCGGGACTACGCGCCCATCAAGCAGATGCCGGACGGCGGCTACCTGCTGACTCGCTTCGCCGATTGCATGTTCGTCTACAAAAACCCGAAGCTCTTCAGCTCCGATAAGAAACAGGAATTCAAACCTAAGTACGGCGACTCACCCCTCTACGAGCATCACACAACGAGTCTGGTGTTCAACGATGCGCCGCTGCATACCAGAGTCAGAAGATTGATCGCCGGTGCGCTCACGCCGCGCGCGATTGCCGACATGCAACCGGGACTGATCGCCTTGGTGGATCGATTGCTCGACGCGATGGCATTGAAAGGCACGGTCGATCTCATCGAGGATTTCGCCGCGTCGATTCCGATCGAGATCATCGGTAATCTGCTCGGCGTCCCGCACTCAGAGCGGGCGCCGTTACGCCACTGGTCAGTGTGCATCCTTGGCGCGCTTGAACCCGTCCTATCGCCCGCTGCCTACGAACGGGGCAACCGCGCGGTACGGGAGTTTATTATGTATCTCGAGGGCCTGATCGCGCATCGACGTAATCACCCGGGCGACCCGGAGCGCGATGTTCTGACGCGATTGCTGCTGGGCGAGGAAGGCGGCGAGCGTCTCAGCGCGCAGGAGCTGCTGCACAATTGCATCTTTCTTCTCAACGCCGGCCACGAGACCACCACCAATCTCATAGGCAACGCCTTAGTGCTTATGCTGGAGCATCCTGAGGAAAAGGTGCGCTTGATTGTGCAGCCCGATCTCATCAAAACCGCCATCGACGAATGCTTGCGCTTCGAGAGCCCCAATCAGTTGGGCAATCGAATCACCACGGAAGAAGTGGAAATCGCCGGTGTATCCATGCGCGCCGGCACCCAGATCACGCTGTGCATCGGTGCGGCCAATCGCGACGCAGCGCAGTTCTTCGAACCCGATCGCTTTGACGTCGGCCGCACACCCAATCGGCATCTTGCTTTCGGTGCCGGCCATCACCACTGTGTCGGTTTAAACCTCGCTCACCTGGAAGGGGAAATCGCCCTGTCATACTTTCTCGCGCGCTTTCCGCGTTACGAATTAGCAGGTGAGGCGGTTCGGGGCGGCCGTGCGCGCTTTCGCGGGTTCGTCAGCGTGCCCTGTAAGGTGGTGGGCTAATGGACTAATGGGCTAATAGGCTAATGGACTAATAGGCCAATAGGGCGCACGATTTGCGGGGTGTTTCCTATGCCGAAAAATAGCCGTCCTTATAAGCTTCAGCATACTCCTTCCACTGTTGGCGAGTCTGCATTGCCACTTCCGCAGCCAAATCCAACATCGGTTTGCGCCAAGATGCATCCCTTCCGAACTCAATGAACCGCTTGACAGAAGCGGACCCCGAGCGTCCTTGCCCGCGCAAGTGGGCACATGCTGTGAGCTCCCCCATAGTGCGCACCGCTTGCTGCCAGCGACGCGCGTCAGAGTCCATGGTGCCAAGCTCGATGCGATCCTTCGAGGGTTGCAACTCACGCAGTACATAGGATCTCTGCTTTCGTCTCAGCGGTTCCAGGAAGCTTGGTGCCGCCACCAGCGCCAGATGTTGGATGCATGCGATCCGCTGCGCGTCACTGGACCAGCGCGGCTGCGAGTGGGAACTGATGGCCTCGCATCTGGACGGGATGGACTCTTTGATATCCAGCAGTTTGAGGGACCCCTTGGCTCCCCGCGTTTCCACCAGCACCTCGTAGCGACGCAATCCCAAGCTGGCGAGTCCGGCGTAGCGCTTCGCGACATCGTGCAGGGAGGCAGTGTGAAGCCATGCCGACCTGATTAGAAGTTCCCCGATCATATCTTTCTCACGCGAAGACGCATCCGCGACCTTGTCTCCGTCGACCTTGAGGCGAATTCCGCGCTTCGTTTTCTCGACTCGCGATGCAACGACTACTTCTGGACTGGTCGAGCGGACCCGTTCGATGGTTTCTCGAATCACGCTTCGGTGCGAGGTGAGAGGGTTGGAACTGGACTTCCCTTTCGCAAGTTGATCGGCGTAGGCAACGAGCATGGTATGGGCGAGTTCTTGAGATGCGGCTTTGCTTTCCAGTCCGCGTCCGGTGTGCAGGGCATCCGCGAGGTAAAGGCTCGTCAATAATCGTAGTACGTCCAATCCGCAGGGCGCAAGGCAAGCCTCGTCGAAATCGTTGATGTCGAACTGCACCGATCCGCGCCCATCGTGGAAGGCGCCAAAGTTCTCGAGATGCAAATCACCGCACACCCATGCGGCGGGAGTGGACGCCACCGTATCGGCTTGCGGAAGGGTGGCGTAATACAGCGCAGAAGTGCCGCGAAAGAACGCAAAGGGATGCGCATTCATGGCCTTCCACTTTGCCTCCATTGCCTGGGGATCGCGCTCGGAATGGAAACGCTTTAGGAATTTGGACACGTCACGGAGCATGCTTAGGTACTCGGATGCACGCTAGAGAAAGGACTTTAGCGCAGTCCCGGGGTTGCACGCCGCCGCGGGCGAGGGACTTTTGCCCGCCTCCAACAATTTGCGTGACATGACGTGATCCATGGGGGCATTGACCGATTCCACACACACCAGTTGTTCGCCAATGTAATGCAGAATGGAGAAGCTCGCCACATTGGCGCCGGGTCTACGGTAGCGCGTGCCGTCTGGAGGCATCAGCCCAGCCATCTGCAATCGCATACTGCCTTGTTCAGACCAGAACCATGGCAACGCTCTATAGGGCTGTTCGCGCCCGAGCAACGTGGCCACGGCGGTACGCGCCTGATCATTGGCGTTTTGCACGGATTCGAGCCGAAGGCGGCGCTCGCTGCGAGGATCAGGAAAACTCGCGCAGTCGCCGATGGCGAGAATAGCGGGATCGGAAGTTCGCATGCATTCGTCGACGACGATGCCGTTGTGGCAATCCAATCCCGCTTCGGCCGCGAGAGCTTGCTCGGGCGCGGCACCCACACCCATTACGACGAGATCGACGCTCTCACGGCGTGAGTCGATGTTCAACGTGACCAGTCGGTCGCCGGTGATTTCGAAGTCGCTCGCTACGGCGCCTAACCGTAGATCGATGCCGGACGCACGGTGTGTGGCGAGTACGTGCTCGGCGAGTTCAGGCGAAACAGAACGCATCAGCAAGCGCGGCGCTGCTTCGATTACGGTGACCGCTTTACCCAGCAAGCGCGCGGTGGCAGCGATCTCCAATCCGATGAATCCACCTCCTATGACCCAAACGTGTTGTGCTTGGCCGAGGTGCTGGCGCAACCGCTGCGCGTCCTTGGCCGAACGCAGAATAGCGACATTGGTCAGCCCATCGGGTAATTGCGCAAGCCGTCGTGCGCGCGAGCCAGTTGTCAGCACCAATTGCTCATATGCAAGTTCGCCTCCGGAGCGCAGGCGCACACGACGGCTTGCGCGCTCGAGCGCAACAGCGGGATCGGCACGGTGCACGGTGATTCCAGCCTCATTGAACCAAACGTCGGCACGATGAAACTGCAGTGGTTCTTCCGTGCTCTTCAGAAAACTCTTCGATAGCGGTGGGCGGTGATAAGGGAGCACCTCCTCCTCGCAAACCAAGTGCAGCCCAGAGCCGAGTCCAGCCTCGACGAGCCCGACGCACAACTGGGCCGCGGCATGTCCGCCGCCGATGATCACTATCGGATTTTTGCGATTCCTCATGCTGTTTCCTCGCGCACGGGCGGCGCTTTGCGTAGATGCCGCAGGAGCGCAAAAGGCGCGTTCACCACTCGTTACGCGACGTACGGCCCAACTACGAGCGCGCCCAAGGCGCACAGCGTGCGCATTCCGGCAAACGATTTCGAACACATCCCCCACGCCGCACGCCAATAGGGATCCTCGAAAAGTAATCAAAAACCTACGTGCCCCGCGGCACGCCGTCAAAGAACTCCACCTCTCCAGTCTCCAACGAATACTCAGCCCCTACAACGAGCAACCCCTCTTTCTGGATCAATTGTTCGAGAACTTCCGACCCATGTCGAAGGTGATTCGCCGAGACGCGGACGTTGGCCCGGACCGCCTGATGCAACAAATCATCCGGGTGGTGATGGCCGTGATCTGATGCCAGCAGCGTCTCCACGGCTGGCCGAATACGATCAACGATCGCGCGCAAGTTGCGCGACTGGTCTTGCGACGGACGCCCCAGTTCTTCGAGGGTAGCCAGCACCGCCCCACAGTTCGAATGACCCAGCACCACCACAAGCCGCGTGCCGAAGCGCTCCGCGGCGAATTCGACACTGCCGACTTGCGACGGCGCGACGATGTTCCCAGCAACACGTATCACAAACAGATCACCCAGCCCTTGATCGAAGACGATCTCCGCGGGAACGCGTGAGTCGGAACAACCGAGGATGATCGCGAAGGGCTCCTGCCCAGCCGCCAGCTGTCGTCGACGGGTTTGGTTGGTAAGTGATTCGTGGCCTCGTATGTCAGCCACGAACCGACGATTCCCTTCACGCAGGCGATCGAGCGCGTCCTTTGATGGAATCATGGATGGAATCCGCGTACGAGGTCCTTGCCCAGGTCATCATTCTGATAGAGGAGGGCGATTCTCGCTTTTGGCCGTCTCTTGATCACCCACTGAGCTTGCTGTGTGCCTTCCAGTACGCCTGTGGGATTCCATGGGAGAGTCCACGGATAGGCTTCGTGGTCGCCATGCTTTTCCGCAATGCTGCCGGTGAAAAGATTGGGAATGCGTTTGCTGTTGGTGTATTTGATGATGGCGGTGTTAGGCCCGGTACCGATAGTTTGGAACAATGCGAACACTTCCTCTTTCTCGACGAGTTTTCTGACTTGCTCCACGGTCTTTGGAGGACTGTAGCTGTCGTCCAGCGAGATGAGATTGATCTTCCGAGCGTTGATGCCGCCCTTGTCATTGATCATGCGGAAGTAGGCGACTTGCGTCTTGCCGATGGTTCCGTAGGCGGACACTGGACCACTGTAGGGCATGGTTTGCCCGATTTTGATTTCGCTGTCGCTCACGCCTGGGCCGTAGTTCTTCTCGGCGTGGAGCGTCAATGTCGGAACGGAAAATCCCAGTGCTGCGACTAGGAAAATCGTCCATTTTGTCAGAATCATGTGGATTTCCTTAGGAAATAAAGGGGACTTCGCGGGCGGGGTATTTACCCCGCCCTTGACCAAAGGGGGCTACGTAAAAATCACTTCGCCCCCCTTTGGAAACCCCCGAAGTTTGCCCCCGCGCCAAGAGCGCGGGGAATACGAGTTCATTCGAAATACTCGTCGATCCTGTGCTGCTACCCAAAACGATGGGCGCGCCACGTGGTCCGCGTGCGTAGAGCCATGCGGCGCCGTGGCGTTTTAGTGCGGGGCGGGAGTCGGTCCGAGAACCTTTTCGATGGCCATGCCGATTTCCAGCAGCCTTCTGTCGCTGCCGCTTGGACCATCGATCTCGATCCCCACCGGCATTCCGGTGGTGGAGCCGAGGCCCGCAGGAATGCCCAGGCTGGGGATGCCGGCGTTGCTATTCGGGTCCAGGTTGCGAATGAACGAGAGGAAGGTTCCCAACGCACTGGCTTCAGGACCTTGCACCGCCGCCACTTGTGGCGAGGTCGGGTAGATGAGTGCGTCGATCCGGTACTTGGTAAACGTATCGGCGTAGTGTTGGATCAATGCCGGACGCCACTGACTCATGGCGGCTTCGTACACCGGCTTGGCGTCTATTAGGCCGTCCGGTGTGGGCAGTTTGCGAGGCAGCACGAGTGCGGCGTAAGTGCCCTTCACGTCCTTGCTGGCGATTTGCGCTGCGACGTCTTCGACCGTCATCGTCAAGCCGGACTTGCGCAGATAGGCGGCTAGATCGTCGTATGCTTCGTACAGCGCCACCGGAAAGCTGGTGTTGTTATTGAGCTTAACCAGATCGGGCATGTCGACTTCGATGATGTTCACGCCTGCGGCCTTGAGTTTGCTAAGCGCTGCATCGGTTACCGCCTGCGTGTCAGCGTCCAGGCCGGCGAAGAAGAAACTGCGATACACCCCCAATCTGACGCCTTTGAGGTTGGTGGCGTTGACCCGCTTTTCGCCCATGATGACGGCGTCGAGCAGCGCCACATCGGCAACGGTGCGAGCCATCGGACCGGCCGTGTCGCGCGTGTGCGAGATCGGTGTGATGGCCTCCTGGCTATAGCGGCCCAGAGTGGGCCGGAAGCCGGCGCCGCCGGTCACCGTGGCAGGTAGCCGCGAGGAGGCGCCTGTATCGGAGCCCATTCCGCCCGGCGCGATGCGTGCGCCAATGGCCGCACCGGTGCCGCTGGAACTGCCGCCCGCGAAGCGGGTGCGGTCGTAGGGATTGCGCACACCGATGGGTTCCATCTGCCAGAAGGCTTCGTTGTAACCTGAGATGCCGAAGGCCAGTTCATGCATGTTGGTTTTGCCCAGCACGATGGCGCCGGCGTCGATCAACTTCTGCGCCACGGGGGCATGGGTGGTCGGAATGAAATTCTTCAGCGCCGGTGTGCCGGCCGTATTGGGTAGTCCGGCGATGTGAATGTTGTCCTTGAATACGAGC
>JANNFC010000380.1:0-7312 GCA_031379405.1 Betaproteobacteria bacterium | reverse complement strand
GCAGTTTCCACATCACTTATAAGAACTCGATTATTGGACAGGAAGTCGCAATAAATAACGTGACCACGGCGTCACATACCAAGGCGACTTGACCGTGATCTCCGAACCACTACTAACCATTTAAGTCAGCGAATCATGAATAGGCCTTCGAGCAAAACACCCAGGCCGTCATTTGCCCGTGGCCGTCGCGGTTAAATCTCCGGCGCTAATCAGCGCGCGCCCTCTCCAAACAACACGACGCGCACGGTCTCGGCCAATATCGCGATATCTAGCCACAGCGATTGGTTTTTGATATAAAAGAGATCATATTCCAGCTTTGTCCTTGAGTCATCCTCCGAGGCACCATAGGCCGCCCTGACTTGGGCCCATCCGGTCACTCCGGGCTTCACGCTATGGCGTGCACCGTAAAAGGGAATCTTCTCTGTCAACTGCGACACGAAGAATGGCCTTTCTGGCCGCGGCCCAACAAAACTCATTTCGCCCTTGAGAACATTGAACAACTGCGGCAATTCATCAATTCGCGTTCGGCGAATAAATCGTCCCACGGAAGTAACACGAGGGTCGTTTAGCGTCGCCCAGCGTGGCGTTCCATCCTTTTCGGCATCAATACGCATGCTGCGAAACTTCAGCAACCAGAATGGCCGTCCCCCACGTCCCACACGCTCTTGTCTAAAGACGATGGGGCCGCTCGATTCAAAGTAGATCGCTAATGCCGTTGCAAGGACCACTGGTGCGGCGATTGTGAGGAGGGCTCCTGAAGCGACGATGTCCAAAAATCGCTTGACGATTAGCCGAATGCGACCTTGTCGAAAGCCCTCTCCGTAGATTAGCCAACTCGCTTTCAGCGACTCGATCGGTACAGCTCCTCGAACTGCTTCAAAAAATCCTGATAGGTCCGTCACTTTCACGCCTTGCAGTCGGCAGTTCAGCAACTGCCGCAGGGGAAGTACCCCGCCTCGTTGCTCTCGAACCGAGACGATGACTTGATCAACCTGGTGGGTACGAACAACTTCCTCGACCCCGCCGTCGGTCCTCAACACTCGATTGCCGGCGACCAAGACAGGCTCAGAACTATTCAGTGGGTAGAAACCGACCAACGTCAGACCGCTTCCATGCATGGCGCTTAGCGTCTTATCGACCTCCAGCGCTCCAGCTCCTGTGCCTAACACCAGAATACGGTGCGAGAACCATCCCGACACTGCGCCTGAAATCCCATTAAGGATTGGCTTGCGGAAGGTGACGACTGCGATCACGCCAAGAATTGTTGATGATCCAATCGCCGCCTGGTACATCTCGCCGTCGGGCAACAGCAAGAACACCGCGTAGGCAGCGGCACAGCCGATTACGAGTGCTGTTAGGGACCTCAACATTGAGTCTCCTGCTTCCGCGTTGATGCGAACTTGATATACCCCAAGCACGCCGTTAACGGTAACAAGCAGAGCGGCGAAGAGTACGGCAGGAAAAACTGGGCTGACCGCGAATGCCGAAAATGAATGCTCACCCATAGTCGTAGCAACGAGCATGATCAAAAAGAAAACGCTTCCCTCAACACAAGCATGGAGAAAAGTTGCGACCCGAATCTGCCTCCCGAAAAGATCAACCACAAGTATCTGCCCAAATTAGTCGTGTTCCACAATCAGCGCATTCCGTGCCAAAGGTAATTACCACTATTCGCGCCGCTGCCCCCTCTCCTCAGCGTGACATGAAAACAACCAATTGTCTCGCCTGGCCCGACGAATTCGACCAAGAGCGGAAATCCTGAGGAAGTGTGGACAACCCCAAATACCTAGACCGATTGATATGACAAGCAGGAGCAATATCGCTAAACAATCAAAGAAATAGGATCTTCTCTGAAAGTAATCGTGCATGCGCGGAAGGCAGATTCAGCGAATCCCAAACGTCACTTTCCAGCGACAGCATGTTGAGGGTAGTGCGATATGCCTTGAGAATTCTGGGGAACCGATGAGGTCGGACATAGGAGATCATGAAATTGGAATGTCAGCAATCCACCGACCAGAAGTCAAAAACTCGACACGTAGTCATCTGAAAGGGGCCTAACCCTTTCGCCGTAATTTCTGTTTCATTGGAATTATCGTCGAAAGAATGGGTTATTCTAGTTTCTTCAAGTACTCCTTGGTAAAAATCTTATCCGGAAGCTCCCTCATCTTCATCCTGGAATACTGCATGACGGATACCTCCCCGTCACGAAGTGCGTCTTTCATAACTAGGCGCGTAGGGCGCACTTTACCTGCCAGTTCCTTAAAGCCTTCGTAGTGACAAGTCTTTAGTAGTCGATTTGAGAGGGAGTAGAACTCGGCCCTGAGTGGCCACCCGTTCGCCCGCCGTACCCAATAAATGACTTTGGCGTAGGTGACGGCACGGTCAATGGCGTTGAGCTCAATAACGTGATGTACCTGACCTTCAATGGTTTCCGTACGCAAGAACCTTGAGCTGTAATCGCCGGCAAAATTGGCGCGGGCAAGATCACCATTGGCCACTTGGCCAGTGAGCCGCTGCGACAATGCCAAACGCACCGGCTGTGACACTTCGGGCATGAACACCCATAGGTCACGACCCTTCATAAGCATCATCTGCCCCCTTTCGGAGGCAGGCTCGGTCACCAAGGCAATAGTGCTTTCATTGCCTTTGGATAGCACACGATATTTGCGTGAATCCGTTTCGTCGCCGTTGCGCGTCGTCACTACCGAAATTTCGGTCTCGAAGCCTTCGCTAGGAAATCGAATCTGATCCGCCTTGAGCACGAGCGCCTTCACGGCTTCGTCGTCATCTGCCCTGGATTGCGTTGGGGCGTAGTTTGCAAACGCCAGGGCGTACACAATGAAAATCCACGCTGACGCACCAACTCGCACTGATGATGCTCGCATAATCTACTCCCCATTGAATGTCGAAGTTGACACCGATATTTATCGTCCTTCGCGCCCTCCCCTTAAGTCATTAGCTCGACTGCGTGATGGGTGCCACAAGACATCTACTAGTTCATCAATGTCTGCTAATCTTTCGCCTACCCAATCACTTATATTCGGAGTCAGAAACTATGCCCGAGCGTCACGACGAACGCATGACCGATCCTCGAATGGATCCAACGTCCCTCTACCGCGAAGAAACATTTACCGATAGGAAGGTCGGTATGATTCGCGTAATGTATCCGGTAAAAATGGATGGCACTGCGGACTCCGCCCGCAGCACTCTGTATATCGGAGAGGCGCAGATGTACACATCTATGGGGGCGCTACCGCTGAGCTTCGAAATTGATGCGGACTCTTTGACCGAAGCGGTCACCCATTACGCTGCTGCGGCGAAGGATGCGGTTGAACGTACGGTCCGAGACATTCAGGAGTTGCGCCGTCAATCGGCCTCGTCCATCGTTATCCCTCAGGGCGGAGCGGCAGGATTTCCGCCGGCGGGTATGCCAGGCGGAGGAAAGATTCAGATACCGTAGCACATCAACACCTGCTCTTGGGCGCATCCGCACGGATCTATTTGGGATCCCGCCTAAACGATATTGTGCTCCCACTCTCTCCAGCCTTGCTGCAACGGAAAGTACAAGGCCAATCGAATCGGACGCGATTCGCCGGAAAGTCTAAGGAGCGCGGCGTACCTCTCCAACTGCCCGCGATAGCGTTCGCGCTCGTTATCCAGGAACCGTTCTGGGTTTGAACCCTCGTGCGCACTAGTCTTGTAGTCGATGATCCATCGCACCCCTTGCGCGTCGACAAAGGTGCGATCCATCGCAACCGTAAGTATTGCATGGTCTAGTACGCCCGTCATTCGCAGCTCTGACTTCGCATCGTGATGGGGCGAAAGGATCCACCGACCGCGCCAGTCATCGAGCACCATGGTTATGGCATTCAGCGTTCGCTCCAACGCGTCGTGAAGCCGATTCTCGGGTACTCCGTTCGAGCGAAGTTCACGCTCGAACACAGCGCTAGCTGCCTTGACGCGTTCCGGCCCCCATAGAGTCACGCCCTCTTCGGCGATTTGTTGAAGCGCGCGGTGCACGATCACACCTACCTTTCTCGCAATCTCGGATGCCCAGGAGAATTCCAGGTCGAAGGCTGACACTGAGGCCTGGACCACTTCCTTCGGCCTTACACTATGCATCGGTGCCGGTAGCTCCCAGGAGACCGGAAGTCGCCGCAACTGCTGCATTCTCGGAACATCTTGCGCCGCTGCAGACGTGGATCCGATGAGAGTCTGAAATCGATCTTCAATCACTGGCCAGAGCCGTGCAAGCAACGATCCTGAGTTTGGCAGCGCCCGCACATCTCCGCTCGCATCCTGATTCAAGTGGCCAAGCAAGTGCAGTCTTGACTTAGCCCGCGTCGTCGCCACGTAGAGCAAGCGCACTTCTTCGTTATGGGATCGCGCCGACTCCAGCCGTTTGAGTGCCGCGAAAATTCGGTCGTCGGAGTCGTGGTTCACTTCGATCGGTGCGAGCAGAAGATCGGACTCTCCTGAGAGTCGAGTTCGCTCCAGCCACCGGAGCAATTGCGGACCATCATGTCTACGCTTCGAACCCAACCCCGGAAGAATCACTGTGTCGAATTCCAATCCCTTGGCCTTGTGTATGGTCATCACCTGGACCGAATTGGTCGCTCTAGGATCCGGACGAGCAAACAGCCTTTTGATGTCCCGCTGAATCTCGGTAAGCTCAATGTCGCTCCCTCGGAATTCGACTTCATCGAGCAATTCGAAGAATGCGGCGGCATCTTCAAGCGCAAGCAAATCTCGGCAAGTAGCTGGACCTCCCAATGACATCCAAGCACCTTCGATCCAGCGTCTTGTGGGTACTCGCTGCGAGTTTGCGACAAACCCGGCCAACGTCTCAGCCAACCGAATCACCCTACTGCGCCCATCTTCACTGATCGAATCAAGCGCGTCAGGATCTCGCAGTACATCAAGAATAGGACGACTTGGGCTCCCCGTCCCAATCTTCGCGACAACCTCCATGTCGGCCATACCCAGTCCGCACCAGGGTGCCCTCAACATCCCCAACCACGCAATTCGATCCGCGGGATGCAAAAGTGCACGCGTCAATGCGACCAAGTCTTGTACGACTTGTCGATTAGCGAGCGATTCGATCTCAATGGCCTGCACCGGAACACAAGCTTCCCTGAGCGCCGGCAGTATTGCAGTCAGATGATTCCGGCTGCTTACGAGAATTGCGATTTGCTCATTCGGGTTAATGCTGAGCGCTTCTTGCACGATGCCTACAACGCGTTGCGCTTCCAGGAGATCGCTCTTTCCCGCCATCGGGTGTACCGTGATTGCCTCATTGATCGCGTCATCTCGAACAGCCTCAGCCTTGGAGAACGGTACTGCGCCTGTTTCCAAGTTCTCGTCGTGCGGCAGCAATCGCGCGAAACACTCGTTGAACCAGCTCACTAATGCGGGCTGAGACCGAAAATTCGCACGCAAAGTGAGCGACGTCAATTCAACGGTGCCAATCCCAGCGCGGCGGGCTCTCAGATAGAGTCCAACTTCCGCGTCGCGAAATCGATAGATGGACTGCATGGGATCGCCCACCAAGAACAGCGTGCGTCCGTCACCGGATTGCCAACCCATCGTGAGACGGCGCAGCAGTTCGTACTGCGTATGAGATGTGTCCTGAAATTCGTCCACGAGTAGGTGGCGAACTCGGTAGTCGAGGGTGAGAGCAAGGTCGGTAGGTTCCTCGTCGGTTCCTAGTGCATGAACGGCCGCCAGCGCGAGCGCCGTGAAGTCGGTCTGTGCGTGCTTATTGAAGACTAAGTTCAACTGTGCCACCAGAACAGGGAGCAACTCCACCAGCGCACCCAGCACTTCCCACTGCCCCGCACTAAATCGACCAGGTGGAAGCTCTCGAACCAAGTTCAACGCTTCCAGAAATCTTTCGTGATCGACGAGCTGGGAAAGCATAGACATCATGCGCGACTTACGGTCCTCAAAAACCTGACGGGTCGACTTCTCTTTCGAAGTCGGAAATCCATCTCGGCTATCGACTCGCTTACGAAGAGCCCCGACGTTTGTCAACAGTAGGGCGGCGACACCTCGCCAGACTGGAAGATCTGCTTCCGAGACACCTGGAAGCGCGCGAATGTGCGCCAATTCGAAAACGTCGGTTTTCTCAGGGCTCACGTTGGACGCGGCAAAGCGCGCCAACTCCAGCAATTCATCGGCGAACTGCATGGGAAAACAAGCTCGAAGTTCCATCAATTCATCATGGATTAAATTGGTAAGGCTTTGCTCGAGCCTATTGCGCTCAAGCCGACCCGATGTTCGATCCACGACATATCGCAGCCACTGATCGCGCCTGCGCAACATCCCCACCAGCAACGTTTCCGCGGCAAGGAAATCATTGTCGAGGTGCATTAATACTCGTGCGACAAATTCCGACCATTGCGAATCCTCATCTAGCAGGGCGAGGGTACTTCTCGCGGCTTCGATATACAGCGGGCTCGGATCTTCCGTGGGCATGAGTTGCGATTCAGACGCGGCCAGAAGGGGCATCTGGCGACACAAACTCGCACACAGCGAATCGATGGTTTGGATACGCAACCGGCTGGGGCTGTCGAGTAACCCCCAATTCAGGCTCTCGTCGCGGTGTAAAACCGCACGCGCTAAGGTCCATGTGCGAAGACTATGTGACTCCGCCGGAGGGAACTGCGTCCGCGCTATTTCCAACGCATCGAGCACGCGCTGACGCATCTCTCCTGCCGCCTTACGCGTGAACGTAATGGCAACCACCTCCTCAGGCTCTTCGACACCTCCCAACAGAGCCAGCAGCCGTTGGATGAGCAGCTCGGTTTTCCCCGATCCCGCGGGTGCTTGAACGATAAAAGAGCGCGACACATCGAGCGCACGCTCGCGTTGCACCGCATCGGTCAAGGGCGAAAAACTACTCATATGCACCGCCGAGCGCCGACTGATCATTGATCTCTCTTACACGGCACAGCGGCTCCAGCCCACAATGGCGACACGTTAATGGATAGCGCTTCGGATCGACCCGAGCATTCCCCGCCATGAACTGTTGCGCCAACTCCTCAAGCACAGCGCGCCACGCAGACAGCATCGTGGGCCAACTTTCCACATACCCTTTCGCTGCGCGTGAATTCGCCACGGTGGGCACCCCGGGAAACAAACTCTCTTCGCGAGACAGTCCGTTGAAAGCCACTCCATCCGCGCGCAATTGCGCAAAGGTAACAGCTGTCACCGGCCCTTCATCTGTGATGGCGTACAACGGCAATTGTGGATCATCCGGCCGCAATCCAAACCAAGCCGACGCTGATGTGTCCGCAGTCTTATAGTCGAG
>JANNFC010000331.1:0-4229 GCA_031379405.1 Betaproteobacteria bacterium | reverse complement strand
TTCCGCCCTACGGGGGCGACGCGCGTGTGCGGCACTCAAGTTGGCCCATAGTGATGGTTCCCGCTACAAGCCATCGAAAATTTCCACCGTAAGATTCTGTGCAAGTCAGGGCGCTTGCTTTCCGTAGCGCCTGAACTCGTATTCCCCGCGCTCTTGGCGCGGGGGCAAACTTCGGGGGTTTCCAAAGGGGGCGAAGTGATTTTTACGTAGCCCCCTTTGGTCAAGGGCGGAGTCAATACCCCGCCCGCGAAGTCCCCTTTATTCATATCGCCAAATTGCTGGGCGCATTCGCCACGACCGAAATTACGCCAATGAAGTCCTTCTTACGCGGGCGGAAGACTGGACTTCGATGGCATCACGTTATTTGAGTTGCTCATCTATTGCGTGTTCGTCGAAGTAGACGCGATTTCCCCGTACCTTTCCCTGGTTATCAAAGTCCAAGACAAACACGATAGGAAATCGTAAGCGCTTCCCACTTTCCTTATGGTGACCCTCGGCATAACCTTCCCAGAGAGCGCGGGATCCCTGGGTGAGCCGGTTACTTTCGATATGAGTCCAGTCAGAAAAGAATTCCTTGAATCCGGCAAAGAACTCACGAAGAGAGGATTGACCGCGTTGTATCGATTCGGAAGGTTTGCCCAGCACACTCTCTTGTACGCCATCCGATGTATACAACTCGGCCACGGTTCCAGGGTCGCCCGAGGGCGGCATGCGTGCGTTTAGGGCGGCGATGTACTTCGTGAGGTAGGAATCGGTATTCTGGGCGACGGCGCCGCTTGAATAGCAGGTCGCCAATAGGATAAGGGTGACTATTTCAAGGAAAACACGTTGTATTCTCTTCATAGAAGCCTCCGGATGATTAGGAATTAGGTGTCACCATTGTCGGAGGAGTCCTCTTGCGGCCTTCTGCGCGAATTCAGACTGCGTGTCGCATTGCGTAACGCTTCCCACAGTTCTGGCATTGATTGGAAGGGTACTACGCGACCCGAGCGTACCTCCTGCACAGTGCCAACAAGTTCATCGGCGCGCTGTCGATACACTCGGATCACATAGCTGCGTAGTTCCCGCAAGTTCATTCTCCTGTCTGGCCTGCTCAGATTATGGGCGACCCTATTACTTCTGCCCTACATATTCGATTGTTCCTTGATCTGAGGAAGTCATGAAATCCCCTTTATTTCTACAGCTACCGCTACAACTCAGTTCAGCGTTCGCGCTGCCGCGCTTGACCGATCTCCGCGACGCCTTGGTGATATTTAACTTCGTAGCTTTGATTCAACTCGGGTTCGCCCTTGAGCAACGCCTTGTCGTGAAGATACATTTCGCCGTTGCGCGTCAGTTATAGCGCATAGTTTTGAGTAGCGTAAATCATTCGGCCCTCGATCGCGTCACTTTCCAGATTGGGTATACGCAGTGGCACCCCTTTGTTTGCATGAGCCCGTTCAATGCCTTCGACCTCGTTCGCGCGATCATTGACCTTCGCGGCCAAGTCTGACACCCACCGCGCCGGAGATTCGGTGCGCAGTTCCAGGCGGCCATTGACTAACTCCGCTTGTGCTTGAATACCGTCGAGGGACGAATTGTCGAACACCACGGCTTTGGAGACGTACTGCAGTGCGCTCGGCGCGAGCGCCAATGTCCGGTTATACCGGGGCGTGATGACATCGCGCGGCACATCGTGCCCGCCTTGCGCGACACGATCGACGACACGCGCTGCATTCAATTCCGGGTTGTTGGTAGCCACGAAAAACACCGTGGTCTCATAACCCCGCTTAATCGCGATTTGCAACTCGGCGACCTTGCTAGGGTGAGACATCACCGTTTCGTACAGGAGGCTTTCGCCGTGGGCGATCGCCGCCCCGCGCCTTGCGGTGGCGGTGGCTTGCGCCGCTTGAGGGGTTAACTGTTCGAGCCGTTGAATGTCGTCGGCGTTGATGTATTGTGCTGGTAATTGAAGATCAGGCGCCGCGCGTAGCGTGGCAATCAACGTCGACTTGCCGGAACCGTTAGGCCCCGCCACCATCACGAGCTGCGGGGCCGGTTCCTCGGCCATGGATTAGCGCGCGCGACCCACGTCTTTAATGGCCGTTACATCGGGGTATTGCCGTGCGACATCACCGCTCGCCCTTTCAAAGCTTACCGACTTGCCGACGGCCAGCGTAGCGGCCACGGCTTCTCGCCCGCTCTGCCGGGCGAGCACAGCGAGGCGGCTGAACGACGCGCCGCTGTAACTGACCCCCGCTCGTTCGTTGTCAGTGGCGGCCACGCCGGGCATCCGGCGCTCAAGGCTCATTTTTTGGGTCATCGCGGCGAGCGCAGCGCTCAGGTTGGCATAGTCGTTTTGCCGTGCAACAGCCTCCGCTCGTTCGGCAACGGCGGGGTCCAGTCGCACAATGATTTCGAGTTCCTGGGGTGGAGGTCTGCTGGCAGTGACCATATCGTTCTCCGGGAGAATCGTCCGCTTCACGTTGAAAGCCGAAAGCCCTTGATGCAACGGGCTTAACGAACCTTTTCGGGTGGACTCAAAATTGAGCCCCCTCAACTAAACAATACCATGAAACCGCTTACGCCAGAATAGTACCGGAGGCTAATTCGTGCGCGCGGTTACACGCTTTCCAAAGCGGCGTCGGCCTAGTGCGGCCGCACCGAAACGCCTCAACATGGCGTCCAACAAATCTTAAACCTCGATGCTAGTTTCAAGTGAATTGTCGTGAGTTGAGCGCTTAACGCGACGCCGACTTTGCATCAATCGGCGTGTTCTTCGCCCTTGCTTTGAAATGTCTTGAGGCTCAGTTGAATTTTGAGTGGGTGAAATCGGCGCAGTTTTGGATGGATCAATAAGACCGCTTGTCAGGAAAGAGGCGACGAAGCTTGGTGCATACCCTCCAACTTTGGAAGTTTGGAGAAGGCGGAAAGCCAGCATCCATGCGGCCAGCACCTTGGTTGACACAACGTTGGCTACTGAATACCTGGCCGCCCCGAGGACTGCAACGGCCGTTCGCGACAGCGGCCGACTGCCGCGTTCACTCACCTTTGGTCACCCCGGCAACCTACTCGAACCTTATTTCGCTCAGCCGGACCGTCGCAGCCCAAGTGTGTTTTTCATTGGGGTTCCAGCTTCGCCGCCTTCACCTGTTCGCGCCACCGTTCGCTCTGTTTGGAAATAAAGCTGCGATATTCGCCGGGTGTTTGCTGGACGAACGAGAGCCCGACGCTCTCCAGGGGCTCCTTGACCTTGGGGTCATGCTGGGCGTCCTGAAGCGCGCGGTGGATTTTGGCGAGGACATCCGCCGGCACGCCGCGTGGCGCTGAAACGCCGACAAAAAAACTCACCTCGTAACCGGGAAAGCTCTCGCTTACTGTCGCAATGCCCGGCCAACGCGAGTTGCGTTTTGATTCGGTGATGGCGATGGGCACCAACCGGCCGTTAGCGACTTGCGCGGCGCCAGTCATGTAATTGAAGAACGCGAATTGAATCTGACCGCCGATCAAATCCGTGATGATGTGGGTGCTGGCTTTGTAGGGGACTCCCTCGATGGCAATCCGCGCGCTCGCTTTCAATAGCTCGCCGGAGATTTGAGAAATGGTGTCGGCGTGACCATAGAAGACTTCACCCGGATGCGCCTTGGCATAGGCGGTTAACTCGGTAATGGTCTTGAAAGGACTGTGCCGCGGCACTAACGCAACGGAACCCCCCACCCCGATGAGCGCGATGTGTTCGAAATCCTTGATGGGGTCGTAGGGCAGTTTCTTGAACAAGTGGGGTGCGGCGGCGTGCGTGGAATTGGTGCTGATCCCCAAGGTGTGACCGTCGGCTGGAGAATTTTTCAGTGCCTCGGTGCCTATCACGCCCTGAGCACCGGGTCGATTCTCGATGATGACGGGCTGCTTCCAGCGCGCCTGCAAATAGTTGCCCAGTCTGCGCGCAACGATATCACTGCCGCTGCCGGGTCCGAAGGGGACGATCAGTTTGATGGGTTGGTTCGGATAGGATTGCGCGAGCGCGGAAGTTGCCCCTATCGATAGACTCACAAGCCCTAGCCAAATTGATCGTTGCATGCTGCTAGCCGATGCCGTGCTCTAGGAGCCTTTCGGACTTAGGATGATTCGGCTGCAACGGCGGGAGAGCGGTCCATATTTAGCCGCTTTCTCCTTACATATTCCCGATATGCGCGTCGAAATCATCGAAATCTGTCCTCGCTCTCCCACCGTTTCGCTATCGAACACCTAAG
>JANNFC010000283.1:0-11859 GCA_031379405.1 Betaproteobacteria bacterium | reverse complement strand
CACCCGCCGAGTCTCCGCGGGATCGATCACGCCGTCGTCCCATAGCCGCGCGGTGGCGTAGTAGGGATGGCCTTGGTGTTCGTATTGGGCGCGGATGGGCGCCGTGAAGGCTTCCTCTTCCTCCTTGCTCCAAGTCTTGCCGGCTTTCTCCAAGCCATCTCGCTTCACGGTTGCCAATACGCGCGAGGCCTGTTCACCTCCCAGGACGGAAATGCGGGCGTTAGGCCACATCCACAGGAAGCGCGGCGAGTACGCGCGTCCACACATACCGTAGTTGCCGGCACCAAAGCTCCCGCCGATGATGACGGTGAACTTGGGCACCTTGGAGCAGGCCACGGCGGTGACCATCTTGGCGCCATCGCGGGCGATACCGCCGGCTTCGTACTTCTTTCCCACCATGAATCCCGTAATGTTCTGCAGGAAGATGAGCGGTACGCCGCGTTGTGAACACAACTCGATGAAGTGTGCACCCTTAAGAGCGGATTCGGAGAACAAGACGCCATTGTTCGCGACGATGCCCACGGGGTAGCCGAAGATGTGCGCGAAACCGCAAATAAGCGTGGAGCCGTAGAGCGCTTTGAACTCGTCCAGTTCACTGCCGTCGACGATGCGTGCGATGACCTCCCGCACGTCGTAAGGCTTGCGTGTTTCGGTGGGAACGATGCCGTGCAATTCCGCCGGATCGTAGACCGGCTCACGCGGTTCTCGCAACAATAGGGAGATAAACTTGCGGCGATTGAGGTTTCCCACGATGCGCCGAGCGATTTCCAAGGCGTGCTGATCGTTCAGCGCGTAGTGATCGGCCACGCCTGAAGTGCGCGCGTGCACATCGGCGCCGCCCAATTCTTCGGCGCTCACCTCTTCGCCCGTCGCGGCTTTCACCAGCGGTGGTCCGGCGAGAAAGATAGTGCCCTGATTCTTCACGATGATGGCCTCATCGGACATCGCCGGCACATAGGCCCCACCCGCCGTGCAAGAACCCATCACCACCGCAATCTGTGGAATTCCCTGGCCTGACATATTGGCTTGGTTGTAGAAGATGCGCCCGAAGTGATCGCGATCGGGAAACACCTCATCCTGATTGGGTAGATTGGCGCCGCCGGAATCCACCAGGTAGATGCACGGCAGTCGGTTTTGCTGCGCGATTTCCTGTGCGCGCAAGTGCTTCTTCACCGTCATCGGAAAATACGTGCCACCCTTCACCGTGGCGTCATTCACTACGATGATGCACTCCTGTCCATTCACGCGGCCGATGCCGGTGATGATGCCTCCCGATGGAACCTGATTGTCGTACATGTCCCAGGCGGCAAGTTGCGACAGTTCCAGGAACGGCGAACCGGCATCGAGCAATTGCCGAACGCGTTCGCGCGGCAATAATTTTCCGCGAGCCGTGTGTTTGTCGCGTGCGGCTTTACCTCCGCCTTGACCAACAAGTTCCGCTTTCGCACGCAGGTCGCGCACGAACCCTTCCATTGCCTGTGCGTTGACCGCGAATTCGGATGAGCGCGAGTTGAGTTTCGTTTGGATCTGGGTCACGAGGGCTAAAATCCTCCCGTGCGCAGCCAGCGCTCCATTTGGTCCAGGCGATCCACGCCCCAGAAGGGTTCGTCATCGATGAACACATAGGGTGATCCGAAAACTTTGCGATCCAACGCCGCCTGAACTTCGTTCTTCAACTGATCCTTAATGGCGTTGTCGTTGACGGCGGCGAACGCGGCCGCCTCATCCACACCGGCCTGGCTAACTGCCTTGGCAGCGATCTCGGGTGTGGATATATCCAGATCGTCGACGAAGAAGGCGCGATACATCGCCAACACGGCCGCTTCCGTTTTAGCGGTCGCCGTGTTGCGCACCCAGCAGGTGATGCGTGCGGGAGCTTGGCTGGCGATGGGGAATTTGCTCGGCATGCGAAAGGGCATGTCCAGGTAGCGTGCACTGCGCAAAGCATCGTGCGCGATGTATTCGCCTTTCAGTGGCATGGTCGCCACGATGGGTGAGCCCGTCGCTTTGAACAAGATACCCAACAAGATGGGATACCAATTCACGCCACGACCATACTTGCCGGCGAGTGCGGTGATTTTTGTGGCCGCCATGTAGCCGTAGGGCGAGGAGTAATCGAAGTAGAAGTCAATGGATTTCATCGGAACGCGCATTGCAGGAAAACTCTGATTCTAGGGCAAGCGCGGTTCACCTCCGACGACGCGCTGTGACCTCGATCTCGACCTTCATGGCGGGGTCGACCAGTCCGCGTTCATTCATGGTAAGTATTTTCAGAAGATAGCGTTGTGTCTGAGCTCGACACGCACTCCAGCAGAAAGTCACCCAGCGGGTGGTGTTCTAACGCGAGGGACGCCTGCATCTGAGTTGTCGCCCGTATGCGATCGCCCTTCGCCCAGGCGCTCATTGCGCTGCGCATTAGATGCGCGGCCAGCGTTTCGGCGCGTCGCACCAGCACCAAGTCGCAGCCGCAGCGCGCACACACTGGATCATCCCCCATGCGCGCACGGCAACCCGGACAACGTTCCATGGCTAGGACTCCAGGTAATACAGCAAATCGGCCAGTTCATCCATCTTGGGTTTCAACAATGACTCCTCACCGGATAAGGCATCCTTGATTGCCTCGATGGCGTTGACCAGGTCTTCCGTATCCTCGGCGCCGGCGTTAGACATCAGCCGCTCGGCCTTTTCCACCAGAGCACCGGCTTCCACACGCAAGCGGCGCGCGCTGTCGGTTGCATTTGTCGAAGTCTGCGCGGACCCGGCGGATTCGCCAAATAACACACGCACCCGTTCGCGTGCCTCGTCGAGCTTTTCCTGTTCGAAGCGCGCGATGGCGTTCTCGATGGTGATGGAATGCTCCAAGCCCGACTGCTTCTCGCGCGCGGTCACGTGCATGATGCCATTTAGATCCAGAGAGAAGGTCAGCACGACGGGATTGCCTGAGGGCGCATCGCGCAAGCCCTCCACCATGAAGCGACCAATCTCAATATTATTCAGGGCATCGCGATCCTCGCCCTGGTAGACCATGACTTCGACTTCCTTTTGGCCGTCAGCGGCGGTATAGAACACTTCGCTTTTCGACACCGGAATAGGGGTGTTCTTGCGAATCAGCGGGATGAAGCAGTGGGGATAAAAGTCCTGTTCCTCCATGTAGCCCAAGGCGCTGGTGCCAAAGGTGTAAGGGGTGATGTCGATCAGCACGGTGCGGGTATTAGTGCCGGCGATGAGGGCGCCCTGGATGGCGGCACCCATGGCGACACACAGGTCGGGATTGACTTCGCCACGTGGCTGCAATCCCAGTTCCTCCTCGATCCGCCTTGCCACCAGCGGAGTGCGCGTAGCGCCGCCCACCAGGAGAATTTCGTCTATGTTTGAAACATTGAGCCCGGCGCCGCTGAGCGCAGTGTGCATGGCCTCCAAGGTTTCCTCGATGAAAGGTTGAATCATCTCTTCGTATTGGTCGCGCGAGATCTCCAACTCGAGGTGTAGCGGCACACCGTTGTGTTCCAACAAATATTCTTCCGCCACAGTGGCGTAGGGTGCGTTGGAAAGCGTGATCTTCGCGGCTTCGGCGGCGCGCTGCAGCCGCGCCATGGCGGTGGGAGACTGACTGGCGTCGACGCCATGCGTTTGCTTGATGTGGCTTAAGGCGAAATCGATCACCTTGCGATCGAAGTCATCGCCACCGAGTTGATTGTTACCGTGGCTTGCCAGAACTTCTACCACATCGCCCTCCAGATTCACCACCGATACGTCAAAGGTGCCTCCTCCCAAGTCATACACCAACGCCTTGCGCGCGCCTTGGTGGCGGCTTTCGTAGGCCAGGGCGGCGGCGGTTGGCTCGTTGATGATGCGCGCCACTTCCAGTCCGGCGATTTCGCCCGCTTCCCGAGTGGCCTGGCGTTGCGCGTCGGAGAAGAACGCCGGCACGGTAATCACCGCCTTGGTGACGGCCTGGCCTAGGTGCGCCTCGGCCACGCTCTTCAACTGGCGCAGAATCATGGCGGAGATTTCCTGAGGCATATAGTCCTTGCCCGCCATTGCCACAGGAGTCGTCTCCCCCATCCGGCGCTTGACGGAGCGCACGGTTCGCTCCGGATGCAAGACGTATTGATTCTTTGCCGCTTGCCCAACCAACAAGGCGCCATCGTCGGCAATGCCCACCACGGACGGCAGGATGCGAGTATCTCCGAATACCGGAATGACTTCCACCCGCCCGTCTCGTACCACGGCCACCTCGGAGTTGGTGGTGCCTAAATCGATTCCTACGATGAGTTCGCTCATGATAATTTCGCTGTCTTATTCACAATAACCTCGGCGGCTCGCAACAACTCACCGGCGTGGGTAAATCCGCGCCGGACTTCGCGCAGTACGCTTCCTTCCGGCGCGTCGGTGACCGATTCGGTTGCCACCGCGCACATGGTCATCGGGTCGAGCGCTCGTGCGAGGGTGTCAATTGGACGAACGCGATGGCTGGACAACAAATCATCCAGCCGTTGCAAGGTTAAAGTGGTGCCTTGCATCAGGCTTTGGGCAAGGCGAGTTTGTCCAGGAGCCAGGAAGCGTGTCCACGGTGAGGCCCGTACGGCCGCTGAAGCGTCCACGCCTGCTTGCAAGCGATCGCGCAGATCGAGTAAGCCCAGCAGTAGGCGACGCTCGGTTTGGCTTTGCGATTCCGCGGCTTGTTCGCGTGAACGGTCAAGGTCTCTGGCCAATCTTTCGTTGTGCTCGCGCAACGCTTCTCCAAAACTACGCAGCTCTTCCAATGTGTTCTTGAACTGGCGCGATTCCAATCGTACTTCGTTCTTCAGCGCCGCCATCTCGCCCAATAAGGTACGAAGATCCATCGACTGCGTCATCGCTTCGTTGTCTTGCGTTCCACCTTGTTCCCCCTCGGCGTTCCACTGCTCCAGGTAGCAACGAAACTCCTCCATCAAGCGCTCCTTGTCCTGCGCCTCGAGCGGTTTCATTTGGCGCCTAGTATTTTCTGCAACCGCTGCAAACCGGGGCGACCTGGCTGCCAACGCTCACTGAGCAGCGTAACGACGTCTTCAGCCGTCGGTACGCTGGTGTCGAACAACGCATAGGATGCGCGATCGCGCTGCGTTGCTATGGCCTCGTAGGCGGCGCGAATTTGTTCGAAACGTTGGGCGTCGCGCTCCGGCGGGCATGCCCGCACGGCGGCGAGATAGGCGTCGCGGATCGACTCATCATCCGCGGGACGGGTTACGCCAAGCAGGCGATAAGGATCAATCATCGAAGAAGTCCTTTTGACCGGGAGCAGGCCGGCGTGGTTTGCGTGGTGCGGGCACGTACTTGGGCGGCGGCATTGGGCGCGTATCTGGCACGCCGTCACCACCCAATAATGCGTCGGGGTTGGCGAATATTTCCATCAATCTGCGTGCAAATTGTTTGTTGCTGCCGCCGATTTCGAGACGCAAATCCTCGAACATGCGCTTGCCGAGCTGTTTGCGCATCATCTCGAGCAAGGCATCCTCTCCACCAAGCGCCAACAGCGCCTCCATCGCGGCAGCCGGGGTAGCAGGGCCGCCTGGAAGCGGGAATCCCGGGAATCCCGGCAAGCCCGTTCTTTGGCCGGGCATCTCGAAATCACCTACGGTACCGGGCAACAAGGCATCCAACCTCGACGCGGTGCGCTTGTCGCTCTGCGATTCGGCCAGATCCCGGGCGTCTTCCAAAGCGAGGATTTCGCGCTCGGGCATTCGCCGCCGGTTATCCCCATAGATGGCCTCTGCTCGCAGACACACAAATATGGGACGTCCAGGCCAGCGTCGTAATGCCGCCTCGGCGTAGCGACGCGACAGGAGTCGCTCCCCACGCCGGTGTAGCGCCTCACACACCAGTACCTGCTCGGGTTGCGTGAACTCCAATTTCGTAGCACGAATTAGCATCTCTTGCAGAGGCGTCAGCGCGCCGCTCAAGATCTTGTCATGGTCGCTCGAAGCATTCAGCGCATACGCCAAGGCCACCACCTCCGCGGTAGATGGGGTGGCACCAAAGTCGGCGCCCGCACGGCGGATGAACGTCCTCGCGTTGCGTTTGGTGCGTGCCGTCTCCAACAGCAGATGGAAGATGCCTACTAAGCCTCCTCCCAGATCAGCCACCGCCTCGCGCAAGAGGGCGTCTTCCTTGTCGGCGCCCTCGGACGCGAACACCTGCAACAATTTGATGGCACCGCGCTCCGAAGTGGTCCGCAGCCAGCGCCCTGCTTCCTCCAGTTCTCGTTGTGCACCATCCGATTTCTTGGCTATGAGGTGTTTACGCGCCTGCGACAAACAGGCTTGACCAATGATGCCGCGCACTTTCGAGTTGATCGGATCGATCTCCAAAATGCGCTTCGCGAGCCCGACAGCCTTTTTGTGGGCGCCACTGTCCGACGCACTCTGCACCGCCTCCATCAGAACTTCGGGGTCGTTGGGAAATTGCGCCACCGCCTTCTCGATCCGGTTGCGTAATTCCTTAGGCGCGGTGCCGTCCATTCGCAACGCTCGAATCAATTTAAGATGCGTGCCCCGGTCCTGACCGTCTAAATCCAGACTTTGTGCCAGTAAATCGATACCATGCTTGCACAACTCGCCAGGCTTTCCGCTGTGGTTGTGGCTATCGGCGACATGGTTCAACACCAAGGCGGATTGCACGCGTTGCCTCGGCTCTTCGCTGATCGTCGAGTTGATGAAGTCCTGCCAGTTCTCTTCCGCCTGGTCAGGATTGCCTTTCAATTCTGCGCTCAGGGCCAGGATGCGCGCGTGCTCCGCCGCCGCCAACGGAGCGAAGTTGGCCCGGAAAGTTTTGAGTCTGTCGGGCACATGCGGCAGCAGTCGCAGGCAAAGTTGCGTGGCATCGCTCAACTGAAACTGTTGGCGATGACGCACCAGCCAGTCGTATAGCGCCACCGGTTGGTCGCGCAACATCGACAGCTCGCTGACAACAAGGCGCTGCTTCGGCGGGCAACCTTTGATATCCAGTACCAACGCGCGCGTTTCCTTGTCAAGCTTACCCAGTGCCGCCAGCCACTGCACGCCAGGAAGAACGCAAACGCGTAAGGCAGCGGCCATCGGCTCGAACGGACCGTCGCGGGGAATCCGGTCAATGGCCGCAGCCGCTTGTGCGATATCGGTGTGCAATAGCGCGAAGGCCTTGAGAATTGCACGCAGATCGCGGTAGGGAGAACGAAACGGAATATTGCTCAGGTGCGCATTCATCGCCGCGTGGTCGCCTGCCGCGTAGGCGGCCAACGCCCCGAGCGCGACGGCCCGGTGTTGCACTAGCGGACTATCGGGCGGTAGTTTTTGTAGAACGGCATCCGGAGCAACCAGGGCTACACGCGCGAGCTGGATCTCCGTATGGGCTCGGAGCTCGGCAGACAACGATTCCGCGCTCGAGAGCAGACCCATCACCTGCTCCCAATCGCCGGATTGCACGAGCCAACCCAGATAGGGGCCTTGCCCCAGCGACGTCCCGCATATTTGCGAGCGCGTACGCCACAATGCCAGTGCCTCCTTCAGCATGTCCTTCTCGGCTAACTGGGTGGCGCGGCCGGCGTAGGCTTGAGCCAGATTGGCGACCCACGCCGGATTGCGCTCTACCTTGAGAAGTTCCTTGTAGTGTTCGATGGCCTCCTTGTAGCGCGCGGCGTGCAATGCTTCTTCAGCCAAAATTTGCAACGCGTCAGCGTTTGGCAGGGGCGACGAGCCGGGTGTTCCACGATGCCTCCGTTTGCGAGACATGGCACTCAGTGAAGCTCAATGGCCATGGCGGTGGCCTCGCCACCACCGATGCACAGGCTGGCAACGCCGCGCTTCAAGGCGTTCTTGCGCAGTGCGCCGATCAAGGTGACCAGGATGCGCGCGCCGGATGCGCCGATGGGATGACCCAGTGCGCATGCGCCGCCGTGGATGTTGACTTTGTCGTGGGGAAGTTTGTGCTCCTTCATCGCAGCCATCGTCACCACCGCGAAGGCTTCGTTGATCTCGTACAGATCCACGTCTTGCGCCTTCCAACCCGTTCTGTCGAAAAGTTTCTGTATGGCGCCTACCGGAGCGGTGGTGAATAGCCTTGGTGCTTGCGCATGGGTGGTGTGACCGATCACGGTGGCCAGTGGTGTAAGGCCACGCTTGTCCGCCAAGGACCGGCGCATCATTACCAGTGCCGCCGCGCCGTCGGAAATGGAACTGGAGTTGGCCGCGGTAACCGTTCCGTCTTTGCGGAAGGCGGCTTTGAGTTGCGGAATCTTCTCGAAATTGGCCTTGAAGGGCTGCTCGTCTTTTTCCATGAATCGATCGCCTTTGCCCGACTTGAGCGAGACCGGCACCGTCTCCCACGCAAACCATCCTTCGTTGTTGGCTTTTTGCGCGCGTTCCAGCGAGGCGATGGCGAAGGCATCTTGTTCGGCGCGGGTGAAGTTGAACGTGCCCGCGCAATCCTCCGCAAAGCTGCCCATCAAACGCCCTTTGTCATAAGCGTCCTCCAGGCCATCGAGGAACATATGATCGAGAGCCTGTTGATGTCCCATGCGGAAACCCGCACGTGCTTTCTGCAGAAGGTAGGGCGCGTTGGTCATGCTCTCCATGCCTCCGGCCAGCATGATGTCGTTGGTTCCCGCCGCTAGCAGGTCGTGAGCCAGCATGGCGGCTTTCATTCCCGACCCGCACATCTTGTTGATCGTCGTGCAACCCGTGGAAAGCGGCAGGCCACCGCCCAAGGCAGCCTGGCGCGCGGGGGCCTGGCCCTGGCCCGCGGGTAATACGCATCCCATGATAACCTCTTGCACGTCCTCAGGCTTGATGCCACCACGATCGACGGCAGCGCGCACGGCTTGCGCACCCAACTCGGCTGCGGTGAAGTCCTTGAGTTCGCCCTGAAAGCCGCCCATGGGCGTGCGCACGGCTGCTACGATGACGATGGGGTCGGACATCATTTTCTCCTTCATGATCATGCTAAATTGCGGGGCCGGCGGACGCGATGAGATCTATATCCTTCGGCCTATTTCGCTGTTCAACCGATAGTTTAGCCTTAGGTCGCACTAATCACCGAGCCATTCCAACAAGGGAGAGAGTAAATGAAGCGATTACTAATGGGAACGATATTGTGCGTCATCACCGCTGCCTCCCAAGCCGAAGAAGGAGCGTTCGGCGTGCTGGGACGTTTTGGTAGCCTAGGGCTCGGGCTGGAAGTAGGGCGCAGCGTTACCGACAAGTGGGCCGTGCGCCTGGGCGCGAACGGCTATAACGTCGACCGCACCATCACCGAAAGCAATGTGACCTACGATGCTTCGGTGGACCTGCGCAGCGCCGGCTTGACCTTTGATTGGCACCCTAGCGCAGGGGCGTTCCGAGTGAGCGCGGGCGCCTTTTACAACGGCAACGAGTTCTCCGTGTTGGGGCGTGCCAGCGGAGGGACTTTTGAGATCAATGGGCGCACCTACAACTCTTCCGACATCGCCACCCTTTCCGGGAAGGTGAGTTTCAACAAGTTCGCCCCCTATGTTGGAGTGGGCTTCGGCAATGTCACCAGGAAAGGGTTCGCGTACTCGGTGGATCTTGGCGCTTTGTACCAAAGCTCCCCCAAGGTCGAACTGCGCGTCACCTGCGGCTCCACGGGCAACTGCACGCAACTCACCAGCGATGTGTCGGCGGAACAATCCCAATTGCAATCCGACCTGACTAGCTATCGCTTTTGGCCGGTGATCCAGGTGGGATTCGGCTATGTTTTCTAGGAGCCTGTCGGACTTAAGTGTTCGATAGCGAAACGGTGGGAGAGCGAAGACAGATTTCGATGATTTCGACGCGCATATCGGGAATATGTAAGGAGAAAGCGGCTAAATATGGACCGCTCTCCCGCCGTTGCAGCCGAATCATCCTAAGTCCGACAGACTCCTAGCCTCGCAAACCTGCCAATCGATCCAGCGCCTCCAGCGTTTCCGCTTCCAGCGTAGCGACGAGTTGGGCCGCCGGCATTGCGCGCGAGAGGGCGGCGGCCTGACCGCACCATAAGGCATAGAACTCGGGATTGCCGGCCATTGCCGATGCGGCCCGCAGCTTACCGGTGAGGCCTCCTTGGATGGGAAACGGCAGCTGCGGATGGGCGTTTGCGTTCGCTTCGCGAATGTAGCGATTGGCGATACCGCGCGCGGGCTTGCCGGTGAATTTTTCAGTGATAGTGGAGTTGTCGTCCCGTTGAGCGAGAAGACTTTGCTTGTGTACTTCCGGAGCGATCGCTTCAGGGCAGGGAATAAACGCCGTCCCCATCTGCACCGCTTGCGCTCCCAGTGCCAAGGCCGCCGCAATTCCGGCACCATCCATGATGCCGCCAGCGGCGACGATAGGTTTGGACACCGAACGCACCAGCATGCGAGTCAGCGAGAGCGTGCCTGTCATCGCCTCATAGGGGTTCTTCAGGTAGGTGCCTCGATGCCCACCGGCGTCTGCGCCTTGCGCGATGATGTAATCCACACCCAAACTCTCTAATTGTTTGGCTTCGGCCACACAGGTGGCACTTGCACCCACTTTGACGCCGAGCGACTGAAATTCGCGGATGGTCGCCAACGGCAGATCCGCGAGGTGGACACTGATCACCGCAGGACGAATCTCACGCGCCGCGGCCAGCTGCGACGCCAAATTGGGAGCGAAAGGTGCGTGCACGGCTTGCGGTGCCGGTAGTCCGAGTTCGGTGAAGTAGCGCGCGACGGCTTCGATGGCGGGGCGTTGATTTACCTCCGCCACCGAATCGGGTTGCGGCGCCACGAAGAAGTTCAGCTGAAACGGCTTGTCCGTATGCGCCCTCACCTCCGCCGCTTCCTTGAGCATGGTTTCGGGTTGCGTGTAAGCGCAACCAAAGGATCCCAGCCCTCCCGCTGCGGATACCGCTTTCACCAGAGCTGGCGAGACGGCGCTCGCCATAGGGGCTTGAATGATGGGAAGCCGGATTCCGAGGAGATCGCACAATGGTGTGTGGAGTTTGGTCATGGTTGAGGTCTCACCAATTGTTCATCAAGAAACGTGGAAGCGCGTCTTGAAACGCGCTGTATGGGGGTAGGGAAACACGTCTTCTACGTGCCCGTCCGCGCAGCGCGCCTTGACGCTGTTCCAATACTCCGCGGTGAGCAGATCCTGGTGATGCTTGAGGAATGACTCGCGAATCTTTCCGCTGGAGAGCAAAAAGGGCGCGAACTCCTCAGGAAACACATCCATGGCACCGATAGGGTACCAGGGCTCGGCCGCCATCTCATCTTCCGGCGTGCGCGGCAATGGCATATGGCGGAAGTTGATCTCCGTCATGTGCGCGATTTCGTCGTAGTCGTAGAACACCACCCGCCCGCCGCGCGTCACACCGAAATTCTTAAACAGCATATCGCCCGGAAAAATGTTCACGGAAGCCAGCTCTTTGATGGCGTTGCCGTAATCGCGAATGACGGCTTTGATCTGATGCTCGTTGGCTTGGTCGAGATAAATATTGAGTGGCGTCATGCGCCGCTCGATGTAGAGGTGCTTGACCACAAACCACTCGCCGTCCGCATCCACCAACGACGGCACTTCTTTGTTCAGCTCCCTCACCAGTGGTTCGGAAAAGCGCGCTTTCGGAAAAGCGACGTCGGCGTACTCCAAGGTATCCGCCATGCGCCCGACTCTATCGTGTCGCTTCACCAACGAGTACTTGTCCTTTACCGTTTGGTGATCGATATTTTTCGTGGGCGATATATGATCGCGGATCACCTTGAACACGTAGGGATAGGACGGCAGTGTAAACACGATCATCACCAATCCCTTGATGCCCGGCGCGACGGTGAAGTCGTCCGTGGAGTGCTTGAGGTGATGCAAGAAGTCGCGATAGAAAAGCGTC
>JANNFC010000255.1:0-1701 GCA_031379405.1 Betaproteobacteria bacterium | reverse complement strand
CGATGGCATTCACCTCACTGAACCATTATCTCGACTACGCTGTGTGGAAGGGAATAACGGAACGGGGAGGGAGATGGGTGCGGGATGATGATGTACGCAACAACTTCGCGAGCATCTCGCACGCCAAGCTTAGAGGCTTCTTGCAAGACGAGTCACGGATGCTACCCAGACCGGCTTATCTGTCGCGCTGGCGACTCGTGAGCGAAACTGTACGGCGAAGAACCGGGTGCGCGAATTACGCTCGCCCGGGACTGTGAGGGGCGAGGGCAGCAATGCCGTTCGCGCATGGTGCGAACGTTATTACGACCGCCATCGCGTGCAAGACTCCCGCACAGTACGTGATTAACGGCAAGAGCCTTTGGACGGCGGAAATGCAGTAGAAGGCCGATGGGATGGAAGGTTTACGTTTCTACCTCCCACGGCCCTTTGTGAGTGTATTTGAGTCGTTTCCCGTCGCCACTGACGTCTACATCGGCCGCGGCCGCGTATCGCCCGACGGGCAATTTGTCGCGATCGACAGCCTAATGCCTTTGTCCACGCGCGAGGATTTCGAAGGCATCGGAGCCAAGGCGGCTCGTACCCTGCCCAGTGATCTGCAGATTCCGAGCGGTTGGATCTTTAAGTCCCGCACCATGAGTAAAACGTCCAAACCGCGCACATCGACTGCGCCTGGTCCAATAAAGAAATCTGAACCGCGAAGCGCCTCGGAAGGAAAAGGCGCGCCGCTCGATGTAGACGCGGTCAAAAAACTTAATGAGGCATTGCGAGAATCTCAAGGCGGCGCCGAGGACGCCAAGAAACAAAGCGACAGCGCAAAGAGTTCGGCCTTGGAAGCCGCTGCGGCGGCGAGCAGTGCCAAGGAGACCAGCAAGCAAACCACCGGACAAAACACCCGTACCGTGAAGAATGACAACGGTGCCTTTGCCTATCAGCCCCTGCGGGGCAACTTCGATTTAGTGTATCTGCCCGACTTCGACGAGCAGTATGTTGTTTCCAGCAAATCCGGGCTCGGCAACGCGCAGTTCGAAATGAATCTCGGACAGGGTTGGAGCCTGCAGGGCCTCAACTCATTCACCGATAACAGCGCGCTGACCAAGCGCGTATTCGATGTGATCGACCCCGGCATTGAGATCGGCAAGGCGGCCGCGCGGGCGGCGGCCGCTTCGGCGGGAATCCCTCTGCCTGCGGCGGGAGAGGCACGCGCCGCGATCGAAACCCCCGATGTCGAGCAGCGCATGGATCAAGCGCCCGGCACTCCGGTGGCACTCAAAATCGTGGTCGTCCACTACGCCGCCAAGGGGTTGTACCCGGTGATCAAACCGAGAGAGTTGCTGGGTCGGGATGCTACCGCCATGATCATGGATCTCGCCGCGGATAACCCCACGCTTCGCAAGCTGAACGATCAGGATCGCAAGGTCGCGCTCGATGAGCACGCGCGGTTGGAGCGACGCACGACGGTCCCGGTCTACCCCTATCAGTACGTCAGTTTCAACACCTTCCGATACATGGCGATCGAAGTGCTGACGGCACAAGGTTCGCCATTCGGAACGTTGTACAACAAGACCGGGACAACGGGAGACCCTGGCGATCGTCGCACGACGGAGCCCCCTGCGCCCGCCGCGGCAAATCCGCCTCAGCCGGCTGCAAAGGCAGACTGCGGCGAAGTACTCAAGGCCGCGCTGGAAGGATTGCACGACGATG
>JANNFC010000236.1:0-13782 GCA_031379405.1 Betaproteobacteria bacterium | reverse complement strand
TGTGTAAGTGATATCGTCGGCCGCGATCAGGCATTCCAGCATGGAGACGTCAAGGGTGGCGCCTTTGCCTGTGCGCCCACGTCGCACTAACGCGGCGCATATCGAACCGAAGGCATGCGCGCCTGCCAGAACATCCGCCGTTTGCAGATAGGACACGCGCGGTTCTTTCTCGCCACTTCGATCCATATCCATCATGCCCGAGATGGCGTTGATGAGATGGGCGTAGGCTTGCATGCTGCTCAACGGCCCGGTCTGGCCGAAGCCCGAGATGGAGCAGTAGACCAGATCTGGATGCAGGTTGCGCAGCGTATCGGCATCGAGTCCGTAGCGCGCCATCACGCCAGGAGAAAAATTCTCCACCACGACGTCGGCTTTCTGAACAAGATCCATCACCACCGGATGCGCGTCCGGTTTGGACAGGTCGACGCTGATGCCCTGCTTGCTGGCGTTGAGGCGCACGAAGTAGCTACTCTGGTCGCTGCGGTCAGGGTCGATCTGATGCACGATGTGGCGGATCTCGTCGCCCTCACCGGGACGTTCGATCTTGATTACGCGCGCGCCGAGATCGCCGAGCATTCGCGTGCAATAAGGCCCCGCCAGCACGCGCGTGAAATCGATAACCGTCAAGCCTGCTAGCAGTAGTTCATTGTCATCTTTCGGCACGCGCGTGTTCCGGGTTTCAAAATTTGGAGAAGTCGGGTTTGCGTTTTTCAAGGAAGGCGCTCATCGCTTCCTTCGCCTCGGGAGACGACAGCAGCGCGCGAAATTGCCGGCTTTCATCGAGCATTCGTTCCTGCACCGCGTCGGCGTGGCGCTTTTTCATGAGGGCTTTGGTCATGCGCAATTGCTTCGGTGGCAACGCGGCAAGTTTGGCGGCGATGGCGCGAGCGCGATCGAGCAATGCGTCCTTGTCCACGATTTCGGTAACGATGCCTGCGGCCTGCGCCTTGCTGGAATCGAAGGGCTCTCCTAATAGCAGCAGTTCGGCCGCGTGTTGGAAGCCCGCGTTCATCGGCAACAGCAGACTGGATGCGGCCTCTGGCACCAAGCCCAGGGAGACAAAAGGTAATTGGAAGCGAGTCTCGGGCGTGGCGTAGACCAAGTCGCAATGCAAAAGCATGGTGGTGCCGATTCCGATTGCCGGCCCCCCCACGGCCGCGACCAAGGGCTTGGATGCGCTGGAGATAGATTGCAGAAACTGAAACACGGGCGAGTCGTCACCCTGAGGCGGGTTCTCCAGGAAGTCCTTGAGGTCGTTGCCGGCGCAGAAGCAATCCGGACGACCGTGCAGGAGAATGACGCGAACTTGCGGATCAGCATCGGCGGCGCGTAAGGCGTCCGCCATGGATTGATACATTTCGGCGGTCAACGCGTTTTTCTTATCAGGGCGATTGAGCTCGATGCGGGTGATGTAGTTTTGGGTGTGCGTTTCGATGTTGTCGAGCATATCGGGCTCCCCCTCACCCCAACCCTCGCCCCGCAGGCGGAACGAGAGGATGGACGGTGATTACTTTATCGGGTTAGGGGAAAGAATGGCGCCGGTGTCATGAGTCGGTTCTCTTGCTTTTCGAGTGCGCCCAATTTCGCGCTCTCTTCAATATAGGCAATCCAATCCGGATCGGCTTGCATGGCGGCTCTGCGGCGGGCGCGATCGGCTGCGTCTTCGTAGGCCCAGATATGAATGAACTGATTGACGTTGCCGGTTTCCGTGAGCAGGTAGGCGAACGGTTGCCCTAGATGACGGGTTTGCGGAGCTTTGCCCAATTTCTCGTAGAGCGCAAGGTGTTTCTTGATGGTGCCGGGGCGACAGCAATAGGTACGTACATCGAGCAGCATGGTTTCCTCCTAGGTAAAAAATCAGATGGGTTCGTCGAACACTACGAGCGCGCGCGCTTCGATACTTTCGCGCGGAATGAACTCGCCCGGGCAAGCGGGATTCTTGAAGCCGGTGTGAGGCATGAACCGCGCGCGTCCATCGTTGCGCGAATCGTAGTTCTTCAACAGCAAGAACTCGTCGGGCAGCATATCGGATATGTAAAACCACTGATGTGCCGCGTTGTATCGCACGGAATAGATTTGGCCGCTGTGACGCGGCATTTCGAGATCGCCTTCACCAAAGTGGTGAATGTTGGTATCCAGCAGATCGTCCGGTGCCACACTAGCGGCGCTGCATAGCGCCAGCGGATTGTCCTGTACGGGCCCGACAATCGGCCGCCATAGATTGACGAAAGCTACGCGCCGGTTTGACAGGTGCGTGCGGTCCGCCGCTTCGAGAACCTCTTGCTTGCGGGTCGGTCCCGATTGCACGGTGTAGTCGTTGTGAACTTGATCGACCGGCACTCTCACGCCAACTTCACCGCGCGCAGCTCGCACGGCACTACGCACGTTGTGGTCGAAGACGACTACTTCCAATGCGCCAATGACATCGCGCATGATGCGGCTGACTTCCGGGTAGTAGCGATCGCGTACCGCTGCCTCGTCATAGAATTCAGTGAAGCGCGACGCAACGCGATGAAGCTCGAACCCGTGCCGATCCAATCGAAGGTCGCCGGCGATCGAGCGGGCGTCTTGAATCGACACCTCACGGCGTACCGCGGGCGGGCGCTCGCTCGCCTTGCCGCTGTTGGGCGGATAGACCCGTACCTGCACCGGGCCACGCTCGGCATTGACATAGGACACGCTCGCCAGTACGGCGGGCAGACCGGACACCTTGTCCGGGGCGGTTGATCGGGCTGTTGAAGTCGACACATTAACTCCGGCGGAACGAGCACTTGAAGGATAATTCCCAATTTACCTCATACGGCGACCTTTGGGTTAGTTGGGTTCACGGGCATGGGGATTCGACCCGACCTCTTGATTTCCAGCACAGGCACATGTCCAACACATCACCTCGCTCACGACTGGTCGGCCTCATTGGCACCGGTATTCAGGCTTCTCGTACGCCAGGCATGCACGAACACGAGGCTCGGCATCATAGCGTACCGTACGTCTACCGACTCATCGATCTCGATAAACTGGGCGTGGGAGCGGAAGCTCTGCCAGAGTTACTCGCCACCGCACAGCGCATGGGATTTGACGGACTCAACATCACGCACCCATGCAAGCAAGCGGTGATACCGCTTCTGGACGAACTTTCGCAGGACGCGCAGGCCATCGGCGCGGTCAACACCATTGTCTTCAAGGAAGGACGCCGCATCGGTCACAACACGGATTGGTGGGGATACGCCGAAGCGTTCAAACGAGGATTGCCGGACGTGCGGGTCGAGCGCGTAGTGCAACTCGGTGCGGGTGGTGCCGGTGCCGCGGTGGCCCATGCTTTATTGACGTTGGGGGCTAAGGAACTTACCCTTTTCGATCCCGCTCAGGAGCGCGGGGCGAGGTTGGCGGACCAGTTGTGCACTCGCTTCGGCAAGGGGCGCGCTCGCTTAGGCAGCGATCTTGCCGTCGAGCTGGCCAGAGCTGACGGTTTGGTGCACGCAACCCCGGTCGGTATGGCCGCGCATCCGGGTCTACCATTGCTTGTGGCGTTGTTACGAGAGGGATTGTGGATCTCTGAGATCGTTTATTTTCCACTGGAGACAGAACTATTGCGTGTATCGCGGCGCATGGGATGCCGTACGCTGGACGGGAGCGGCATGGCGGTATTTCAAGCGGTAGAGGCGTTGCGTTTATTCTCCGGAATTACGCCCGATGCGCAGCGCATGATGGCGCATTTTCATGCGCTGGGACAGGTCGCAAAGTCCAATGGCAATTAGCGCGCGCGAACGAAAGGTATCAACCCATCGGCTCGAACAGCGCAGCGATGTCGTCCGCCGAAAGCGCAGCGCCACCCTTTTGTGCCCCGTCGAGCAAGCTTGCCGCAAGATCCGCCTTGCTCTTTTGCAGCGCGGTGATTTTCTCCTCCACGGTGCCAGCAACAATGAGCTTGTAGACGAATACGGGCTTGTCCTGACCGATGCGGTGCGCGCGGTCGGTGGCTTGATTCTCCACTGCGGGATTCCACCACGGATCGTAATGAATCACGGTATCGGCGGCGGTGAGATTCAAACCGGTGCCACCGGCCTTGAGACTGATGAGGAACAGACTCACCTCTGCATTCTGAAATGACTTTACGGGCTGTTCGCGATTCTTGGTGTCACCGGTGAGTTTTACGTACCGAATCTGCTTGTCCTTCAGCTGCTCTTCGATCAGAGCCAACATGCTGGTGAATTGCGAGAACAACAGGACGCGCCTTCCTTCGGCCAGCAGTTCGGGCAGCATGTCCATGAGCATCTCCAGTTTGGCGGAGTCCTTCACTTTCTTGGCTGCATCGAGCTTGAGCAGACGGGGATCGCAGCAGATTTGGCGCAGCTTGAGCAGCGCATCCAAAACGATAATGTGGCTGTTGGCCATACCGCGCGCTTGAATCTCCGCGCGCACGCGCTCGTGCATACTGACTCGCACGGTTTCGTAGAGGTCGCGCTGCGCGCCGGCGAACTCGACGCTATGCAGGATCTCGCTCTTGGGCGGGAGATCGGCGGCCACTTGTTCTTTCGTGCGCCGCAAGATGAAGGGACGGATGCGTCGGATCAAACTGTCGCGCCGCAGTTCATCGCCTTGCTTCTCGATGGGAGTGCGGTAGGTGCGGCGAAAGGATTGAACATCACCCAGGAACCCGGGCATCAGGAAATGAAACAGCGACCACAATTCGCCCAGATGATTCTCCAGCGGCGTTCCCGTCATGCACAGCCGGTGGCGCGCTTGCAACTCACCGACGATGCGCGCGGCTTGCGTCTGTGCGTTCTTGATGAGCTGCGCTTCGTCGAGTATCACAAGGTGAAATGACTGCTTGCGCAGCACGTCTTTGTCCCGCGCCAGCAACGGATAGGTGGTGAGCACCAGTTCCGCATCGGCAATCTGGTCGAAGGTGGCCTTACGTTCCAAACCGTGCGAAACATGGATTCGCAATTGCGGCGCAAAGCGCTGCGCCTCGGCGCGCCAGTTGGGTAGCACGCTGGTGGGGGATACCACGAGCACCGGGCGATCCAATCTGCCGCATTGCTTCTCCAACAGAATGTGGGCGAGCGCTTGAACGGTTTTGCCCAGCCCCATGTCGTCGGCGAGAATGCCGTTAATACCGTACTCGCGCAGGAACTGTAGCCACGACAAACCCTCGCCCTGGTAGGGTCGCAACTGGGCCCCGAAATCCTTTGGAGCCTCGACTTGCGCGATGTGTTCGAAGCTCGCCAGTCGCTGCCCCAGGGCGCGCAGTTCCGCACCGCCTTGCCAGCGCAGATCCATGGCTTGTTCCAAATGCACCAGACGCGCCGCATCCATGCGTGGCAGCCGAACGCCATCTCCCGACGCGGTGTCGATCATCTCGTGCAGTACCCGCAGAATGCCACGCAGTCGTTCGCGCGGGACGGGGAACAATCGCCCATCATCCAGCGACAAGATGATCTGCCTATCGTCCTTGGTTTCCTGGGAATCCTTGGCGGTGAGGATGTCCACTAACTCCGGCTCCTCGCGCAGCGCCGCCAGCACAATGGGCAGGAGATCAGAGCGCTTGCCGTCGATGTCCGCTTCCAGGTGCAGATCGAACCAATCCTGCCCCGAAGTCTCAATTCGTGCGGACCAATCGGACACGACCGCCACGCGAAAACGGAAACTGTCTTCGAAATTAACACGCCAATCCTGCGCTTTGAGCGCCGGCATGTCCTCTGACATGAACTGCATCCAATCGTCCGGACCGCGCATGCCATAGTCGTGCTTGTGTTCTTCCGGGTAGTACCACGGCAAACTCATCAGCTTAAGAAAGCCGAGTTTGGTGAGCGCGGTGTGGGCCGCTTTCTCCGTCTTGGCATCGCGCTTCATGTTGATCAACTTGCCATCGCGGAAGCTGGTCAACAGACCCGGGCTCTCGCGAGTAACGGCCAGGCCATCGTAGTCGAAAGTCAGTGTTGCCACGTCAAGCGCTTCACCCAAGGGCATGTAGCGCGATCGGTGCGAGCCGAATGTAACCAAGGTCTCAAAACGCAAGCACGGCGTAATTTTCGAGACGACGACGTCCTCGCTCGCCAACACGTCCGGCAATGGAATCCGTCCACGTTCGGCGTAGGTACTGAGGGCGCCGCGGACTGTTTCCGCCTGCCCTGCAGGTACGTCCGGCGTACACACCAGCAGTTCACCGAGCGAGGCTGGGACTTCCAGATCGACAGGCCCGCTCTCCGCGCGCTGAAGATCGATGTACCACGGCGGTGACAAGGGCAGCAGTGCATCGCTCGGCGGATCGGTCACGACCACGAGGTGCTGCGTGCCGGCGTCGTTGACTTCCCAGAACATGTTTGCCCGACGCGTTCCACCTACTTTCAGGGGCTGCGTATTCGGATCATGCCAATGACAGCGGTGAGTCTGGATGAGACTAGTCAGAATTTCCTGGCCTAACGCTCCAGACAATATGTAGCCACCCAGATAGGAGCGATCCGCATCCAGCAGGAGCCTGCGCAGGGCACGAAGATCGGACGGCAAGATAAAACTGGATGGACTGTGTACCGCACCTTGCGCATTGCTCCAGGGGGTGGGCGTGCTGTAACCGCCGGACTTGAGAGTTCTTGCTAGCACCGTACGCACTTGCGCGCGCTTGCTGTGTTCGTCCACAAACAGAAGATAGAGCAGCCTTTGCGTGATGCCTGGCGGATAGGTTTCCGGCGCATCGCCAAGTGTCGCACCGTGCATGGCTTTATCGAGCCATGTGCGAAGTTCCTGCGGCATGTCGGGCGCTTCTGCGGGACTCGGTCTGGGCCAGGCATTCACCAGAGATTGCGCCGAGATGGCCGGTGTGCTGACTTGCCGCGGGCGAGGTGCCGGTGTGGCGTGACCGTTCAGATTGGCCAACAATACTGCCGCCACGTGTTTGCAGTTGATACTGATCGGACAACTGCAGGAACCGTAGAAATTGACGCCCGTGCGTCCTTTGATGAGTTGCACGGTGACCTTGTACGGACGCCGGTCGCTGCCATTCACCTTGGCCACCAGCGCGTTGCCCGGCTTCTGGTGCAATTCCAACACGCGGCCTTCGGCAACGTAGTCCTTAGCGCGCTCGATGAAGCGGCTTTCAAGGTTTCGTTCGATATCTCGCAGGGTGTAGTCGTACATCGCGGAGCGTTACTGGCAGGGGAAACAAATGGGGAAAGGGAAAGGGGAAAGAGAAAAGAGAAAATGGAAAACGCACCATTCTACGGAAGAGCAGAAGAATTGCCACTTGTCACAGTGCCCTTCGGGTTTCCTTTGGGCGACGGGTACGCGCCCGCTTGCTCGCGCCAGGTTTCGTCATCCAAAGATCCCAGTCCGGGTCGGCGCCCAGTTTCTCCGCGAGGAAATCGACGAAGGTCCGAATCTTGGCGTTTAAGTACTTTCTACTGAGGTAGACCGCGTAGGCGCTCACCTCCCCGCATGGGTAATCCAGATGAATGACTTGGAGCTTGCCGGCTTGTACCGCCGCCGCCGCATGATAGGTGGTGGCGTACATGATTCCCAGGCCGTCGAGGGCGGCACGGTACAGGATATAGGTTTCATCCGAGCGCACGGTACCGCGAATAGGGACGACTTTGACGCCATTGACGCCATTGGGCCCCCTGAACCACCATTCGTGGCCGCCGCGCGCCAGCGTGAACGCCAGGCAGTTGTGGTTAGCCAGCTCGTCCACGGTCCGGGGTACGCCGTGGCGCGCCAGGTAGTCGGGCGATGCGCACAGCACCAAGCGTATGGGACAGAGTTTGCGTGCCACCAAATTGGAATCGCTCAGAACGCCGATACGCAGCGCCACATCGATGCCCTCGGAAACCAGATCGACGACGTGATTGTTGATGCTCACATCCATAGTCACCTCCGGATAGAGCGCGGAGAATTCGGATAACAATGGAGACAGACGCAGCACACCGAAGGAGCCGCTTGAACTGATACGCAACACGCCGCGCGGACGTTGAACCTCGCCGGATACCGCCGATTCGGTCTCTTCGATATCGCGCAGAATCTGCTGGCAACGCTCCAGGTATCCGGCGCCGGCGTCGGTCAACCGTAATTTTCGAGTCGTGCGTTCAAGCAATCGCGTATTCATACGCTGCTCGAGATCCAGTACGTGCCGAGTCACCATGGCTGGCGACATATCGAGTTTGCGGGCGGCAGCAACGAAGCTGCCGGCTTCCACGACCTTGACAAAGGTCTCCATGCTGGTCAGACGATCCATGGTTGCATTGTTTCATAGTAAGCAAGTAAGCATTGCATTATCGGCTGTTTATCTCTCCCTTAGCAACGACTAAAGTGCAACCCATCAACGCTGCGAAGGCATTGTGGCGTGGACCTAATCAACAGCAATCTTTTCATTTTCATATCAAACTTAGGAGTTAATCATGAGTAACAGCACACTTCGCAGTACGCTTTCCGCTATCGCCATCATCGGCGCAGTCGTTGGCACCGCTAACGCCGCCGACGTGCAAAGCATTCAAGGTCGCGCCGCGCCCGTGGCGGGCACGAGCCTCAACGTCGTGCTGATCAAGGGCACACCGGTTGCCGAGGTTCAAGGTCGTGCCGCACCTGTCGTGACCATCGCCGTCAAGGGCCGATTCGTGAGTTCCAAGCAGGACCTTCGCGTCATTCGCGATATCGTTTCTGCCAAGTACGGCCGCGCATAGTAATAAAGATGGGGTCCCATCGGTGTAATCCCCCTTTAACTCGTATTCCCCGCGCTCTTGGCGCGGGGGCAAACTTCGGAGGTTTCCAAAGGGGGCGAAGTGATTTTCACGTAACCCCCTTTGGTCAAGGGCGGGGTCAATACCCCGCCCGCGAAGTCCTCTTTAATTCCCCCTTCCGCCGCACTTCAGGCACTACGCCCTGGAGTACGGCGGTTTTTTTGCCCTATTGGTAGCGCAGTGCTTCGATGGGCTTGAGCAGCGAGGCTTTGCGCGCGGGATAGAACCCGAAAAAAACACCCACGGCTGCCGCCACCAGAAAAGCAAGCAGCACTGAGGTCAAAGTCACGACGACTACCGTACCGGCGGTCTGGGCCACCAGATAGGCGCAGCCCACGCCGAGCACCACCCCGATCAGACAACCCAGCACGGACACCACCAGCGCCTCCAGTAGAAACTGGAGCAGCACGTCTGTTCTGCGCGCGCCCACGGCCATGCGAATACCGATCTCACGCGTGCGCTCCGTCACCGACACCAGCATGATATTCATGATGCCGATTCCCCCAACGACCAGTGAAATGGACGCCACAGCCCCCAGCATGATGGACATAACCTCCGTGGTTTGCGCTTGCACGTCGGCAGCGGCGCTTAAGTTACGTATCATGAAGTCCGGTTCGGTGCCCGGTGGAAGGCGATGACGTTCGCGCAGCAGGGCAGTCATGGAGCGTTCGGCGCTTTCCATCACGGCATCGGAATGCGTCTGAACCAGGATGTATCGCACGGAATCGGGAAAACTGGCGCCAAAGAGTTTGCGCTGGGCGGTGGTGAGTGGCACCAGCACGGTGTCGTCCTGATCGTTGCCATCGTAGCTCTGCCCCTTGGCCGCTAACGTCCCGACCACGGTGTAGGGTGCGTTCTTGATGCGGATGGTTTTGCCGACGGGCGATTCGTCGCCGAACAATTGCCGTACGACGGTCTGCCCCAGCATGGCGATTCTGGCCATGGCGCGCACGTCGCCATCGGCGAGAGCGTAGCCTTGCTCGACGCGCCAGCCGCGCACTTCGAAATAAGATGGCGTAACGCCGGTGATTCGGGTGTTCCAGTTGGCACCGGCGTAGACCACTTGCGCCGATCCCGAATAAAGCGGTGCCGCGCCCGCGACGGAAGGTAGTTCGGCGATGGCCTGCGCATCGAATACCGTGAGGGTGCTCGCACCGCCGCTACCGCTGCGCACTCCGCCTGCACTGGACGATCCCGGAAACACGATAAAGAGATTGCTGCCTAAACTTTCGATCGCTTGCTTAACGAGAGTCTGCGCGCCTTGGCCAATGGCCAGCATAAGCACGACCGCACCCACACCGATGACCAGCCCCAGCATGGTGAGAAATGTGCGCATACGATTGGAGGCCATGGCGCGCAATGCCTCGCGAAGCAAGCTGAAGATCATGTATGCGCCAACTCGCTGTGCGGCACATACTCTTGCGTTGGACCATCGTAGGCGATGCGACCATCGATGAAGTTCACCAGCCGGTTGGCGAAGCGCGCGATGTCCTGTTCGTGCGTCACCAATATCACAGTGAGTTGCGCTTCTCGGTTCAGTTCGCCAAACAACACCATGATGTCCCGGCCGGTGTGGGAATCCAAATTGCCGGTGGGTTCATCGGCCAGCAACAATTTTGGTGTGTTGGCTAATGCGCGTGCGATAGCGACACGTTGCTGTTGTCCGCCGGAGATTTGATTGGGCATATAGTCCGCGTAGCGTTCCAGACCTACGCGTTTGAGCAGTTGCGCCGCCCGCGCGCGGCGCTGCGCACGCCCGACGCCGGCGTAGAGCAGTGGCAATGCGACGTTGTCCAGCAGACTCACGCGCGCCAGTAAATTGAAGCCTTGAAACACAAATCCGATGAACCGATTGCGCAGACGCGCCAATCGATCTGAATCGAGCGCGGTCGTATCTTGTCCGTCGAGCCAATAGCGCCCTGCGGTGGGCGTATCAAGGCAGCCCAGAATATTCATGAGCGTGGTCTTACCCGACCCTGAAGGTCCCATCAGTGCGACGAACTCGCCTTGCGTCACGCTCAGGCTCACGTCCTGCAACACCGGTTGCGGTCCCGCGTCAGTCTCGTATTGCTTGTGTACGCCTTGCACCCGCACGACAGCGTGGGTTGGGGTATCGGTAGCAGCCATCAGAATGCGCGCATGCGGAACGGTTGCTGCGCGCCCCCGGCTGAACGCTCACCGCCTAATTCTTCCACGGCAACGCGGTCGTTTTCCTTGAGATCACCACCGAGCACCTCCGTGAAGCGGCTGTCCGCGATCCCTAGAGCAATCGCGACGGGTTGCAGCTTGCCTTCTCGAAAAACCTGTACGGTTGCGCTTCGGGTCCGCACTCCTTCTTTTCTTGTCCCTTCCTCGCGCGCAGATACGGAGGCTTTCTTCCCTTCGGAATTGCTGCCGTTCTTTGGGCGTTCTCGCAGCTTGAAACGCAGCGCGGCGTTGGGCACCAGCAACGCGTCACTGCGCTTGTCGATCAGCACATTGAGATAGGCCGTCATGCCCGGCAGGAGCTTTAGATCCTTGTTCTGTACGTGCACGACGACGTTGTACGTGACGACATTCTGCTGCGTAATCGGGTTGAGCCGAATCTGCTGCACCTGTCCTTCGAATTTCTGCTCCGGGAAAGCGTCAACATTCAGGCGCACGCTTTGGCCCACGCGAATCTTGCCCACGTCCGCCTCGGAAACATTGGAATCGACCCGCATGATGGAAAGATCCTTGGCGATCTTGAACAAGGTGGGCGTTTGGAAACTTGCGGCCACCGTCTGCCCCACGTCCACTTCACGCGACACCACCACACCGGATACGGGAGATCGAATCACCGTGTACGCCATATTGGCCTTGTCGCGAGTGAGTTTTCCCATGGCCGTGCGCATGAGTGCCTGCGCGGTTTCGCGACCTTGCACGGCGCGTTCAAGCTCCTGCCGGGAAACGTACTCTTGCGCGAACAGCTGCCGCATGCGCGCCTCTTCCGCCGTGGCGAGTTTCAGTTGTGCCTGAGCATTGGACACCTCGCCGCTGCTTTGCTCCACGGACGCGCGAAAAGTGGTGGCGTCCAGCTCAAGAAGTATCTGACCTCGGGTAACTTGATCGTTGAAATCCGCGCGTATGGCGGTCACCGTGCCGGAGGCCTGCGTGCCCACATTCACCAGCGTCAGTGGATTCAAAGTTCCGTTGGCGGAAACGTTTTGCAGCAACTCGCCACGCCGCACTTCCTCGAATTGAAAGCGTTCTTCGACGGGCTTCTCGTTGGCAGTGCGCCAATAACTCCAGCCCAGATAGGCCGCGCCCAGCACGATGACAACAATGCCCAGACGCCAGAGATAGGTAAATGCCTTCTTCACTTCTTGTTCACCGATTTACCCCCGATGGTGTACCAAACATGGACCGGTCGAGAATGCCCAGGGCGCGCGCAAGAGTCGATTTGGCCAAGTTCCATTTGTAGCGCGCCTGAATTTTCTGCAGGTCCGCTCGCGCCAGGATGGCTTGGGCATTGAGCAGATCTGTCACCGTTCCAACGCCTGATTTGTAGCGCCCCAGCGCTACGTTATAGGATTCCTGCGCACTATTTACCAGATCCTCGGCGCTCATCACCGATTGGCGCTGCGTGCGCAAATCCTGATAGGCGCGCCAGACTTCCAGGTCGGCATCCTGTTGCAAGCGATCATTGCTGGCGATTTGTGCTTCGAGTTGTTGCTGAGCGAGCAACTTCTGGTACGCGATGCGCTGGCCGGTGTAGAGCGGCACGCTCAATGACAGTCCGATCGCGCCAGTGCGCGGATCAGCGCCGGGAACGGATTGCGTCGCGCCCACGGAACCGGACAACGACAACGTCGGACGATCGGCGCTGTCCTGTATCTTCAGGTTTTGCCGAGCCGCGCGAATCTGTGCTTGCGCCGCCGCCAGATCGGGGCGGCGCTGTTTGGCTATCGCCAGCAATGAGGGCACACTACGCTCCACCACTTCAGCCGCCTCGAATTCTCGCGAAGCCGAAACGTTCAAGCGCAAATCCACCGGCAGACCCAAAGTACTCGCCAATACCCCTTGTGCGCTCGCCACGTCACCTTCGGCCTGTGTGCGCGTGAGGCGATCTTGCGAATTCGCCGTTTGCGCTTGCAGCACATCCGCGCGGGTGGCATTGCCTGCCTTCAGCCGAGCGCGTGCGGCTTCCAGACTCTGCGTGCTGAATTGCTCGGCAGTACGCGCGGATTGAAGGGCCTCCAGAGCCGCCGCCAACTGGTAGTAGCCGGTGATCGCATCCAGAATCACGGATTGCAGCGTTGCGTTGTGCGTCCAGTTCGCCGCGTTGAGTGTTTCCTTGGCTTGTTCCAAAGTCGCATCGCGGCCGCCAAAATCGAACAACAGGTAGTTGAGACTCACGGCGGCGGACAACTCCGTCGAGCCGCCGGCATTGGGCACGTTCCGGGCCTCTCTGCGTTGTGCCGCAGCCGTTCCGGTGACACTAGGCCGGTAAGGTGCCTGCGCAAGCCCAATTTGCGCGGAGGACACCTTGGCGGCAATCCACGACTGTCGTGTACGCGGGTTGTTGCACAGGGCGATGTCGATGGCTTGCGCGAGGCTCAGGTTCGATTCAGCCGCCGGGGCAGCGGGGCAAGGAGCCCATGACATCTCTGGTTGTGCTGCACGCGCCGCCACGAGAAATGCTATCGTCACGCACGCGGCGAAAATAACCTTCACAACGAGCGTGCCACACGCGCTGAGGGTATCGAACCAAATACGTAATTTTCCGGGCAAGACGACTGGCTCTAGGTTCAATGGACTTGATATTTGAGATTAAGACCTGAGGTTACAACTCGCGCGAATTTCTCACGCGGTAGCCTTTTGGGGACTGCCTCGTGAGAAATTCAGGCTTGTGGAATACTTGTTTCGGAACAGCATTACCTAACTTTACCAGTGTGTCACATCGGACCTGGGCCTCATACCGATGGTTCGATGCGATGACCGCTCATATGGATGAATCCAACCATGACCAAGCAACCTGCCGTATTTGTGTCTCACGGCGCCCCCAGCATGGCTCTCGAGCCCGGCTTGGCGGGCG
>JANNFC010000209.1:0-15733 GCA_031379405.1 Betaproteobacteria bacterium | reverse complement strand
CATCAAAATAGTACTGATGTGCGGTAAACAATGATATGAACAACCTGAGGGATACGTCGACCAGCGCGCGAATCGGACGAATTGTGCGCTGGTCGTTGGCGGCAATAGTTCTAGGATTTGGTTTGTGGACGTTCGATCAGGAGTCCAGGTCTTGGGCCGCACTGGCTACAGTAATGTTTGCGTTGCCGCTCGTCCTTCAGGCGACGTCGTGGACGCTAACGCGAACCTATGCCCTATGGTTCGGAATATTTTTGGTCGCGCAGTCCATGCTCGCCCCACTCATCAAGAGCGACTATCTGACCTTGAGACCGCGCATGCACAGTACCGTCGAGGTTCGTACGCCCGACGGACCGGGAATGCCCCCAGGGCTGCGCCACATCACCACGGATGAAAAAGGATTTCGAGTGTCACCGCCGATCGACTATTCGCGCAAGGTCGGCGTCAGAATTTTCGCCATCGGCGGATCCACCACGGAGGATATCCTATTGGACGACAGCACGACATGGACCCACCTTGTGCAACAGGGGCTTCTGACACGCATTGCCAGGGCGGAGGTGGTAAATACCGGAGTGTCGGGACTGAGGGCACGAAACCACTTTGCGACTCTAAAGGCCATATCGAGCTATAGTCCGGATTTGGTGCTCTTCCTGGTGGGCGGCAACGACTGGAACAAGCATATCAAGGACAAGTTCGAACCATCGCGGGGTAGCAAGACTCCCCCCACATTGCGCAACAGTCCCTTTGGAAAGATCTTACAACGATTTGTGGTCTATCCAGTTCAAGCGCGATATACGGGCAAGACAAGCGGTGATAGGAATTTAGTGGTCGATCGGCCGGATGGGTTCAACAGCGACAAACCGCAACGCTCCCTGGAGCGTCCGACTCGACATGTGTTTCGGCCAAGCGAGGTTGCCATTGATTATCGTGACGATCTACAGGAGATTTCCAAAACTTGTCGCGACGAGGGGCTGAAATGTATGTTCCTCACGCAACCACATGCATACGCCCAATCCACCCCGGAAGAACTTCGCAGGCTGTTTTGGATGACACCACCCTATGCGGACTACACGCTCGACCTGGACTCCATGATTCACATCACTTCGCTCTACAACAACTACCTAATTGAGTTCGCGAGACGTAACGACCATCTAGCCTGCGACGTGGCGGTGCAGCTGGAGCCTTCCGTACGATTGTTCTATGACGACATGCACTACACGAACGAAGGGGCCAGAAGGGTTGCCGACATTGTCTTGCCTTGTGTGCAACAGGCATTGATAAAGGGCTAGAGGGCGAACAGGGTTATTTGTTGCTGCGTACTCGAATTCGATAATTGTTTGACACTCCAGAGGAGCGCCCCCTATACTCCGTCGATGGTTTAGATCAAGTCTAACAAGCCTGACGATATCGGCGCAAAACGCTTTGGTCAAACCCAACCAATGACTGTAATTTACCGAGGAAATGTTATGAAAGCTCTTAAAGGAAGCAAGACCGAAGGCAACCTTAAAGCCGCCTTCGCCGGCGAATCCCAGGCAAATCGTCGCTACCTGTATTTCGCAAGCAAGGCTGACGTGGAAGGCCAGAACGACGTCGCAGCTGTATTTCGCTCTACTGCCGAAGGTGAGACGGGTCACGCCTTTGGTCATATGGAGTATCTGGAAGCTGTCGGCGATCCGGCTACAGGCCTGGCCATCGGTCGTACCCGCGACAACCTGAAGGCCTCCATCGCCGGTGAGACGCACGAGTACACAGACATGTATCCGGGCATGGCGAAGTCCGCGCGCGATGAAGAGTTCGATGAAATCGCCGACTGGTTCGAGACCTTGGCCAAGGCCGAGCGGTCTCATGCCAATCGTTTCCAGAAGGCGCTGGACGCACTAGTCGATTGACAGTACTAGCTCAAATTAGGGCGAGGCGTGAGGAGAATCCCCCGAGCCCTTGCCCTTCGTTTTCTGTATTCGTAGTTCGTCGCCAATGAACCTTCTCTTGTTCCAAAAAATTACGCAGAGCCATGTCCACGCGTGAAGGTAGCCTCGAGGCGCCCACTCGTCACGCGATCAATTGGAAAGGTGCCGAGTACTACGACGAGAGCAAGCTCAACCACGAATTGGAAAGAGTGTTCGACATCTGCCACGGATGTCGACGCTGCGTGAGTCTGTGCAATGCGTTCCCGACCTTGTTCGATCTGGTGGACGAGAGCAAGACCGGAGAGTTGGACGGTGTCGACAAGAAGGACTTCGCCAAGGTCGTGGATCAGTGTTACCTGTGTGACATGTGCTATATGAGCAAGTGTCCTTACGTACCGCCACACTCCTGGAATGTGGATTTTCCGCACCTGATGCTGCGTGCCAAGGCGGTGAAGTTCAAGCGTGGTGAAACCAATTTTCGGGACAAGCTGTTATCGAGTACCGACGCCCTCGGGAAGCTGGCAACGATTCCGGTGGTTGTGCAGGTGGTCAATAGAGTCAACAAGACGCCTGCCACTAGAAACCTAATGCACAACGTGCTGGGCATCCACAAAGATCGAGTGTTGCCGGAATACGCATCGAGGAAATTCCGTAGTGCTGCGAGTCCGAGGAATGACTTCGCCGTAAAGGATGGCGCAAACACGCCAGGTAAGGTGGCGATCTATGCCACCTGTTATGTAAATTGCAACGAGCCGGGAATAGGACAGGACCTTCTGCGTGTGCTCGAGCACAACGAGATACCCTGTGTATTGGTGGAGAAAGAAGTCTGCTGCGGAATGCCGAAGTTGGAGTTGGGCGATCTGGAAGCCGTCGAGAAACTCAAAAGCTTGAACGTGCCGGTATTGGCTAGGTTGGCGCGCGAAGGCTACGCTATCTTGACCCCGATTCCATCGTGTACGCTGATGTTCAAGCAGGAGATCCCACTCTTGTTCCCGCAGGATGAGGAGGCGAAATGGGTTGCAGACGCAATGTTCGACCCTTTTGAATACATTGCGCTTCGCCATCGTGATGGCTTGTTGAAGACCGATTTCAAGCGCGAGTTGGGGAAAGTCTCCTACCATGTGCCTTGCCATCTGCGCGTGCAGAACATGGGTTTGCGCACGCAGGAGACGCTGAAGTTGATACCCGGCACCCAGGTCGCCACCGTGGAACGATGTTCCGGTCACGATGGAACCTGGGGTGTGAAGGCCGAATTTTTCGAGGAATCAATGAAGATCGGCCGACCGGTATTTCGCCAGATGAGTTCAAGCGAGCCCAACTACATCAGCTCAGACTGTCCAATTGCGGGTCGCCATATCCAGCAAGGCATGGGCGACTCCACTGCACGCAAGGAGCATCCTTTGTCTCTACTACGCATTGCGTACGGGATCTAGCGTCGGGAGCCTATCAAATGCCAGTGATTACTCGCGAAAGCCTCCTCACTCTCGAATCCTATGCGAAGGTACGCAATGAGTTTAGAGCGAAGGTATTAGCCCACAAGAGATATCGAAAGCTTCATTTAGGGGAGCATCTGACACTTGTATTCGAAGATGAGCTGACGATTCGCTATCAGATTCAAGAGATGCTGCGTATCGAGAAGATCTTCGACGAGGACGGGATTCAAAGCGAACTTGACGCATACAATCCACTCATCCCCGAGGGCAGCAACTGGAAGGCCACGATGCTGATCGAGTATCCCGATCCAGAGGAGCGTCAGCGCCAATTGCAGTTGCTTAAAGGACTAGAAGACCGGATCTGGGTGCAAATCGAGGGCGCGGGGCGTGTTTATGCCAATGCCGATGACGATTTGGATCGGGAGAATGAGGCCAAGACCTCTTCCGTCCATTTCCTGCGATTCGAACTCACTGCGGCGATGAAGAAGGTACTTGGTATGGGCGGCGATTTCGCCATGGGGGTGGACCATCCCCACTATCGGATTGCGCTGGATCCGGTGCAACAGGACGTACGGGACGCGCTCATCAAAGACCTTCAATTCTAAGTACGAGCTACGAGCATCAACGACTAATTTGGCTAAGGTAGCTAATATGCCTGATCTAGTTAGAATACGCACCTCCAATACTCGTAGCTGATCAGCGTGTTTCTTGTTCCCTCGGAAGACCGGCTCGTCGGGCTCGTTGAGTCCCGCATAAAGGGTTTGCCAGTACCCATAAATCTTCGGCTCTGGAGCGGGCGAACCGTGAGTTCCGCACCTTCCGCGCCTATTACGGTGACCGTGCGGACGCCCAAGGCGCTGCTTAATCTAGTGAGTCCTAGTCTCGGCAAGCTGGCCAGGGCCTATGTGGAGGAACAAATTGACTTGGACGGCGATTTTCGCGATGTCCTGAGCATAGGCGAGGCGTTCATTGCTGAAGGGCGACGGGTCTACCGTAACAAGCCCTCCTTGTGGAGGTGGTGGCGGCACACTCTTAGGAATGATCGCAAGTATATTGCGCATCATTACGACGTCGGCAATGATTTTTACGCGCTGTGGCTAGATGCTAACCGGGTTTATTCGTGCGCGTATTTCAAGGATCCCGACGACGATCTCGATCGAGCCCAAGAGCAAAAGCTCGATCATATCTGCCGCAAGTTATTGCTCAAGCCAGGCGAGCGATTTCTCGATATCGGATGCGGATGGGGCGGTCTGATCCTGTGGGCAACCCGAAATTACGGGGTCAAAGCGCTGGGCATCACTCTGAGTCAAGGCCAGTACGACTATGTGAGCGAGCAAATTCGGGCGCACAAATTGGGAGGGCAATGCGAGGTTCGACTGCTGGACTATCGCGACGTGCCGGAGGACCTCCCATACGACAAGATCGCCAGCGTAGGGATGTTCGAACATGTTGGCTTGCGTAATCTATCAACTTATTTCGCCAAGATCTCCCGCTTGCTTAAGCCCGGAGGTCTTGTAATGAATCATGGCATTACCACCAATTCACTGGATGATGCCGAGCTCGGTAGCGGTATCGGGGAGTTCGTGGAGCAGTACGTATTCCCGGGTGGTGAGCTTCCGCATTTGGGGACCGTTATAAAGGAGATGTCGGGCCAAGGCATCGAGATGTGGGATGCCGAATGTTTGCGCCCGCACTACGCGAAGACCCTTTGGCACTGGGTGGACCGACTGCGTGCGCAACGTGAAAAGGCCCAGAGCATCGTCAGCGAACAAACGCTGAGAATTTGGCTGATTTACATGGCCGGTTCGGCCCACGCTTTCGCGAGGGGATGGATTTCCGTATACCAATTGTTGGGGGTGAAAGCCACGGACAATGGGTCGGTCATCTGCCCGCTCACCCGGTCACACCTGTACAAATGAACCTCAAGGTCGTCAGCGTTCGAGCGTTCGGATGTATCGCGCTGTTGGGCGTTTTGTTTCCGGCATTCGGGCGCAACGAACAGGCGTTTAGGTACGATGCGCAGCCATGGGTTGAGACAGAGGTGAAAGACCTTCCTATCTATCCGGACGAATCCGCACTCTTGCCGGTAACTTTGCTAGGGAGCGCACGATACCGTTACTTCGTGGACAGTCGAACGATATCTATCGGGGAGGATGGCGTGGTACGTTTTTCCTTAGCCATTAAGACTGAGGCGGCCGGGCATCAGATGAGCTACGTGGGGATCCGCTGCCAGTCAAGAGAATGGAAGACCTATGCCTTCGGAGTGAGCAGCGGCAAGTGGCGTAGACCGGTAAAACCTACATGGGAATTGATCGAGCGGAAGACACAGGAAAACCATCGCCACGAACTCTATAGCACCTATTTTTGTTCGGGAAACGCAGCATCGGGCAACGAGAAGAAATTGCTGGCAAACCTACGCACACCTCCGAAAACCCCCTATCGATAGTTCGCAAGCCGATGCGGAACTTTGAAGTTTCGCGTGCCGTGGTCGTACGCGTTAGCGTAACTGAGTTCGACCGCGAGGCAGACCGTTGTTTCCAGGAACGGTCGGGTTCGACACCACTAATTTGGGTATTCTCGCTGTCGAATGTTCAAATAGTTCCGGACGGGCGACACCGTAACCTTGGGCGTAGTCGACGCCGATTTGACGCAGCGCCTCGATCACTCGATCGTTCTCCACGAACTCGGCGATGGTCTTCTTTCCCATCACGTGCCCGATATGGTTAATAGCCTCCACCATTGCGCGGTTGATGGGATCGCTGTACATGTCCTTCACAAAGCTTCCGTCGATCTTAAGGAAATCGACGGGTAGCTGTTTGAGATACGCGAAGGAAGACATTCCGGCACCAAAGTCGTCCAACGAGAATCGGCATCCCATCGCGCGCAGTTCATGGATAAAACGCTCAGCTTTGGATAGGTTTGAAATGGCCGCGGTTTCGGTGATCTCAAAGCAAATTATTTGATACGGAACCGGACATGCGACGAACTGCTCGCACACGTAGTCCAGAAAACGATCATCGCCGATGGAGGCGCCGGATAAGTTGATGGCGCATGTTTCTATCGAGTAGTCGCGTCGTGCATGTCGGGCAGCGAGTGTGGAAAGCGCCGTTCGAAGTACCCACTGATCGATAAGCGGCATTAGGTTAAAGCGCTCTGCCGCCGGAATAAAGGCCATTGGTGGAATGATGTGGCCTTCCTCATCTCGCATACGAATAAGTAGTTCGACATGCTGTCCGCCGATGCCGGCGTCGCGTAGCTTGATGATCTTCTGTGCGTAGAGACTGAATCGGTTGTCGTCTAGAGCCCGATGAATTCTTTCTACCCATTCCATCTCACCTTGTCGTCGCGAAAGCTCGGTATCGTTGGGATGGTAGACCTGGACGCGGTCTCGGCCCTTTTCCTTGGCCATGTAGCAGGCGGCATCGGCGGCGCTCATGATGTCCTCGAGACGCAATTGATTGCCGGAGATATTGACTAAGCCCACGCTCACGCCAATCGAGAAAGATCGACCGTGCCAAACAAAACGGTAATCGCGCAATGACTGGCGCAATTCTTCCGCGACGCGCGCAGCGTGAGGTGCTGGACAGTTCTCCAGCAAAACACCGAATTCATCTCCACCTAGCCGAGCAAGTGTATCGACTTCGCGCAGTCGACGGTGCAGCAAGGTACTTACTTGTCGCATGAGTTCGTCGCCAGCTGCGTGGCCGCACGTGTCATTCACGATCTTGAACTGGTCCAAATCCAAATACATGACGCTGTGATGCCGGTCGAGCTCGGCGGCACTAGCGATCGCCAAACGCAATCTTTGTTCGAACTCGCGACGATTGATCAGCCCGGTCAGTGCGTCATGACTGGCCAGGAATGAAAGCTTGGCCGCGTATTGCCGCTCGCGGCTCATATCATGTAGTACCAATACAACACCCGTGACGTTCCCGGCGCGATCTCGAATGGGAGCAGCCGATTCGTCCACAGCGATCTCGGTGCCATCGTGCCGAATGAGCACGATGCTGTCGGCAATTTCCACCGCGTGACCTTTGCGCAAGACCGATTCGATTAGGTCCGACGGACTGCGACGAGTCTTTTCTTCCAGCAATCGAAACAAGGCGTACCACGGCCGTCCATGCGCTTCGGAAAGCCGCCACGCTATCAGCGCTTCGGCGACTGGATTCAGGTACTGCACATACCCGTTGACATCCGTTGTAATCACGGCGTCCCCGATGGACTCCAACGTTACCTGGGCGCGTTCTTTTTCCGCGAACAGTTGTGCTTCGGCGAGTTTGCGGTCGGTAATGTCCGATATGGAGCCGGCCATGCGATTTGCCTTGCCTAGCGCGTTGCGCACGGACTGGCCACGCGACCTAAACCAGCGGAACTCTCCCGATTTGGTCCTTAGGCGAAATTCGATATCGTAAGGGACGCCTCGTTCCAAGTGATTGGATACCGCGGACATAGTGTCGTCGAGATCGTCTGGATGTAATCCGGACCAGAACACTTTGATGGTGTTTGGTATCTCTTGCTCCGCGAATCCGAGCAACTGCTTGAGTCGCGGAGAGTAGTACATCTCGTTGGCCTCAAGGTCAAAGTCCCATACTCCGTCATTGCTACCTGCGACGGCCAACTGGAATCGCTCTTCGCTCTTACGTAACGCGGATTCGACCTGTTCGCTTCGATGCACCATACGTCGAGAGATTACGACACTCGCCGTCACTAATGTCGTGGCCACGCCGAAGGTAACGAGCAACAGCACGGATTGCGTCCAGCGCAGCGCTTCGCTTAAGGATCTTGAGAAGTTCTCGTTCAACGGGCGCATTTTCTCGCCAATATCGTGCACGCGACTGATAAGTGCCAAAGTTTCCGGCCCATCTCGATCGCCCGCCGACACCCGATGGTGCAATTGCTTTGCGGTCGCTTGAAATGTGACCATTAGATCATCGGCCTCCGCCCAGTAGTCAATGGCCTTTGCGATGAGCGGGACGCTGCGAAAAAATCGGAACAAGAGAATGGCGTTGTCGACATCCGAGGGGTGTGCCTTGCCCTGGAGCATGCCTGCCCGCACCGTGTCAAGATTGGGATTGGGTTTCTCGAGTTCGACACGGGCGAATTGATCGCCGATCGGGACGGCCAGGGCGGCCATGGACCGGTCATAGTCCTCTTGCCTGGCCGTTTGGGAGTAGCGATACAGAAAATATATCGACTCGTTGTGGGCCTTGGACCAGAGGCTCTCTCCTTCGATATAGGCACGACCGGACGACAATATGGTCATGCTGGCGACTGCAAGGAAGACGAGCATTGGAACTGTTACCAGGAACGGCCAAATAATAAGCAACAATCGCCCGGCGGCGGCCCTGCCGTCCGCCCGTTTCTCAGTCGTTTGTTTGGCTACTTCACCTTTCACCGGTGTTGCTCGCCGGCCTTCAAGCAAGAGCGAGATGCATCGCGACTGAATAGAAACATACTAGGTACGGCCCTCAATCTGCATCGCATATCAAGCGTTCCATGATGAATCGCGGACAAAACTATGTTTTCATTCATTGTACTGATTTGTCATATTGTGAACCACCATAATCTGTACACGCGTGGCGAGTGATCTGAAATCAGAACCTATCGATTTGTTAGATTTGCGTTCGTGCCGCACCAGAATTTACATTTTGAACACAGAGCAGAGTTGCAGCGTGTTGATCTGTGATCCGGTTGCTAAATAGATGGTAATTAGATGGTAGATGGTAATCAGATGGTAATCATTTAAGGGAGGTAGCAGATGGGAGCGACGGAGCGGTTAGCGTTTGACCCGCCATGGGTCAGTACACTTAGGGCATATATTCAGCCTTATTGGGATGGTTTGGTATGGGGTGGCTGGGCAACCACTGCCGCGACAGGAAAGCTGACTTTGTGCGAGATGCGGGGTTGGATGCTACAGATGTATCCGCTGATCCACACGTTTCCAAAATTTCTCGCCCAGAACTTGACGCAAGTAGAAGATGACTACTCGCGAGAATTCTTCATCAACAATATACGGGTGGAACGTGGGCATGCGAATCATTGGGTTGAGATGGCAACCGGGTTCGGTGTAGCAAAAGCTGATCTAGTATCCTTGACCGAGGGGACTCGCCGGGTTTTTCGCGATGTTCAGTCACTCACGGACTGGCTATGGTATATCAACACCCAAGGTTCCTTTCCTGAAGCCGTTGCAGCGACCAGCTTTGCGATCGAAGGTGCCATTGGGGACATGTCGCGCCGAGTAATCCATGGATTCAAGTTCTACGAGGGGCAGCCCGGCGTCCGCTTGGACGCAAAGGCCTATCGGTGGATCAAGGAGCATGCGCATTACGACGACCAACACGCAAAGATCGCGCTCGACATTGTCACACGCTATGCGACAACGGACAAGATGCAGACACGTGTCATGTTCGCGGTTAAGCGCAGCCTGCAGCTACTGGAGCAAGCCTTGGTTACTTCGACTTACGCGTACTCTCTCAAATCTACGGGCTCGTTGACCACACGCTCGGAATTGAGGCATCAGGAACGCAGGGGGCACGCAGCAAACATTAGTTTTCCTGACAGGCGATTTAGAGATAGGAGAGGCGCCACCGTGATGGTAGCGGCATAGCGGCGGGAACTGTCGTTGGTCGTACCTGCCGGGAGCAACCGAACCATATCGCTACCTTATCGCGGCTGCTTTTGAGTAGTAAAGGTGATCTTCCCAAAGCCTACGAGCCGCGCTGCTTCCATCACATTGATGACGGACTGATGAGTGGTTAAGGCGTCGGCGTTTATGATGATGGTGGGGTCGGGGTTGTTCTTAGCTGCTCGTTTGAGTTCCGCGCCGATGACCGACGGATCTGTCGCGGTCACGGCCACGCGCTCGATCACGTACTTTCCTTGTGCGGTGATGGCGACCCCTATTTGCTCGGGCCTGTCCGTGGGCGTGTTGGCATCGGCTGTCGGCAGGTTGATCTGTAATTCCGAGTAGCGTGAATAGGTCGTGGTGACGACCAGAAAAATCACTATGACCAACAATACGTCGATCATCGGCACCAGATTCATTTCGGGCTCCTCGCGATGAGCCCCTCGACGGAAGTTCATTGTGATTTCGATTTGGTTATTGTTCGCGTTGCCCGTGTACGATCTCGACCAGCTTTAGCGCCTGCATTTCCATTTCCACCACCAGCCCATCGACGTGCGCACGGTAGTGGCGATAGAAGATCATGCTTGGAATGGCCACGATGAGGCCAAAGGCGGTGTTATATAAGGCGACGGAGATGCCGTGAGCCAATTGCGTCGGATTGCTACCGCCTGGCGCCTGCGACGCGAAAATTTCGATCATGCCCACGACCGTGCCGAACAGTCCCATGATCGGTGCCATTGAAGCGATGGTGCCGATGGTGGTCAGGAAACGCTCTAATTCGTGCACCGCAATGCGTCCTGCTTCCTCGATGGATTCCTTCATCACTTCGCGAGAGCTCTTCACGTTGCGCAGTCCCACGGCGAAGATGCGCGCCAGTAAAGGGCCCTGAGCCAAGCGATCGAGCAGATCCTGTGTGACGCCTTTGGCTTTGACCTCGTCGACGGTACGGGGCAACAAACTGCGCGGTACGACGCGGTCATGCCGAAGTGCCCATCCCCTTTCGACGATGATGCCTAATGCGATGACGGACGCGAATATCAATGGCCAGATGGGCCAGCCGGCAGCTTCTACAATCGCAATCACTGAATACGCTCCTCGATAGCGGCAAAGAGTTTGATTGTAACTTCCATCTTACGAAGGGCAAGCAGCATGCCAACGGAATATGCACGGGACATCATGGAATCACTTGACTTTTTGGTCGTCCACAACTGCTGTGGGTAACTTTGTGGATAGTTTGTACAAAAGACCACTAAGTCGATTGCTTGTAAGCAAAAATGTGCGGCGGATGAAAACTTATGCAAGCTGAATATCGCGCTAAATCATCGTTTTATTCCGTATTACCTGATCTGACGCGGGTTCGCGGCCAACCTGCCCGGAAACACGCGCTGGCTGTGGATTTCCTGTGACGTACCGCGCAAAGCGAGGACCCGTGGGGCTTGCCGGTATTGGACTTCGGAAAGCCGTAAACGGCGCGGCTTGGTGCCGTGCCGGCGAGGACACGATGTTCCGTCTAGCAAGCCAGCAACCGCACCATAACGTCGTTAACAGGTGACACTCATGATTTCGTCCGAACTGACGTCGGCACCAGCGCCTGCGATGGGCACGCCACTTAGCGTAAGTGCGTTAAACGCCATGACGCGCGCGCTGCTAGAGAGCAACTTGTCAATGCTCTGGATTTCGGGCGAGGTGTCCAACTTTATCCGTGCTGCCTCGGGGCACTGTTACTTCGTGCTCAAAGACGCGAATGCACAGGTGCGCTGCACCTTATTCCGTCATCGGTTGCAGTACCTGGATGTCATGCCAAGCAACGGTGATCAAGTCGAAGTGCGCGCATTGCCCTCCTTGTACGAAGCACGAGGAGAGTTCCAGCTCAATATTGACTACTTGCGACGTGGTGGCATTGGCCGTCTGTTTGAGGCGTTCGAGCAATTGAAGAAGAAACTCGAAGCGCGCGGACTGTTCACGCCGGCGCACAAGCGCCCAATGCCGTTGTTCGCACGTAAAATCGGACTTGTCACATCACCTTCCGGTGCGGCGCTGCGAGACGTGCTGGCCACCTTGCGCCGACGTATGTCGGGCATGGAAATCATTCTCTATCCGACATTAGTACAGGGCGCCGGTGCGGCGGAGAATATTGCTCGGGCTATGGGTCTCGCCTCATCTCGAGGGGAGTGCGATGTTCTGATCTTGTGCCGCGGAGGAGGCAGCATTGAGGACTTGTGGGCCTTCAATGAAGAAGTGGTGGCACACGCGATCTACGACTGTGCTGTTCCAGTAGTCTCCGGTGTGGGTCATGAAACGGACTTTACCATCGCGGACTTCGTTGCCGACCTGCGCGCGCCGACCCCCACCGCGGCGGCGGAATTGGTGAGCCCGAACAGAGCAGACTGGCTGCGTCGAGTGCACGGTTTAAGTGGGCACCTACAGCGCCATATGGGTAAGCAACTCGAGGATCGAATGCAGCGGATCGACTTTCTCGGCCGCCGATTGGTTCATCCCGGCGAGAGGCTGAGGTTACAGACTCATGGCCTTATGTCGCTTCGGGACCGGCTCCGGCGTGCGTGGGCTCGCGAAATGGATCGCACGCATTGGGGCCTGTCCAGCGCACTGCGACGTTGGTCTGCCGCCAGCCCTGATCTCAGGCACGCGACGTTGAACGTTGTGCGTATTGCAACTGAGATGTCATCCGCCAGCGTTAAGCGGGTCGAGGCGCTTAAGGCGAGATTGGATATTCTTGAGGGAAAGCTCGATAGCCTCAGTCCACGCAGCGTATTGCAGCGTGGATATAGCATCATCTGGGATGAAAGTGGGCGTGCGGTGCAGTCATCCGATCAGTTGGGAATCGGTAGTGCGGTGTCGCTTCAATTCGCGCGCGGTCAGGCCACCGCAACAGTAACGAGTAAGAGTTGATTGCGAACCTGATAGCTTGGAACCTATACTGTCCGACGCAGTCACTGAATCGTCACCCCAGCCGCCGGAGTGATTCATCAACGACAGCCATTCACCATCAGGAGGAGACATGTACCTTACAAAATCCCTAACGGCAGTATTAACGGCCCTATCTTTGAGCCTTACATTCGGTGCGCAAGCCCAGTCTATCACCTCCGACCTGGGCGACAAGAAATCGCTGACCTTGGCGGCCGCCAAGAAGATCGCCATCGCAGCCGAATCCGAGGCCACTAAGAACAAATGGAATGTGGTGATCGCCGTCGTGGATGACGGCGGACACCTCATCTTTCTGCAGCGTATGGACGGTACGCAAACCGGAAGTGTGGATGTGGCCATCAAGAAAGCTCGCACCGCACAGGCGTTCAAGCGACCCACCAAGGTCTTCGAGGATGCTATCGCAGGCGGGCGCAATGCATTGCTCGGATTGGATAGTGCGTTGCCGCTCGAAGGCGGATTGCCCCTTAATGTGGGTGGACAATTGATCGGCGGTATTGGCGTCAGTGGTGTGACCGCTCAGCAAGACGGCGTCATCGCAAAGGCCGGGGCCGATCTGTTGACGCAGTAAAGTACGAAAAGTTACGAAACCGTGCGCTGACCGGAGTGCAAGCTATCCTGTCAGCGCAAGCTCACTTCGATGTGCTCAATGGCATTGGCCGCAAGTAAGGCATCGAAGGGATCGAAAAGTGTCACCTCGGACATGGCGCGCAGCCAGGTCATCTGACGTTTAGCCAGTTGTCGAGTGGCTGCGATACCTTTCTCGCGCAGTTCCTGAGGTGAAATGCGCCCTTCCAAGTACTCCCAGGCTTGCCGGTAGCCGACGCAGCGCATGGCGTTGAGCGTTTCGTCCAGCGTAAAGCGCTGTCTCAGTTCGGCCAGCTCTTCCACCAGTCCCTGTGCCAACATTGCATCGAACCGCCGCGCGAGGCGTTCGTGCAATCGCTTACGGTCCATCGGCATCAAGGCTAATCCAATGAAATAGTGCGACTGCACCCTCCGACGCGAGTGAGTAAGATGGGAGGAAAGCGCGCTGCCGGTCAACTCGAATACCTCCAACGCTCGCTGAATTCGTTGTGCGTCGTTGGGGTTGATGCGCGCCGCAGCTTGCGGATCGACTTTGGCCAGATCCGAATGGAGTGCGGGCCAACCTGCGGCTAAGGCGCGTTCGTCGATACGATGTCTGATTTCTTCATTTGCACTCGGTAAGTCGTTGAGTCCGTTGCGCAGCGCGTTGAAGTACAGCATGGTTCCTCCCGCTAGTAAGGGGATCCGGCCACGCTGACTTATCGCGTTCATCAGCGTCCTCGTATCGGAACAGAATCGACCAGCGGAATAGGACTCGGCGGGATCCAGTATGTCGATCAGGTGATGCGGGACACACGCACGCATCCAGGGATCCGGTTTAGAGGTGCCCACGTCCATGTGCCGATAGACCTGTGCCGAATCGACGCTGATGATTTCGACGGAAAAACGCTGTGCGAGCTGCATGGCAAGATCGGTTTTGCCGCTGGCTGTGGGGCCCAGCAGTGCAATGGCGACGGGAAGCCGCGGGGAGGACACGTCAGATGTAATTTGTACTATTGCCCGCGTAGGAAGAGGCGATCCAATTCCGTCATGGAGATCTGCGTCCAGGTCGGTCGCCCGTGATTGCATTGCCCCGAGCGCTCGGTTTGTTCCATCCCGCGCAACAACGCGTTCATCTCTGGAATCGTAAGAGCACGGTTCGCCCGCACGGCGCCATGACAAGCCATGGTGGCAAGCAAGCGGTCGCGGTGCGCGTGCGATACGTCACTGGCACCGAATTCGGCCAAGTCTCTGAGCACAGCCCGGGCGAGTTCTGTGGGATCCGCGTCCTTCAGCAATGCGGGCAGCGAGCGCACCACCAATGTGTTGGGCCCAAGCGTCGCCATCTCAAAGCCAAGATCCATCAGCACCTGGGCATGTTCCTCGACCACCGAGCGCTCCAACTCCGAGGATAAAAAAGTCGCCGGAATCAGCAGCCGCTGAGTGGGCAGCGTGCGCTGGTTGAGTGCGTCTTTCAGCCTCTCGTAGACGATCCGTTCATGCGCGGCGTGCATGTCGACGACGACCATCCCTTGGGTGTTCTGCGCCAGTACGTAGACCCCACGTAGCTGTCCGATGGCGAAGCCTAAGGGCGTATCACCCTGCGTCTCCCATGGCGCGATGGCCGGTTTGGCATCCGAGAACAATTTCTCGAAGAAGCCTTCAGAGCCTGAGCCGGACGTGCCGGACGTAAGGGCCATGCGAGACTGAGTGGTCGGCATAGCACTAATGCGATCGAAATAGGCCGGCGGAACAGTTTCGGATACGTAAGGCGCTTGAACCGCTGCCGATGCACCTGCCTTGGTCTGCGCCAGCGCCTTGGCGAGGGCATGCGTGACGAACTGATGGATAGCCTGCGACTCGCGGAATTTCACCTCGCTCTTGGCGGGGTGGACGTTGACATCCACCTTGCTGGGGTCCACGCTCAAGAGCAGCACATAAGATGGGTACCGGTCGTGATGCAACACGTCGCGGTATGCCTGTTTGATGGCATGCGCAATGACGCGGTCCCTGACGAAGCGCCCATTGACGAAAAGATACTGGTGATCGCGGTCTCCCCGGCTAACAGTGGGAGATCCGATAGCGCCTTCCAGTTGCAGGCCTTGAATCCCTTCGTGCACGGGCAGTGATGTACGCCAGAATTCCTCGCCCAGAATGGCCTGGATTCTGTCCGGCATGGATTGGCCTACCACACGCCGCTGCACTCTTCCATTGTGTTGCAGACGAAATGCAATGTGATGATGCGACAGCGCGATGCGTTT
>JANNFC010000199.1:0-7950 GCA_031379405.1 Betaproteobacteria bacterium | reverse complement strand
GCCTGTATCCGATGCCGTTGCCCAGTGGTATCGGCCTGGAAGCGGCCGGGGTAGTGGAGGAAGTGGGCGAGGGTGTGGACTACCTCAAAGCAGGCGACCGTGTTGCCTACGCCGGCGGCGGGGTGGGTGCGTATTCCGAGGCACGTGTCATTGCCGCCGAGCGTTTGGTAAAAGTGCCCAAGGGTATCAGCGACGGTGAAGCCGCGGCCATGATGTTGAAGGGGCTAACCGTGCAATACCTCATCCGTCGCGTCTACAAAGTGGCGAAAGGCGAGACCGTGCTGTTCCATGCCGCCGCTGGCGGTGTGGGCTTGATCGCTTGTCAGTGGCTGAATGCCCTCGGCGTGACGGTGATCGGCACTGTGGGTTCGGACGAAAAGGCGGCCATTGCCAAGGCACATGGTTGCCATCACACCATCGTCTACACGCGTGAGAACTTCGTCGAAAGAGTGAACGAGATCACCGGAGGAGAGAAAGTCCCGGTGGTATTCGATTCCGTGGGCAAGGATACCTTCGCCGGCTCGCTGGACTGCTTGAAGCCGCGTGGTTTGCTGGCTGTATTCGGCAACGGTTCCGGACCGGTGGCCGCCTTCGATCTGAACGTCCTGGCCGGTAAGGGCTCGCTCTACGTCACCCGTCCCACGCTCATGACCTACACCGACAAACGCGAGGATCTGGCGGCCTCCGCCAAAGACCTGTTCGATGTGGTCAAGTCCGGCAAGGTCAAGATCGAGATCAATCAGCGCTACGCTTTGCAGGACGCGGCGCAGGCGCATCGCGATCTGGAAGGGCGCAAGACCACCGGGTCGACGGTGTTTACGTTGTGAGTTGAAACCCTGAGTGTGAGTATCACGCTGTGAAACAGGAAGAGACATGTTCGATCTAAGTGGAAAGGTTGCATTGGTCACCGGCGCGTCGCGCGGCCTAGGTTGGGCCATCGCCCAATCTCTCGCGAAGGCGGGCGCCCACGTCATGATCAACGCGCGCGACACCAAGGCTGTGGAAGAGCGCGTCGCGCAATTGAGGGCGCAAGGACTGAAAGGCGAGGCCGCTGTCTTCGATGTAACGGATCATGCCGAGAGTGCGCGCTGCATTCAGGGTGCACTCGCCGCGCATGGCCGCTTCGACATTCTGGTGGCGAATGCGGGCATCCAGCATCGCAGGTCCATCAGCGAATTCGAAACCGCCGATTTCGAGCGTGTCATGAACACCAACCTCACGGCCGTGTGGGCGCTGTGCAAAGAGGCCGCGAAAGTCATGCTGCCGCGCAAGGCTGGGCGCATCATCATGACGGGATCGGTGAGCGCCGTGGTGGCCCGTCCGACCATCTCCGCGTATACGGCAAGCAAGGGCGCGGTGCACGCGCTCACGCGACAACTCGCCGTGGAACTGGCGCCGCATAACATCACCGTGAACGCTATCGCGCCCGGTTATTTCGCCACCGAACTCAACTCTGCCCTTATTCAGAACAAAGAGTTCAACGACTGGGTGTGTCAACGCACCCCTGCGGGGCGTTGGGGAAGCCTGGACGAAATCGGCCCGCCCGCCGTTTTCCTCGCCTCCGACGAAGCGTCCTATGTGAACGGACATGTACTGACGGTGGATGGGGCGATCAGTGTGGCGATGTAGAGGTACGGAGTAACGCGATAGTTCAAGGAGGCAATCATGGCGGAACAGAAATTCAGAGTCGGCATCACGCGCGATGCACTAAGTCCCAGCGGCGAGCCGGTGTGCGGCCGTCCGGCTTTGAAAGTGTTGGAGGATGCGCGCATCGAATGGGAATATTTGCCGGAGAATATCTCCGAGTTCACACCAGAACACGCGGCGCGCTACGACGCGCTGTGCGTACTTTCTCCGCGCGTGACGCGCGCCGCGCTGAGTGGAGCCAATCGCCGATTGAAACTGGTGGCACGCTTCGGCGTCGGATACGACAACGTGGATGTCCCTGCGTGCACGGAGAACGGCGTGCTGCTCACCATTACACCCGACGGCGTGCGCCGGCCTGTCGCGAGCAGCGTGATGGCCTTCATGCTCTACATGGCCCATCGTCTTGAAATCAAGGACCGGCTCGTGCGCGATGGTCGGTGGAAAGAAAAAGGTGACTTTCTCGGCCATGGCTTGAGCGGCAAGATCTTGGGTGTGATCGGAGTGGGCAATATCGGCAAAGAAGTTTTCCGCATGGCCAAACCCTGGGACATGAGTTTCCTCGGAAGCGACCCGAATGTTCCGCAGTCCGCGGTGAAAGACCTGGGTGTAAAGATGGTGGATATGGATACCTTGCTGCGTGAGTCCGATGTGGTATCGGTCAACTGCTGGCTTGGCAAGGAGACGCATCATCTTCTTGGAACGCGTGAGTTCAATCTGATGAAGCCCAGCGCGTTTTTCATCAACACCGCGCGCGGACCGGTGGTGGACGAAGCTGCCCTGATCAAGGCGATACAGGAGAAACGCTTTGCCGCCGCGGCCATCGATGTGTTCGAGCAAGAACCCACGCCGGTGGACAACCCGTTACTGAAGCTGGACAACGTGATCGTGGCGCCCCACGCCGTATGTCATACGGATGAATGCATGCGGCTGCTGGGCGAATACGCTTTCAAGGCGGCGGTCGAACTCGCCAATGGCCGGCGTCCCGATCACATCGTCAACATCGATTCGCTCAAGCATCCCAGCTGGGGCAGCAAATGGCACGGCTGATCGCCACTTCACCGTTCAACTCGTTTGCCTTGCGCGCTTGGCGCGGGGCAAGCTTCGCGAAGTCCCTGTTATTAGCGTTTGCGCTTCGTGAGTCCAAATGAAATCCAATCCAGTCAAAGCAAAACTCCTCGCGGGCCAACCAGTGTTCGGCACCTTCGGTTGGGAATTTATGGTGAGCGGGCTTGCGCAAATGGTGAAAGCCACCGGCGCGGAATTCCTGCTGCTCGACATGGAACACAGCGGCGCGCACTTCGACATGATCAAAACGCAATGCGCACTGTGTCAGGGTTTGGATCTGGTGCCACTGGCACGCGTGCCCGCCATCGAGTACACCTATATCGCGCGTGCCATGGATGCGGGTGTGATGGGTGTGATGGCGCCGATGGTTCGTACGGCTGAGGAAGCGCAGTTCATCGTGTCATGCACGCGCTACCCGCCGACGGGCCGTCGCGGCGCCGCCTTCGGCTTCGCGCACGACGCATACGAAAGCGGCAGCGTGGCGGACAAGATCAGAATTGCCAACGAACGCACGTTGGTCATCTGCCTGATCGAAACACCCGAAGCTATCGAGAATATCGACATGATCGCCGCTGTGCCGGGCGTGGACATATTGTGGTTGGGGCACTTCGACCTCACCAACTTCATGGGCATCCCGGCACAGTTCGATCACCCGCGGTACGTCAAGGCCGTCGACAAAATGGTGCTCGCCGCGAAGAAGCACAATAAAGTGCTGGCCTCGATGACCGCCAGCGACCAATGGAGCCGGGAGTATTGGGCAAAGGGATTTCGCATGTTCGCCGCCGGCGTCGATGTGCACCTCCTGCAGAGCGCCCTACGCTCGAGCTTCAAGACCCTCAACGACCTGGCAAACACGTAGGGCGAAAAAGCGCAGCACCTTCCGCCGATCAACCTCACGCCGATCGTCATCAACCATGCAATAAAAGCAACCATGCGACCCAACCCCATCAAACAACGCGTTCTCCGCGGCGGCCATGCCTTCGGTTCTTTTGCCATCGAATTCTTTTCGCCGGGTTACCCGCAGATCTGCAAGAACGCCGGCTGCGAGTTCATCCTGTTCGATATGGAACATTCGGGTGTCGGCATCGAGACCATGAAGATGCAACTGGCGTTGTGCCGAGGACTCGACATCGTCCCCTTCGTGTGGGTGCCTACCACTGGCTATCAATACATCGCTCGCCTGCTCGACCTCGGCGCCATGGGACTGATGGTGCCCATGGTGGAAACGCCCGAGCAGGCGCAATACATCGTGGATTGCTGCCGCTATCCACCCACTGGTCGTCGGGGTGCGGTATTCGGGGGCGCGCACGATGATTACCAAGGTGGTGCTGTCACCGACAAGATCAAGGCAGTGCACGAGCGCACTCTCATCATCTGCCAGATCGAAACCGATCTGGGGGCGCAGAACGCGGACAAGATTGCACAAGTGAAAGGCGTGGATTGCTTGTGGGTGGGACACTTCGATCTCACCAACTTTCTGGGAATCCCCGCGCAGTTCGAGCATCCCAAGTACTTGCAAGCGATACGCGACGTGGTGGCTGCCTGCGATAAGCACAAGAAGATCCCCGGTTTTTTGGCCATGGATGAAAAGTGGGCGAAGGAATACGTGCGGAAGGGATTTCGTCTCATTGCCTACGGTATCGACGCCGCACTTATGCAGAAAGGACTGTCGTCTGGTATCGAAACCTTGAGGGCGGTGGCCGCCAAGAAGCGCGGGCGTAAGTGACAAGTCTGGTGCGCAAACTATTGTTGGGTCTGTGGCTGTGCGCCCTGACCAGTGTCCATGCCCAGCACGCGCCAGTGGATTGCGCCCGCCCGCAAGCTTGGGCTGAGCAGATGCTTTGTACCGATAGCGAATTGATGGAGATGCATACGCGCACGATGCATCTGTATGAGGAACGGCGCAGGCAACTCGATGGCGCGGCGCACATGGATCTCGTAAGCTATCAGCGCGGATGGTTGCGTGCACGCGATGAATGCCAAAGCGCCGCCGATGTGCCCGCGCGCGTGGGCTGTCTGAAGGATTTGTACAAGGCGCGGCAGGCGCAATTGGGGATCACGACGCCCGCGCCGGCGACGCCTGCGCCCGCGTTAACCTTGCCGCCGGATCCGACATTGATTGCTTGTCGCGGCGACCTTCCATCCTGGGCGATGGATCTGGGTGCCAGATCCGCACGGCTACGCATTGGATCGGGCGCCGCGGTGCAAGAGTTGAATGGGCGGCTGGCCATCTCGGTGGAGCACAAGACATACGCTTGGCGCGCCATGGACAAGGCCGGTACGGCAGGGGTGGGTGACATTGTCGCGATCATGATGGACGGAAACTGTTCATTGCAAGGGGTGCGCGCCCGATTTCCATTATTGGCGCGGGTGTCGTTACCCGATGGGAGCTTGATGGTCGGGTGTTGTCAGCGCACGCCCGTCGCCGCTGTTCGGGAGGCGCCCCCTGCGGTGCCACGCCCTGTCGCGCCATCTTTTTCCACCGGTGCCGGAGGTGTCGCACTGCCGGGCGTGTCGCAATCGAGCGCGTTGGAAAAACTACTGGCGGCGGGAACTAAAGTACGCTTGCGAGACGTGGACGGAGTGATGGTCCCTTTGCGGAAAAGCACACGCATCAGCTCCGGAAATATTCTGACCAAAACCCGGGCAGGAACCATCGCGACCATTGAGCAGGCGGCGGCAAAGGAGGGCATAAGTTGGTACTTCATCGCGTTGCCGAACGGGGATACCAAAGGGTGGGTCATGGGAGAACATGTCGAGTCCCTGATGGATACCTTCGCGCCCGAAGCGCTGAGTAAAAGGGTGAAAGAGCGCAGCGACAGCGCCCCCGTGGCGGCAAAGCCGATGGCGCCTCAAGCGCTCGAATCTGTCGCTGAGGAACAGCCGGCCAGGAGGGCTGTAGAAGTTTTCAGCGGAGCTTTGGCCCCGGTGCGCGGCGAGTGGTGGCGCAACGTGAGTGAGCACTTGCCGGTTATCGATGCATGCATCCAGAAAGCGCACATGCGCACGGCTCGGGTCGTGAAATTGGAAGCAAGCGCAGAAGGAGGTCGGGAAGTGTATCTAAGAGATGGCCTGAATCATCGCGTTGCCTGCGATGTGCGGGCGGCGCAGCCAGTGCAGGCAAGAGCATTCGATGTGAACGAACTATTTCCGCATGGTTCCGGTCCGCTGTTCACGCGCGCACCGGGGAATCCCCTGCCTGCCAAATGCTATCGCAGCGAACGAGTGCGCGATCCAAGAACTCGGACGCTCGTTGGATGGCTTTCCTACGCGAAGCCGGGCCGGCGGTGCTAGCGATGAATACTCGAATCGAACAAGCGGCTCGCTACATTGCTGAGCATCGGCTCGAACGCAGGCCTCTACCGGCATTGGCCCTCGACATACGTCCGCCCGACGAAGCTGCCGGCTACGCGGTGCAAGAACGTTTGCACATGCTATTGAGTGAGCGCGGACGCGGCGCCATCGCGGGCTACAAAATCGGTTGCACTACACCGGTTATGCAAGCGTTTTTGCGTATTCCCAATCCTTGCGCAGGGGGCGTGTTCTCCTCCACCGTGTACCGCAATAGCGCTGCGTTGCCGTACGGGGACTTCTTGCACGTGGGTGTGGAGTGCGAAATCGTGGTACTGCTCGACAAAGACCTGCCGGCTTCACAGGCGCCCTTCGACCGTACCGAGGTAGCGCAAGTCGTGGGCGCGTGCGCGGCCGGAATGGAGGTGGTGGACGATCGCTATGTTGATTACAAATCGCTCGATTCGCCGACCCTCATCGCCGATGATTTTTTCGATGCGGCCGTGGTCATTGGTGAGCCTAATGAGGATTGGCGCGATCTCGATCTCGGCGTACTCAACGGGACAACGCGAATCAACGACCAGGAGGTGGGGCGCGGCAAGGGCGCCGATGTCATGGGGCACCCTCTGGAGGCCCTTGCCTGGCTTGCGAATTCCCTCGCGCAGCGCGGACAGAGTCTAAAGAAAGGCCAGTTCGTTTTTACCGGCAGCGTGGTCGAGACGAAATGGGTGAATCGGGGAGATCGGGTGGTGACCAGTATTGAGCGGTTGGGAGCGGTGGAGGCGGTGTTTAGCTAGTCTACGAGGCCAATTTAGCCACATTTGGGGTCAGGGCTATAGTTAATACTATTAAATATAGACCTGACCCCATTTACACGCAGCCCAGCATGATGCGCGCGGCCTCATCCGCCCGCATGCCCGCTGCGACGCCAAGCACCTTGGCCGAGTTGTTCACGCCGGAGATGATGCCATCGCGATAGGTGCTGAGCGCGTCCCCGATGCGCGCGCTGTCCGCGGATACGGTGGCGGCGGGAATTCCGAATAATTCATCCACCAGCGGCAGGCCGTCCATGCCGGAGTTGTCGAGGCAGCCGCCGGCGTCGTTGGCGATCAGACCACGCGGCCGCACGCGTAGCGCATATTGCGCCATGACCTTGCCGCCATGGGAGGCGACACAGAACACATCGCTCGGATGCTCGCCCTGCACACGGGAGAAAGACCAGCACGCGAAAATCTTGCCGCGCGGCGTGGATAGCATCTCATGCACCGTCTCGTCGATCAGGCCGGTCAGATCGCAAGGATGTCCCTTCGGTGCCTTGAGCATCAGGCGTGCGGCCTGGTCGCCGGTTTGTCCCGGCTTGACGCCGAGCTTGGCGGCGATTTCGTTACAGTGGCTCACGCTTCCCGTGAGCAGGCTGCGTCCGTCGGAAACGCGTGCTGTCATGGTGGCGATGGCGGCCGCGGGAATGCCGAAGCGCTGCGCCAGTGCCAGACCGCCGATGCCGGCGCTGTCCTTGCCAGGTCCGCCTTCGTGCGCGATCCAGGCCTTGACGCCCGGGCGTAGCGGCATGGCGCCTGTGGGTGCACCCGCGAATGAGGCTCCGACTGCGACGTCGTTGAGCCAGGGTTCGTGTTCGAAGTAACTTAGCGAATCGGCCACCATGATTCGGCCGTCGGCGCCGCCATCGAAGTGGACCGTGGGGGCCAAGCCTTGAACTAGATCTTGTTTCATGTGTTCGCTCTCAAAATTGTAGTGTCGTAGGTTGGGTTGACCACAGGGATGCCCAACCAATCGCCTGATATCCTAGTTTCTAGAGTGCTTCAAGACAAGTTTATTCGTCACTCTTATTCGTCACTCTTTTAAGGAGGCCTGAAAGCAGTGAATGAGGACGCGATGTGAGAGCGTGGCGAGTATTGTTGGGGTCAGGTCTATATTTAATACTATTAA
>JANNFC010000477.1:0-1572 GCA_031379405.1 Betaproteobacteria bacterium | reverse complement strand
CGTCCGCTTTTGTATATTAGCTGCCAGGCCCGTTAGCGCCGCTACTTGCCGAGCATTGGTCTCAAGAAGAACGGCTTTATTTCCTCTCGACTTCTGCCACACAGGAAGCATTGGTGTGCCGGCGGGCGCGCCTATGCGCGCGTGACAATGGCTTGCCTCGCAACTCGCGGGGCTTTGGCTCGTGCGAGCGCCGATGATGGCGCCGCTAGTCAACGGAGCCACCCATGCAATCCATCGCAAGTCACGAATTGGACGGTGCCAACAAGGCCAAGTCTTCATCAAAGAAGCAATCCGGCAAACAGGCAACTCCAGTCAATTGGACGAATCCAAAGAGCGTACAGGCTCAGAAGAAAAAGTCGAAAGATCCCGTTAGTGCTGGCTCATCTCATCGCACCACCAAGCAGGAACTCGTGCTTTCGATGCTGAGCCAGAAGGCGGGAACATCAATCGCAGACATCACGGCGAATACTAAATGGCAGACGCACACAGTGCGCGGCTTCCTTGCTGGAACCGTGAAGAAGAAGCTGGGCCTTACTCTCACGTCGTCGAAGGTAGCAGGCGAGGTTCGCCGCTATCGCATTGAAACACGTCGCGGCCGGTAGCTTGTCGAAGGTAGCAGTAGATGTCGCAGCCGAACTTGTTCGGCTGAAGTCGCTTACGCTGATCGAACTGCATGCGGAATGGCGGCGAGCCAATCGGATGATGGCGCCAAACCGTCTGTCGCGCGATCTCTTGATCCGCGGGCTCACCTATAAGCTTCAGGAGAGGGCCCTCGGCGGCCTCTCCAAATCGATCGTACGGAAGCTCGATCGTCTCAGCGTTGCGCCCGAGCAAAGCGAAATTCAAAATCTCGTAATGCCGATCTCGCTGAAGCCCGGCACGCGGCTTGTTCGGGACTGGCATGGCGTCACGCATACCGTCCTTATTCATGCCAACGGTGTGGAATGGAATGGCCAGCGGTATCGATCACTCACCGTCGTCGCACGCAAGATTACTGGCGCCCACTGGTCGGGTCCGAGATTTTTCGGGTTGAGAACCCGTACCGGCGGGCCAGCCGACGATGTCGAGGCTGAGTATGCGAAAACCTGAATCTTATTCAGCCCCGCGGGCAGTTCGTTGCGCGATCTACACGCGCAAATCGACCGAGGAAGGCCTCGAGCAGGAATTCAATTCCCTCGATGCTCAGCGCGAGGCTTGCGAGGCGTATATCACGAGCCAAAAGCATGCCGCGTGGGTGGCGGCTCCGGAAGCATCGCGCAATAAGTCAATTTGGACGGCGGACACGGCGTTCGCGTCCAGCCCGGCGATGGGGGGATTTTCATTCGAGGTGAGCATGTTGACGCTCATGGTGACGTTCTCGGCAGCGCGAACCTGACCGCGAATCAAGCCACCAGGGGCGGCGACCGTGTGCATATTCATGTAAAAGCCGGCTGGGGCGTCCCACATGTCGTTTAGCGCCGAAACCGCGGCGGGCGAGTCGTTGGGGGCGGCCATCAGGAAAGAGACCGTGCCGGAGCCGTTGGCCGGTGTGTCAAATCCGGTGGCGGCGGAAAGAGTAGAGTCGAGCACGAC
>JANNFC010000171.1:0-3262 GCA_031379405.1 Betaproteobacteria bacterium | reverse complement strand
AACAAGGAGGCCGAGGCGCTGCTGCGCGCGTCCATCGACTGGGCGCGACACCAGCAGGCCAAGTCCTGGGAGTTGCGTAGTTCGACGACGTTGGCTGAGTTATTGATCGCGCGCGGGGAACGCGATGCCGCGCGCGCGCTGCTCGAGCCGATCTACATCTGGTTTACGGAAGGGTTCGACACGCATGATTACTTGGCGGCGCGTACACTCTTGGAGTCCTTGCGTTGATCAACAAAGCCCTATTCCGGTGCCACGCGGTCTACGTTGAGAGTGCGACTATAGCTGTACTTTCCTTGACCCTGAGTGCAAGTTTTTCGTAGAGGCGGAAGGCGAACTTCGCCTCCGAGGTGACCTGAAGGAATTCCACCGAAAAATCCTTGGACATGACGAGATCCACTGGCGCCCCGCTCAGCGCGACCACTACACCGGTCTTCTTGTCGAGCCGGGAAGAGCGTAGCAACGGACCCCCCCCGAGTAAGGGCAGGATTCGGTCCTGGGGTAACACCAGCGAACTTTCGTTAGGGGTCTGGACATCCCGGAAGAAGTCCTGACCAAGCACGCAGGCGAACGGACCGAAGTGTCCACCGGCTTCGAGCTGTCCGATCGCGGCGGAAATGCCTGAGACCAGGCCGCGTCCGTAACGGCCCCTGTTGTCCACGAGTACTATCTCTGCCGGGCATTCCTTGGTTGCGCCATTCTTGAATAGGCCTCTATCCTCATTCATGTTGGGATGAATTGTCCAGATCTTCCCAAGGTCTTTATGTCCAGACGCGGGCAACTCGCCCTTGCGCCCATTGAAAATGATACTGTCCTCCAGGCGGGTGAGCACATTGGCCGCGTGTCGAAACAATTGCAGCGCGCTGGACAGTTCGGGGTCGGTGATCTGGGTGTTGCTCAGATTGAATCGAACTTCCAACGTCAATAACGACTGTGTTTCATCATCCGCCACCGTTATGCCTTCCTTCGGGGACGGGGCGCCTGGTGGCAACGCCTGATAGGAAAGGGTGCTCTTCGCAACGTAGTCCCTATCCGGTGCTGGTGGATCGACAATGGGCAGGAAGGACGCCGCCACCCTTGCTTTTCGCCCCACTTCGTTGACGGCCTGCCGTATGCCATACCACTGCTCATCCGTCCACGGCACCGGCGAACTATTGCGCGCTGGCGCGCCATTGTGGGTGCGGATCGTCGGCGCGGGAGAAAACGACAAGCCCGAAGCACGGGTATCGCCAACAGGATCCGACGATGAATTCTCCGCCAAACCGGTGATCGCACCCCGCACGTTGGGGATATAGCCCAGCACCTTAGGTGTGAAGCCCCATTTGATCAGCATGTCGCCTTCCTCGGAACTCGCATCGAAGCGAACCGAGTCGCTCTTTACCGCTTGCAGTCGAGGCACCAGGTCGGTTCGCCATTGCCAACTCGCGATCGGCCCTGCGCCAATGCGGGCGACGGCCGGGAAGACATACTCGGTGCCGGGTGGCAGTGAGCCGAAAGGGATGCGTGCACTCGACGCTGCTTTTGCCACTTCGGGAAGATAGGCCATTGGGTCCTCGGCTAGCAGAACATTGCCTTTCGCCATGGCATGGCCGTCCTTATCCAGAATAGAGAATGCAATCAGTCTGCCTTCGCGCTTCAGATCGGTGGTCCCCGGTCGTTTGTCCGTGCCCATGCGTTCCCGACCTACTTCAATGGCGATCCTGGTCGAATCGTAGAGCCGGACGAAATACAGGCACGCCGCGTTTTCGTAGACACCTTTGGCGGCATCATAGGTGCCGTGGAGCATCGACAATACACTCGAGGCGCCATTCTCGTCGGCAATGAAGGAGGCCTGTTCCGCGGGTGCGTCCTCGGGCACCGCGGAAATCACGATGAACATCGAGTTGTAGGGTCGGAGCGAGGTGTCGCTGAGCTTGTTGGCCCACACCTGCACGATTGCCGTTTGCCGACCATCCGCGTGCTTCAACGTCACGGCCTTGTAGCCGCTTCCCGCCATTTCCTCGCCGACCAGCGCGAGGTTGGCGCATTCACCGTAGAGGTGCACCATCTCTCCGTTGTAATACTGAATTTCGTTGGGAACGACCGTGCCGCTCGTGGTTGTATAGGTCTTGCCGGTGATCAGGTACTTCTCGAAGAGCGGCTCGAAGCGCTGATTGTCGACGTTCTCAGGTAGCGGCACGAAGGCATCCAATGCCAGCTTGCTGTTCGCTTCCCGGGACAGGTGTTTCTCGAACTTGCGGAGCACCTCCTGGACCTCCGCCGTGCTGTGCGGAATCTGCAACAGGCGGATGGCGTCGGAGTTCCCAAGCTCTCCGTCCTTGGCCAGCTTGGCGGCTTCTTGCAGCATGCTCTCGCGAGTCTCGGGTCCCATACAGGGTAGGATAGGAAATCCAACGCTGCTTGTACAGCGGTTCAGAGTTCGAGTTTACGGGCGGCCTAAACTAAAGTTATATTGCGCGCATCGCATGATCGTGGCATAGATTAGGATTCGAACTGCGCCAAGCGTATTTTTATTGCTGGCAGATGAAAGATCGTAGGGACAACAACGGGAGGAGACCATGTCACAACTGAATTGGACCGAGGCGCAGTGGAACAAGGTCAATAGCGCGGTCACGGAGGAGTTCACCAAGGCGAGTGTGGCGGGGGCAGTGTTGCCTTGCTATGGACCCGTCGCCGGAGGAATGGAAACTGTTTCTACCCAAAAACTCACCGAAGCCGCCCTAGGTACCTTGAGCGTGTCGGATGATGAGCCGACAAAATTTTGGACACTCCAAGTAAATGTCGTGCTCAATCGTCAGCAGGTCTCAGATGAGAACCTTACAAGTGCACTGTTTGCCTTCAAGCGTGCCGCCAACAGACTGGCGCGTACGGAAGACCATATTGTATTCAATGGACACGATACCAACAATGCAACGATGGCGGCTCCGGTTCCGCCTGGAAAACCCCAAAGGGATATAGTTATACCTCCTGATCTCAAACAAGCGGTGGCGTCAACTAACCATTCGACTTTAGGACTCGTAACTCTGCGCCACCCCAAGACGCCTCTGATCGGGATTCCCAAAAACTATTCGAAAGGTCAAGGCGCGGGGGCAGGCGGCCCCGTCGATTCGTATGGTGAGAAGATGGTCGAGAAAATCACCGAAGCGATATCGGAGCTTGAGAAGCGCGGATACCCCGGACCGTACGCGTGTATTTTAGGCGGGAGGGCATTCAGCGAGGCGCACAGACCTAGTCCGGGATCCCTATTATTGCCCGCCGATCGTAT
>JANNFC010000142.1:0-3225 GCA_031379405.1 Betaproteobacteria bacterium | reverse complement strand
GTCAGGCGCACCTTGAGGCCGTCTAAGAAAGCCAATTCGTCTTGCGGTGCGACGCCGAACAGCACGACGGCGCCGTAGCGAAACGCCACAGTAACACCGCCCCCTCGTACCGCTAGGGTCAATGGTGTCGTGGCCAGGACGTCAAGTTTCTCCAGAGCACGCAGGCCGCCGCGACCGTTGCCCGTGCATTGCGCGTCCCAGAACAATCATTCCGCCTGCCAGCATGAGGAGCGCGGAAGGCAACGGGAGTGGTTTGAGTTCGGCGATGAAACCGTTGGAGAAGTAATCGTTGAGCATGAAGTGGCCGACCACGGCGCGGCTGTCATTGATTCCCATGACAGTGGTGCGCAATGCGTCCGCGACGGCGAACGTCCAGAACGTGCCATCGCTTAGTCGCGCAAACCCACGCGTGGCGCCAACGGAATCGATATAGTTGCCGACCACATCCCCGATGTTGTTGATGCCGCGCACGTAGGTTTGCGTGGCCCCGGGTGCGCGGACATCGCTGAAGGTCGAGCCGGACCCGGTGAATCCGACAATTTCCCCAGTACTGCCAATGTAGGTTCCCGCCACCGTTCCGCCGTTGTTTACACCGTAGAGATAGGTTGATCTGGCGTTCGGCACATTCAGAGTTTGATACGTACTGCCGGTGAGAAGGAAGCCGGAGACAGCAGTAGGCGACGTCTGATAGGAGCCGGCAATGGTGTTGGAGGCATTGATGCCGTAGGCGAACGTATGGCTGGCGCCAGGGTAGGCAATGTCCGAATAGGCGCTGCCCTCCCAAAGAAATCCCCTGAAGCCGCCGGATCCGAGCGTGTACCCCACGATGTGTCCCGCATCATTGACGCCAAATCCATAGGCTGCGGAGCTTCCCGTGGGTACTGAAGGAAGGTCGAAGCCGCTGGACGACCAGCGAAATGTACTGATTCCCGGTACCTCGTGGTAACCGGATACCGTTTTCGGATTGTTGATTCCGTTGGCACGAGTCGAAGCGGCGCCGGGGACGTCCAGGGCGGCGCACTCGTAACCCGCAGGCGCTAGAACGCAACTTATGGCGGCGGCTTGGGGGACGGATATGGGTGCCGCAAACAGCGCTAATAACAACCCATATGGAGTGAAAACGGCGACGTGCGAATCGATGGACATGATGGTGCGCTCCAATAAGTGCAAGTGACAGGATAGGGGATGTCGATGACATCCTTAATCGGCAAAGTGACGAAGTCGATGGGTAGAAGGAACTAGCCGTATGTCGTCACTTGGCCACACAACACAGTGAGGCAAAAATTCTTCGGACTAACACAATGCTGTCAACTTGAAGGATTAGCCTCACGGGTTTTTGGGGAGAGCGGTAGCCGGAACTGGCCGATCCGTAAGGGAACCCCGAGGTGTGCACGTCACCAGACCAGGATGCAGGATATTACCCAAGACAGAGAAGAAGTCGGGGACGACATCTACGAGAATCGGCAGGCCTTTCTCGAGCCCGAAGACTGCGATCGTTTGGTATGGATTGCGGAATCCGCGCTCAAGGTCGAGAGTCAGTCGGGATTCTTTCTCTGGAGCCAAGGCTCGCTGCAAATGCTGGTGCCGCACGAAATACTTCTATGCGGCATGCGCTTGGCGTCCAGCAAAGGTTCATCCCTGCAATACATTCGTTTCTCCAGCAGCCGCTACTTTAGAGAAGAGCACTTCGAGGCGGTCTGTGATCCACGGGGCGGGTTGCTTTCAGGCCTGATGGCACGCTGGCTGCGCGCGGCGCGGCCGTGCTTTTGCATGCAAGGCGAAGATGCGGAACTGGATAAAGTGCTCATCGGGTCTGAACTCAAGAACCTCATCGGTCACGGCGTACTCGGCCCGGATGCAGAGGCCACTGCATTCTTTACCTTCTCACGCACCCCGCTGGCGCGCGATGCTAGGACCGTGCGTATATTGGATCTGCTAATTCCCATCGTCTATGTGACGTTTGCCAGGGTGCTGGCGGCTGATGCCTTAAGCGAAGGGCATGGCGTGCGTGTTCCGCACTTGATGTCGCAGCGCGAAGTCGAAATACTCGCGCTGATCAAGGAAGGCAAGACCACCGTTAGTATTGCCGGATCGTTGGGATTGAGTCCTTTCACGGTGAAGAATCACGTTCAGAATATTCTCCGCAAGCTCGGCGCTCGTACTCGCAGCCACGCCGTGGCGCAAGCTATGAATCTCGGTCTGCTACAAAACTGGTAGTAGTTCCGGTCACATGTGCCCTGGCGGCATGCTCAGAGTGGTCGGATGATGCGTGTCAGCTGCCGATCACGCCACCGTCATCTTTGGTGATGACGATACAGGACGAGCGCGGACGTCCGCCTGCATCGCCGTCGGGCCAGGAACTGAATTGCTTGGGGTTGGCGGGATCGCCCGGTAGATCGTCGGGGCGCTCGCCCGGGTGCTGGATGCCGACGAACATGGTTCGTTCATCGGGAGTGACGAAGCAGCCGGTGATTTCGCACTGACTGGGGCCCACCGGGAAACGCCGGGTCTGCTTAATGTACGGATCAGCGCATAGCATTTGATTGTTACCGAAGCCCGCATAGGCGCCCGTATTGATGGTTGAGGTGGAGACGACGGTTTGAATCTCTTCGGGTCCAATTCCCCGCGGCTTGCCGCGAGGAAGTTGCTGATCGGGGGGTTTCGATACCCCGTCGCTTGCGGCGGGGTGGTTCATTTTCACGGGAAACCGAGCGTCATTTGCTCTGAGAGTGAAATCCCAAAATCGCGAGAAAGTCTGCAAGGGATTCGTGACCGCTGCGTCCGTCCCGAGATGGTCCGAAAGCACTAGCCCGCACGGGAAATCCCCACGGTTCATGCAGGCGCAGCCGTCGTTGTTTGAGCATCCGAAATCGTGGAGGACCCGCGGCGATGCGCGCAACTAGCAATGGAACCGCCGGAGTTCAACCGTGACACAGGCGTGGCGCCAATATGCGCCGGGCGCACTAGTAACTTCCATACTCAAGATGTGCATGGCGTCACATAACTTCTCTACCCTGCATATCGAGTTGGCACTACGCGCTTGTATCGGTGAGTCACTGCGTTGCGCCATGCTGCGTTCAACATTGACTTTCCCGAAAACGATCGAGAGGAGTTTTCGCCGTGCGTCTCCCGCCCTGGAATGCCGTTTTATCGCCCTTGCTCGCATGTACCCTGTTATCCGCCAGTGCGGTGCTGGCTCAACCCAAAGTCATTGTCATCTCGCTG
>JANNFC010000138.1:0-1888 GCA_031379405.1 Betaproteobacteria bacterium | reverse complement strand
CATCAAATTCGCGCCTACGTCAAACGTAACAAGACTGATGCCGCCGATGCACTGGCGTTGTTGGAGGCCAATCGCTGTCAGGATCTTCGCCCCGTGGCAGTCAAGTCGATCGAACAGCAGTGCCTGCAGTCCTTGCACCGGATTCGCTCTCAGTGGGTCAGTACGCGCACGGCGCGGATCAACAATCTGCGCGGTTGCCTTCGCGAGTTTGGCTTGGGTGTCGCCGAGGGCTCGCTACGGGGCCTCGAAGCCATCGCCAACCTGTTAGGCGACGAGAGCTCCGCCGTGCCTGCGCTGCTGCGTCCGACGTTGCAAGCCGAACTCGACGAAGTGCGGCTGCTGGAACAGCGCATCGTCGAACTCGAGCGACGACTCGCCGCGGCGGCCGCGGTCTCGATCCCCTGCGAGCAGCTGCAATCCGTACCCGGCATTGGGCTCATTACCTCCACCGCCCTGGCGGCCAAGACCGCCGGACAAGTGCACCAGTTTCGCAGCAGCCGAACCTTTGCATCCTGGTTCGGGCTCGCACCCAAAGAATATTCCTCCGGAACCCATCGGCACCTCGGGCGCATCAGCAAACGCGGCGACCGATATATACGCATGCTCCTCACCCACGGCGCCCGCTCCGTACTGCGGGCCGCCACCATCGCACAGCGCCAGGGTAAACCGCTCGATCCGCTGCGCACCTGGGCCTTGGCGCTCCAGGCTCGCACCCATCGCAACAAAGCTGTGTGCGCGTTAGCTAACAAATTGGCCCGCATCTGCTACGCCGTCCTGCGTGATGGCGTGCCCTATCGTGGCTTACCCCGCTATTCCCGGCATCGCAGCGCATTGACCGTCGCCGCTTAAACTACAGAATTGCCTTCAACCCCACCACCGCAAGCCAAGAGATTGATCTCCCATCATGGCCTTACAGGTTGCACCTTCCTCGATGAACGCCGTTAACAATCCCGGCAGCTTGCCTGCCGCTCCGAGCGATTGGCGCATCAAGGCTGCAGATTCCATGTCGGCACGAGCTCTTCGAAGCTCAACTCAGATGCCGGATATACGACTGCTTGCTTCCTCTCGGGCCAACAGAAAGATCAGTCCCTTGTGTCGCGGGAGGAGTCCATATACGGATTGTTAGGCGTCGCATTTAGTGGATCAGGCCCAAACGCTTGCAGTCCTCGATCGAAAAAGCTGTCAAGGACACTCCACGACCGTTCGCGAATTGCGTTTCGCTCAGCGAGAGATCACCTACATGTCGGTCGTTACCAAGCGACCAAAAGTACTTGGCGCCACGCTTTTGAGCAATCATGCAGTTTCCGCGAACTTGGAACAGGCTAGAAGATACAGACCCACCGCTTGTGAATTTGACCGCCACCCTCGAAACTGCACCAACGCGCTCTACTTCAGTGAAGGTCATTTTGAGGCGCTTGCCGTTCTCCACCGGGCCTTCATCTACCTCAATATGAACCAAAGTAGCGTTCGTCGTTTCGTTCGCGTCATATTTCACTGTACACGCAGAGATGAGGAGAGTAGGAACCAAAAGCATCGCGACTACGCGCATTTCTAGCGACGCCTAACGCTTCGCTGACCGCTCGGGCCCCATGGAAAGGGCTTGGCGGAGGCAGTTTATTTCGGGGGCTTGCTCGACCATACGTTTCAGATTACTACCAGGGCCATGAGCGGTCCAGCGGATTGTTAGGCGACGGCCTTGGGATATTTCTTCCATAGCTTTGGAAACAACTTCGGAAGATCTTCCTCATTCCACTCGATGCCAGACGGCTCGCTAGGATGAGCACCCTTTCGCATCTTGATGTTTCCTTGGGACTTTTTTCGGTACATGCCGCTCGCAACGTATCCGTACCCTTCGTAGAAGGCGTTGTCTCTGGTCAGCCCGAGCGAC
>JANNFC010000110.1:0-5173 GCA_031379405.1 Betaproteobacteria bacterium | reverse complement strand
ATCTCTTCAGTTATCACGAATGGCTTGTAGGTGCAAGAACATGCAGGCCTAGCACGATGGGAGAGAGGGAGAACAGCCAGACCGTCCTTCTTGCTCGCAGAACGGCCATGATAAAACTGTGCTTGCCCTGGCAGACCTCCGTCCACCTCTTTATCTGCTTAGTCATGCGATGAATCTATTTGGATTCACCTCATGAATCTCTTTTGATACACACGTCTGTGATCAGGAGAGGTGCTTCACGCACGTATGTTTACCAAGAAATACGTATGACGTTGAAATTGCTGATATTGAAGCTGCCATCCGATGATTCGCCACTCCTGTCCCACGCTGGCATCTAGTTTGCTCTAATCAGCGAATACGGAATCGCACAAGAGAGAGCCTAGCAAATGGAGTGCGGGATAGCAGTGGACGTTCCCGGCGTCAAGCCATTCCAGTGACTCGCTGACGAAAGAACAGCGTCATCACCCCCTTCACGAATCTGTCATGCAGAAGGCGATGAAGGAGGCACGGCACAGTGCCGGGATTCCCAAACCGGCAAGCCGTCATACGTTGCGGCAATCGTTTGTCACGATCAGTTGCATCATCGCAGCGCTGGAGATGACATCATAGTACAAGATGTGACCCCTTTGGATCTTTAGATCGAGCACTTAGAACTTTGGAGGACAGATGCTTAAACGCACCATCGCAGTCGGACACAATCTCGTTCCAGGAAGTCTTTCGTTTGACGAGACGGGAAATACCGCATGGGCGGCAACCACGAATGGAAGTATCGTTACGGTCCGTTTACTCGACCGTCGCATTGAACTGCTCGGATCAGGCTATCGACGCCCCGTCGCTGTAATTCCAGGTCACGACGGACTAACTGTCAGCGTCGTCGAGCGTAGCGGGCGCGTGTGGCGGGCTCGTCGCGATCAAGCCTCCCGCACCTTCGCTCAACAGGTCACGGACCTGCCCGGGCGCGCTCTTGCCGCTCGCCGTCATCCCGATGCGGCGCGCATTCTCGTCTTGACGGCAACTGCGGGCGACACGGCGATGTCGTCCATCGATCTGAACGATGGAACCACAACCGCCATTGTCAGTGGACTCACGGACGCCGTCACGTTCACCGTCGATAAAAGCCGCCGTGAACTCGTCGTCCTTAGCATCGATCCCGATGATGTGCGGCAACTCACCGTCGTCGGCCTCGACGACGGTGCGATCTCTCCCGGCCCCGCATTCGACACGGCCTTCGACGCGGTTCTCAACGCTCCTGACGGTCAGCGCGCAATCATTGGCGCTTTCCAGGACGATGTCTCGCCCGGACAGATTTCGTTTCTCGATCTCGATGGCAATACCGGTTCCATGTTCGACGTCGGGCGTCCTGTAGAGAGCATGGAACGATGGGGCTCGCTCCTGCTCCTCGCCTCCGGTGCCGATCTGATCGCGTTGGAATGGGAACTCGATGCGGGTGAGCTGCCGCTTGAAGTCCCACTCGGACCGCTCTACATCAACGGTTACGCGCGGCTTCGCGCGGACCTCGGCTCGATGGGTCTTTCGATCAAGGACGTGAAATTCGAAGTTCGCGAAGGCCTCGATGCGGGGCTCTTCTCGGCTGGCATCGAACCTCTCGCCGACGATGGTACACAGCCCGTGGTGCTCGTTGCCGGATTTTTTCCCGGCGAGTATCGCATCGTCGTCACTCGACGCGACAACGGGGATTCGCTGGCTCAACGCCGCTTCCGAGTTACGACTTGCTGGCCCGACGACATTGTTGGCCCGCCGGTCGCCGTCACCGGAAAGAACGTCCCTTGGACCTTGATGAGCTGGGGCGGCACAGGTGCCGGACCCGGTTACTTCCTGCCCGCTCCGAGTTCCATCCGCGTCGCAGTCTTCCTCGTCGCGACAAAGGACCGGCGCTGGGATGGCCTCGAAGTAGCCGCCGCAAACACCTGGAAGGATCACGTCACAAACACGGCTCGCCGCTTCTATGAAGAAGCCTCGTATCGCAACACTCCGGGCGGTCCCGGCGCTTCGCCTGGAACGACGGTGGAACTCCTTGGCAACCGCGTCATCGGCCCCATTGATATGGAGGAAGGCTGGGGCGATCTCTTTGAGCCCAAGAACGGGAGCGATCTCGAACGCGGGTGGCTGACCAAAAAGACTGGCCGGGACGCCATGGGGGCCGCCATCAGCCAGTTCATGTTCGATCAAGCCGACGGCGCGACCATCCTCGAACAGGCCGATGCCATCGTCATCATTGTAAGGTCGGCAACTGACGCCCCATCGCCGATGGGGACCGCTCCGCCGATCCCAACCCGGTATGCGTGGGGACATGCTAACCAGGCGACATTCTCCAGGAAGAATGCGACGACGTTCACGCAAGGGCCTCGGCGCGTAACGATCATGACGGAAGCCTATCCCGCCGGGCTGACGCTGAAACCGATTCTCGAGCGAACTCTGTGTCACGAGCTGGGACACAACATCGGCTTGGATGATCTCTACGACGCGGATGGCGAGTTCACCGCGGAGATCAATGCGCGCCGTCCTCAATATGCCGACCTCATGTCGACCAGCGTTACCTTGCCGCAGTTCTCGATTCCAAACCGCATGCGCCTCGGCTGGATCAAAAAAGAATGGGTCCGCCGCTTCGACTTTTCCGCCAGCCCCACCGGGGGCAATGTGACGCTGCACGCCGCGGGAGCCTTGACACGGAACGGTCCGCCCGCAGGCCGATTCGCCGCGATCGAAGTTCCGATCGAAGATGGCTGGAGTTACTTCTTCGAACTGCGCCGCAAGCATGCCGGTCAGATCGGCGACCAGCAGATCAACAATCTCAGCGCATCAGAGTTTCTTATCCTCGGCACCGATCTCCGCGTGAGCCGTGGAGAATCCGCGCGCCCTCCGATTCTTCTGCTGCCCGTCGATGTTGAAGGCGATGGCCCGATCCTCGATGTCAACGGCGAAGACTACAAAGACAGTGACACAACGAACCCCTCGCGCATGCACGATTTCGTGCTTCGCCTCCAGGCGACCTCATCTCCGGATGCCGACAGCGCGCAGATTCGTGTGGACTATATTGCAGCCCATCGTCCACAGCTTCAGATCCGTCCTGCGCCGGGACGGGGCAACTTCAAGAGTCCCGATATCGATCTCTTGGGTCCATTCGGGGCGGTGATTCCAGGCGTGGTGAAAGGCGCGCCGAACACGCTCAAGATCACTGTGCACAATCGTGGAAGCCTGCAAGCCACCCAAGTGCAGGTGCATGTGAAGTGGCTCCCCTTCACCGTATCCGCTGGAAGTTGGAACTCCCTGCCCGATCCGGCTCCGTTCACCGTTCCCGCTCTCGGCTTCACGTCTTTTGCGATGAAGTGGGACATACCTGCTTCAGTCAAAGTCGGGGATGACGAAGCGAAACACTTCTGCTTGCGTGTCGATATCGACCGCTACCGCGACCCCGCGCATCCCGAACAGGAAGAGATCGTTGTCTTCGACAATTGGGCGCAGTCGAACTTCGAAGCAGTTGCTGTCCCGAACGGCTCGCCATCCGATCGCATTCGCACGGTTGCGACGGCGACAAATGCGCTAGCCCGCGAAGCTACGTACCTCTTCACCGCCGAATCTGAGCGCGACGGCTATCGCATCTACGTCGGCAACGCCTGGCTTCGCCTTCCCTCGGGCGAAACCCGTGCGATGGAACTTGCTTACGAGAATCTGTCCGACGATCCGTTGCATGGAGCTGCCTTCGCACAGCATCGAGAAGAGCTGAACGCGCGTCCGAACCATACGTCGGTTACATCGTGGCTGGTTCCGGAGAGCACCGAGTGCGACACGCCGCGCGAGTGGTGGGGCGTCTCACTCGACATGCGATCGGGGCGTCGGACGTGGTTCGAGGATATCCGCCGTAACGGCGAACTCATTACCGCGCGAGTATTGACCAGTCGAGATGAACAGAAAATCCCCGTGACTTCCGGCGAAGTGCATCTAGCCGCATGGCCCGCCGACCGGCCCGATCGCGTGTCGGTGACGGAAGGCCTGATCCGCGACGACGGTGAAGCGCGAATACTGTTGAGCAATGAAACACTGGCGGAGATCGCTGCTCAATCAAGAATCATTGCGGTGATCGCCCGCAAACCGGACGCCGAGTTCGCCACGGCTGTGTCGGAGCCGACGCGAATCGCGTGATGCTCAAGAGCATAGGGAAAATAAGAGCTTCACTGAACCGTCTGCAAATGTCACAGTGTGGGTAAACCTGCCCCGATTTGGTGAATACCCCAGATCGCACGAAAGTGCGGTAGGAGTGGAAAATAAATAGGGGTCGGGAATCATTGTTTGGTCTGCGAATCCTTCCGCATTCAGCATTAGACCAGGATTGACAGACTAGAAGGGGTCACATCTTGGAACATGATATTGACATGATATTGAGTTGGTGCACTATAGGCCATGGCTCGCCCACTGCGTATTGAATTCCCCGGGGCGCTCTATCATGTCACTTCGCGCGGTAACGCGCGGCAGCGAGTCTTTCGTGACGATGAGGACCGTGGGACGTTCCTGGCCACCCTGGCCTGGGTGGTGGAGCGCTTTGGTTGGTGCTGTCATGCCTATTGCCTGATGGGCAACCACGTGCATCTCTTGATTGAAACCCCGCAGCCTAATCTCTCCCGCGGTATGCGGCAGTTGCACGTAAAAATAAGGGGTCACATCTTGTAATATGATACTAACTTAGTGCAGGATAGGCCATGGCTCGTCCACTGCGTATAGAATTCCCTGGTGCGCTGTATCACGTTACCTCGCGTGGCAATGCACGCCAGCGGGTCTTTCGTGATGACGAGGACCGTGAGATGTTCTTGGCCACCCTGGCCTGGGTGGTGGCGCGCTTTGGTTGGCGCTGTTACGCTTATTGTCTGATGGGTAACCACGTGCACCTCCTGATTGAAACCCCGCAACCCAATCTCTCCCGCGGCATGCGGCAGTTAAACGGCGTCTATACCCAACGCTTCAATCGCCGCCACAGAAAAGTGGGGCATCTGTTCCAGGGACGATTTAAGGCTATCCTGGTCGAAAAGGAGGGGTATTTGCTGGAGCTGGCTCGCTACATCGTCCTCAACCCGGTGCGAGCCAAGATGGTCAAGATGCCGGAACGCTACCCCTGGAGTAGCTACCGTGCGATGGTGGGATTAGCCCCTGTGCCGCCTGC
>JANNFC010000090.1:0-1681 GCA_031379405.1 Betaproteobacteria bacterium | reverse complement strand
ACCTGTCGCTTTTCACCAGGATCATCCCAAACGTCCGCTTCGGGTTTGGCAAGCTGACATGCGATCATTTGACTACAGTCAATTTTGGTCTCACGTTAGCTCGAAGACCATTGGCAGCCGAAGGACTCACCGGGCCCCCGCGCAGCTTGTCGAGATAATCCGCCCAGTGCTGCAGCATCTTGCGTCGCTCATCGACTCGAACGCTTCGATTGTAAGCCGCGCGGATCTGATCCTTCGGCACGTGCGCCAGCTGCAATTCAATCAGGTCCGGATTCCAGCCTTGTTCGTTGAGCAAGGTGCTTGCGGCCGCACGCACACCGTGCGCGGTCTGCTCGTCTTTGCTAATACCCAACCGCCGCAGCGCGGCGACCAGCGTGTTGTCGCTGATCGGCTTCAGCATGGACTGCGGGCTCGGGAACACATAGCGACCGTGCCCCGTCACCGCATGCAATTCTTCCAGCAAGCTAACAACCTGATGGCTCAAGGGCACGAGATGCGCCCGCCGCGATTTCATCTTCTCGGCGGGAATGCGCCACATGGATTCTGCAAAATCGATTTCTTTCCACTCGGCCTTGCGCAATTCGCCGGGTCTTGGAAATGCATAGAACGCAATCTTGAGTGCGGTCTCGGTCGTCGGTTGCCCGGAATAGGTCCACACCACCCGCAGGATTTCCGCCAGGCGCTTGGGGTCCGTAACAGCGGCAAAACTCTTCTTGGTCCCGGCGACCAACGCACCGCGCAGCACGACGGTGGGATCGCCCTGGACATGGCCGCAGGCGGCGGCGTAGCGCATGACCTCCCCCACGGCCGTACGTACTCTGCGTGCAGTCTCATGGCGCCCGGTGGCTTCTATTTTTCGCAGGAGCCCCAAAATTTGCGGCGCTCTGACATCGACAATCGGCATGCGCCCGATGAAGGGATAGACGCGTTTGCGCAACCAGGCTGCCTTTTGCGCGATCGTTCCAGGATCGAGTCTCGCGGCTTGCGATTCGAGTAACTCTTCGGCGATCGACTTGAAGTCGACGGCTCGCGCGGCGCGCGACGCCTGCCGCGTTGCGCTCGGATCGATGCCGCCTGCGAGCTCTCGGCGAGCTGCCTCGCGTCGTTCGCGAGCCATCGCGATGGATACCTCGGGATACACGCCTAACGAAATCATTTTCTCGCGGCCCTGAAAGTGATAACGGAATCGCCACGCTGGGCGGTTCGGCGGCACGATGACCAGAGCGAGCCCTTGACCGTCGCTCAAGCGTTGCGGGCTTTCTTGATTGGCGGCCTGACGAATTGCACTGCGAATTTGAAGCTCTGTAAGCATGGGTGGGTAACCTGATTTTCAGAATTCCTCGGGAAAATGGCTCTATTTCTCTCGCGAACCCATTTTAGGTGGGTAACCACCGATGTGAAAAAGGGTGGTTACCCCCAAAGTTACCCATACTCGGAGCCGGCTGTAAAGAATCCATTTCGAACGTAAACGAACGAAAAGGTCTATTTTTCTGCGGATTTTTGAACCGCGGCGAACGCCGGCGGACGTCTCTGAACTACGTTCTGGCGGAGAGGGTGGGATTCGAACCCACGTGCCGGAATTACCCGACCATCCGATTTCGAGTCGGCGCCGTTATGACCACTTCGGTACCTCTCCGGCACGACGGTTTGCAAGCGCGGTATTCTAAACCATGGCGCTTTA
>JANNFC010000069.1:0-1822 GCA_031379405.1 Betaproteobacteria bacterium | reverse complement strand
GTTTCTTGCCGATCGCGCCGCGGGCTTCGACTTGTTTGATGCGCTCGGGCGCGAACGGAATCGTGCTGCACTTCCCGGCCTGCGCGACGGCGATCTTGCCGATGCCGTTGGCCGTGGTGACCGCGAGCGGGTGGAGCGGTTTGACGTGGCAGGCGACGGCGATGACGAAACCGTTCATCGCCCATTTGATGCGATCGGGCTGCTGGTGGATGGACTTTGCCGCGCGCTGCAGGAGCGACTTGATTTCGGTCAGGTCGAGGTCCGCGTCCTCCTTGATGGCGACGATGCTGCTGTAAGTCTGCCAGCCGGCGGTGGCGATGGTTTCGTTTTTGGATTCGATCCACTTCAGGGCCATCTCCCGGCCATGCAGGCTCGCGGACGCCACCCAGGGGACCATGTATTCGGCGACCCAGTTGCTGGTGGCGCCTTTGATCCATTTTTGCAGATCCGCTTTGGTCATCTTCGCATCGTCCGCGATGAGTCCGGCGAGGTACATCGCGTCGGCGATGCCGGTGTCGTAGAGGTCCAGGGCGAGCTGGTAGTCCATCTTCACGCGTTTCTGGATCTTCTTCATGTCCTCGACCTTCACGCCGAGGCACGGCTCTTTGGCACCGCCGTTGTTCATCCAGTTTTTTTTGGCCTGGGCGGTGGCGGCTTTCTTGAGCTCGGCGATGATGTCTTTGGCGGTCATGTTCTTTTTCCCTCAGGTTGCAGTGATGCAAAGTCTCCTGCGTGTGTTTTATGGGCTGTCATACTCACGGCGCGTGAACGTGGCCTGACGACCCAAGCTCAGCGACCCGGCCCGCGGGACGCGTGGATTGCAACCAGAGCGCGATGGCCGGGCTCGCTGCAGCGCATAGGCGGCGTTTTCATTCGTAGTGAGTCCACATACGGACGACTTTGATGGTGCGCTCGGCGTCATAGACCTGATACACCAAGCGATGTTGGATGTTGATGCGGCGGGAACAGGTTCCAGCCAAATCTCCAATGAGCTTTTCATAGGGCGGCGGATTCTGAAAGGGGTTATTTGCAATGATGTCGAGAAGACGTTGCGCCTGTGGTCTGAGGTTTGAGGACGCAAGTTTCCTTGCGTCCTTCTGCGCTTGTTTGGTGTAAACGATAGACCAGCTCACCAGCCTGGTTTGGTGGAGGTTTTGCCGAGCGGTTCGGCCATGCCCTTGCGGATGGAGTCGCGCATACCGGGAATCGAGATGAGGTAGAGCGTCTCCTGGATGCTGCGCCAATCCTCCTCAGACACGAGAACGGCATTGGAACGCTTGCCGGTAATCTGAATGGGTTCGTGAGAATCGGCGGCCTCATCGAGGAGTTGATAGAGTTTGGAGCGGGCTTGCGTGACGGGAAGTGAGGTCATGCGCAAAGCGTCCGTGAAAGCGTGCGCTTTGTCAAGTGGCGCGTAGAACGCCTAACGACCCAAGCTCAGCGACCCGGCCCACGAGGGCGCACGATTGCAACCTGGATGCGATGGCCGGGTTCGCTGCAGCGCATAGAAGACATGAAGGAGATTCGGTGGGCGGAGTTAGGCGTTTCCGTCATTTCGGAATTGGCGCTGGAGTGATGCGAAGCAGCGAGATGAGCAAGCCACGCGGTTGACCGTTGACGACGGCAATCTCAGGTAGATGGCCGACCTGCTGAAAACCGAGATGCTCGTTGATACGGCGTGTCGCCTCGTTGTGGTCGAAGTGCATGCTGACGAGCGTGGTGATGCCCAAACGTGGGCAATGCTCAATCATGCGGCGCTTGAGGTAGGTGCCGATGCCGCGCCGCTGGAAAGCTGTGGCAATGTACAGGCTGACCTCGGCAG
>JANNFC010000049.1:0-3166 GCA_031379405.1 Betaproteobacteria bacterium | reverse complement strand
CGATCCGATTCGATCAACCGGGGCATGGTGGACGTCCTGGATACCATTGCCCGCTCCGTGGGATCGGCGTTAGGAACGCAACTCTCCGATCATGATCGAGAGCGCATCGACCGGGCGTTGCGTAAAGGAGAGTCACCGCGTTTCTTTGGGCAATTGTGCGACATCGAAGTCCACGTTTCGGCGGGTGAACGGATCGCAAAGGACGCCGTGACGGCCCTTCGAAAACAAGTGCAGGACGGCAGCGACATCGACAACATCGTGCTGACCGGTGGCGGGGCCTTCTTCTTCCGCAAGGAAATCGAAAAGGCCTTTCCCAAACATCGCATTGCACAAGTGGAAGATCCGCTGTACGCCAATGTGCGCGGATTCTTGATCGCAGGGCAGGAACTGCTCCAAGCGCAGGCACGCCGGGAAGCGCGGCTGTCCACTTCCCAAACGGCGCGCTGAGCCAAGTACGGCCTCGCCATGCCGCCACCCGAACCGATTCGCGTGTTGCGCCTCACGATCCGGATTTACGCCGATGAGTTTCCATTGCTCACCGATGCGCTCCTGCAATGCGCAAAGGGGCGACGCCGGGCAACACGGCTATCCACTCTCGCGGCCATCGGTCTTTTGTCCGAGCGAAGCGGGATGCTTGAGAAATGTAGAGAGGGTAGGGCGCTCGCAGAATCCTCATGCGACCCTGAGGCTACCCGGATGCCTATGCTCACAGCTGAGGCAAACCGCTTGAGCGATCAACAGCTCATCGAGTTGATGGGCACGGACAAGAATGGCGATCTTGATGTGTAAACGCGAGATTCCAATCCTGTGGGCGAGTCGGCTCGCGGAAATGGCGATCTGCGAGCGGCGAGTAGTGTTGCAGCACAAGCTGGGGCGACGCAGCACCTCAGCGCAACGCAATGCCATGCGCGCGGGACGACGGGAACACGCTGCCATGCATCGGGAGTCACTGGGGTGCAATTTCGCCGTGAAGGGTTTGAGCGCTCCCCGGTGTTCGCCCAGGTGGGTGATTCTCTTGTTGGGGATGATGGAGAGGGCCCCCCGCAGCGTAGCGGTCCGCGCGACAGATGCATTCAAACATCTTGTGCGCATAAGCGAGGCCTTTCGACCCAGAGGACGTCAGTGATCGTGCCGACGGAAGCTAAGCCGCGCCGCACCCGATGCGCGTTCGGGCCATCGGAACTCATGCCGTTCCCGTGAAGACAGGCCTCATCGGACTGCTGACCGGGGTCTTGGGCGCCTTGCTCCTTTGGCGCGCGTGCTTGCCTCGCGCACGCGAGAGGCATCCTGGCGCCTGGCTTCCGAAGGAACTGGAAAACGCCACGATTGCCTACTCGGAAAAGCGATTTGTCGCGATGCCTCCCACGCCACTCGGCGCAATCGTGGATCGGGTCTACCGCCGCCCCGATCAAGTGCTGGTCCTGGTCGAATTCAAGCGGCGAGACCGCCTGGTCGTCTACGAGTCGGACATCGTCGAACTTTCCGTACAAAGACTAGCGGTCGAAGGCGCATCGAGAGAGAAGGTGAGCGAGTACGCCTATGTAGTCGTGTTGGCGCCCTGGGCGGAAACCAGACAGACCATGAGGGTTCGGCTCTACTCCAAAGAGCGGGTGCATCATTTGGCCGATCGCCGAAACGGCTTATTGAAAGGTGTGGTGCCTCCGCGAAAAGCTGAATCGCCAGGATTGTGCGAATGTTGTGTCTTCAAGGCGGAATGTCGCGTTATAGAGTGAAGTCTGTCGTCGCCTTCCCCCCAAGAATGGATGGGCGTAAAGCCCGCGATTTCATTGGGATTGCGGGCGGCGGAACTGAGGCTATATCGCGACCTACACTGAATCAAAAACTTCTCTGCGTTGGGGACGGCTTCGACTGCACTACGGCATCGACGAAGTTCCGCCCCAGTGCGAGTGGAAATCGAACGACAGTTGGCGGTGATGCCTGATCGCCAGCAGATAGAGATTCCCGCCGACTTGGGCGTACAGCACCAAATAGTGGTCGAGGATGTATTCGCGCAGCGCTTGCGGGTCCGGCGTCAGCGCCGCCAACTTCGCGCGCAATGTTTCAAGCGCATTCGTGGTTTCGACCGAGCGAGCCGCATTCGCCAGAAACGCTCGCCCGATGCCGGGAAACCGTTCGAGATTCGGAATCACAGTGTCCAGCAATTCGTCGAGCAGCGCGTCGTAGGCCTGGTGCGCTTCGGCCTCGGTCAGAAAGCGCTCGATGTCAGCGAGATTGCGCTCGAAGTTTGCGGTGAGCCTGACGGCAGGCTTCCTCGCCATCGGGACCGCTCGGACCGTCTTACGCGCCGCGGCGGCGCTTGATCGACTTGATCGCGCTGCGGGCATCCTTCGCGCGCCCGACAGCGACATCGTCCAGCCCCTTGCCCGCCTCATCGATCAATAGCAAGTGAATGCGTTCGCGCTCTAGCCGGTGGTAATGATCCAGCCGCTCTGCGTCGATCAGCGCCACGTAGCTCTCACCGTTCTTGGTGATGATCTTCTCCGCGCCGGCCTTGACCTCTTCAGCCAGCTCCGAGAAGTTGGCGCGGGCCTGCGAGAGCGGAACAACATCGTTCGTGGAGATTCCCATTGCATGCCTCCTTGGGCGACAAATAGCGGCGCGTTAAATGTGCAAACTTGCGTACATAATACACGCGTGACACCAGAAGGGGAAGCGCGGGCGCAGCCAGGGTGACGAGGTCGCCCCGCTACTTTCGGGCAAGCGCTGCTGGCCCTGATCCGAGCGCCCTCCGGCGGGAGTTGGCGCCGGCCCACAATTTAGCAGGGGTGCCGGTTGCAGGTTGATCAGCCTCGCCGACCTGAGTACTTTGCTTTGAAAGGGAATTCAGCAAATCGCACTGATCACTCCATGACCGAGACAGGTGTTGCCACCTGCTCAATTTCCCACCGAAACCAACTTGATGCCCTCCAAGCGGTACTGGAACCCAGGGAAAAGTTGGGGACGAATACCGCCACTACCCAACATATGGGAACCTCTAAAAATCACCCCGCGCCGGCAACGTAATGTCCGGAGTGTCTGAATAAGTTTCATTCGCGACTAAGTTACCCTCGGTCGCGGGGTTTCGCTGCTTTGAAAGACGTTTATCCGGCCTCTTCATCCGTATTTCTCAGTTCTTACCCAACTGCACACGGATTGACCCCTTGTG
>JANNFC010000025.1:0-2051 GCA_031379405.1 Betaproteobacteria bacterium | reverse complement strand
GAAATGGCGCTGAAGTACAAGACAACACCCAGCCCTAGGAGCCTGTCGGACTTAGGATGATTCGGCCGCAACGGCGGGAGGGCGGCCCATATTTAGCCGCTTTCTCCTTACATATTCCCCATATGCGCGTCGAAATCATCGAAATCTGTCCTCGCTCTCCCACCGTTTCGCTATCGAACACCTAAGTCCGACAGGCTCCTAGTACCGATGACTGACCGAATTACCATCACCCAGCCAGACGACTGGCACCTACACTTGAGAGACGGCGATCACCTGCGCGCGGTGCTGCCAGACACGGCGCAGCGCTTTGCCCGGGCGATCATCATGCCCAACCTCAAGCCTCCCGTAACCGATACCGAAGCGGCCGTTGCCTATCGGCAGCGCATACTTGCGGTGCTGCCCCACGGGCTCGCTTTCGAGCCTCTGATGACGCTCTATCTGACTGACAAAACCAGGCCTGAGGAAATTCGTCGTGCGAGGCAAAGTGGAAGGGTGTTCGCAGTCAAGTTTTACCCCGCTGGCGCCACCACAAATTCCGATTCCGGCGTGACCGATATCGCGAGATGTCATGCCGTATTGGACGCAATGGGCGATGCGGGAATGCCTTTGCTGATTCACGGCGAAGTGAGCGCTCCCCACGTAGACGTGTTTGATCGCGAGCGTGTATTTCTGGAGGAAGTGCTGAGCGGACTCGTCACCCGCTATCCAAAACTCAAAATTGTCCTAGAGCACGTGACGACCGAAGAAGCGGTGTGTTTCGTTCGGTCGGCACCCCCCAACGTGGCGGCAACCATCACCGCGCATCACCTGCTGATCAATCGCAACGCATTGTTCCAAGGTGGGATCCGGCCGCACGCGTATTGTTTGCCGATCGTCAAGCGTGAAAAGCACCGCCTGGCGTTGCTGGGTGCGGCGACGTCCGGGGACAAGAAATTTTTCCTCGGAACGGACAGCGCCCCGCACGCCAGGGAGACCAAGGAGAGCGATTGCGGATGTGCGGGAATCTACACTGCGCATGCTGGCATCGAACTGTATGCCGAGGCGTTCGATGCGGCCGACGCGGTAGACAAACTGGAAGCCTTCGCCAGCTTCAACGGCGCCGATTTCTACGGCCTGCCACGCAATTCGAAGACGATCACTTTGGCACGCAAGTCGTGGCCGGTGCCGACTGAACTCGACTACGGACGCAGCAAACTGGTCGCCTTTCGCGCCGGAGGCGAGGTCGCTTGGACGTTGGAGTAGAGCCCGCCATTGTATTTCGCGCCGCGCGCACGGAGATGGCCCCTGGGGGTGTTAGGATGCGACCCGCGAAGCTAGCTGGACAGTCGCCGCGCGATTGCGGTCGCGGGGAGGAAAGTCCGGGCTCCATAGAGCGGGATGCCGGCTAATGGCCGGACGTCGAAAGGCGATGGAAAGTCCCAATTGGGACCGTACGAGATGCGGCGCCGAAACCCATCGGAACAAGGCGCGAAAGCGCTTTGCCACGGCGTTAGCGGTCGAACTACGGTGCAACAGAAAACATACCGCCCAAGCGCGTTTCCGATGCGTGCCGGTAAGGGTGCAATGGCGCGCGACACGGCAACGTTCGCGGCGGCCCGCGCAAGCGGGCTGCGGGTAAGAGCCCACCGCGTGGCCGGTAACGGTCACGGCATGGCAAACCCCATCCGGAGCAAGACCAAATAGGAGAGCAATGGCGTGGCTCGCGCCGCTCTCGGGTAGGTCGCTTGAGCCAACGGGTAACCGGTGGCCTAGAGGAATGACTGTCACGAGGGCTCGCCCTCGAACAGAACCCGGCTTATAGGCTGGCTTCGCTTTTTCTCCTTTTACCCCTTTCCCCCTTTCCCCCTTCCCCTTCCCCTTTTTCCCTCCTTCCTTCTGCCCTGTTTTCCATGGCCTTTGGGCGGCTGGTGGGAAGCGCTCGCGCTCGAAAGCGAGGAGGCGCGCTGTAGGACGTCCGCGCCGATCATGGTGATTTACTTCATAAACCAATCGCAAACGATTGATTCATTGCCGCGCAAGCCGAAATGTTGCGACGCAACATAATCACAGGC
>JANNFC010000007.1:0-29252 GCA_031379405.1 Betaproteobacteria bacterium | reverse complement strand
TGTGCCAACTTGAGTGCCGCACACGCGCGTCGCCCCCCGTAGGGCGGAAAAGCGCAGCGCCTTCCGCCGTGAAAGAGCGGAGAATCAAGCCAAAGCGATACTGGTTATTGGAACACCTCTTTCCTTGACCCATTGGCTCCGGCGCAATCCAAGCCGGCGAAGCCGGAATCAAAGTGAAGCGCTCGCATCGGCAAAACGCATGTTACGAACAAGACGGATTGCGCGCAGCCGTTGCGCCTCCAGGTGCCGACAAGATTTAGCCAACACGTGGCCTCGATGGGGTCAGGGCTGGTGGTAACCTTATGTTGGTTGGGCGTGGTCGATACTCGGGGTAGTGGTGGCTGCCGTCTTCCTGTTCCGAGGGGCCTATCGCCATTACCGATTAAAGTCTCGGTTAACCGAAGGAACCCAAGGAGTAAACCATGCGACGTTTCAAGAATTTTCGTCCCGCTGGCGTCATACCGGCGACGCTGCTTGCCCTCAACGATAATCTGAGCATCAACGAGCGCCAGACTCGCAAGCATGTGCGCGATTGCGCGCTGATCGATGGCGTCACGGCTGTCACGGTCAATGGCCACGCCTCGGAAGTGCATGCCTGTTCGTTCGAGGAACAGCAGCAAATTCTGGCCGCATCACTGGCGGAAGTCGGCGATCACGTACCGCTGATCAACGGCGTCTATGCCGATGGCAGCGCCGAAGCGGCGCGACTGGCGGCGATGGCGGCAAAGGAAGGGGCCTCCGCCCTCCTCGTCTTCCCGCCCAACAGCATGGCAATGGGCGGACAGCTCCGTCCGGAAATGGCGATCACGCATTATCGGTGCATTGCGGACGCTACCGACCTGCCCATCATCGCGTTCCAGTATCCGATGGCAGGCGGGCTCGGCTACACCTTCGACACCCTGCTGCAGTTGTTCGACAAGGTTCCCACCATTCAGGCCATCAAGGATTGGTCAAATGACGCCATGTTGCACGAGCGGCATATCCGCACCTTCCAGAGTCTGCCACGGCCCGTCAGTGTACTGACGACGCACTCCTCGTGGCTGATGGCATCGCTGACCCTGGGCGCCAACGGATTGCTGTCGGGATCCGGCAGTGTCATCGCCGATCTGCAAGTGGCGCTGTTCCGGGCCGTGCAAGCGGGCGATCTCAAGGCGGCTCAGGCGGTCAATGACCGCATCGTGCCGCTGTCCCAAGTCTTCTATGCCCCGCCTTTCCTCGACATGCACAATCGCATGAAGGAAGCGCTGGTTCTGCTCGGAAGGCTCGACAAGGCAGTCGTGCGCCCGCCGCTGGTAAAGATCAGTGACGCGGAAATCGCACGCATCAGGCAGGCGCTCGACCAGGCCGGCATCGCTCAAGAGGGCGCGCTAAAGCTTGCAGCCTAAGTCCGACAGGCTCCTAGGCTCAAAGGACCAGCAACGCGCCAGCTGGACTGTTCAGCCCGGGCCGGATTGGCCCGCTTGCGCTCAAAAATCGCGTTTGATGCGCAAGGCTCCGTGGGTAAGGTTGGCGTGTAACGACAAACTTCGGAACTGGTTTTACTATCAGGCACGGCGCGCTACCGGCCGCGATGTGGAAGCGCGCTTGAGGGGGCCTACAGCGTGGAAATGATCGGGCACGCCGTACACGCTGGGAAGAGCGAGGAGGCGATTGCTAGTGCGTTCGCGGCTGCGTTTGGGACCCTGGACGCGGATATCGGCGTACGAGTTCGGGCAACATAAATCTTCAAATGAGCGACATTGCGCAGGTGCTGTTCCCTTACGGCGGAAGGTGCTGCGCTTTTCCGCCCTAAGTGTGGGGAGACGGTGGGGCATGGAGAAATTTGGGATGTGCGGGCGCATCCCATGAAGTGGGCTACGAACAAACTACCGTGGTGGCGACAATCCCGGCGCGATCATGATGCGCACGTAAGTCTATGCGCGCGCCCGCGGCGGCGCGTACCACCCATTCGACCTTGAGGCGATCCGCAGTGGTGTCGCCGCCCCACCCTGCCCATCCGCTTGGCGTGACGGGCTTGTAGGCGCGGCCTTCAAGTTGCCCAAGCTCCTGGCGCTTCTCCCCCGTGACCAGGGCGGCGTCGTGCGGCAAATCGATCTCGAAAATTGTCCCGCGCGTGAGCTTGTTCTTCAGTGCCTTTTGCGTGACGTAGCTGGGTAACCAACCAGTATTGGTGACAACCAGACGAATCCGGTAGTGGGATTCGTCGATACGCACTGCAATCGCCTCTTGCAGTTCCAGCCGCGGCGAAATCAGGCAGTGCCACAACAGCCACTCGGGAAAACGTTGCAGTTCCTTCTCCAGCAAGTGCGGCGGCGGATTGGACCAACTGTACAGCGCGTCCCAACCGCCCAGTTCGATTGCGCCCAGTTGCGGATGCTTGAAGGGATACCAGGGAACGAATCCTTTGCCCTGCAATTGGTCGTCGCTCCAGCGCAAGAGCTTGAGATCATCCTCGACGGGATGCTCGCGATACCACTCGATGAATTTGTAATCGCCGATGCCGGCTTCGCGCTGGGGGCTCCAGATTTCGATGGTCCAGGCGAAGGCACCCGCATGCTCGTAGAGCCAGTCGTCGAATGCGCCAGTGATCACCTCTTTCGGATGGTAGCGAAAGTCGTGATACACGCTGATGTTCGGGTAGCCGGTTAGCTGCGTGCCCTTGTTGCCGATTTTCTGATAGGTCCTCAGGTCTTCGACGGGGAGTTGCTCATCGGCCTGATGCGAGTACGGTCGCAGCAGCACACCGCTGTACGTGTGAAACGCGATACCGCCGGTGATATTGCGGTGCTCGCTGATAAACGCCACCGCCGCTCGAACCTCCGGCTCGGAGCTCGGGTAAGGCCCTGCACCCCACTGCTCATGTTCTTGACGCCATTGCGAAGGAAAATTCCGGTTCAGATCGAGCCCCTCTTTTGTGGACTTCATCCGCACCAGCACGCCGTCGTAGTCTTCGATATGGCCCTCAGGCAGAAGCCGGTAGTAAGTACCCTCCATTTCGGTAGGCTCGCGCCTCACCATCAGGCGCGGATCATCCGCGGACACCTTCCATGCACCATTCGGGTCACGGATTCGCATGCTAAGCACTCTGCCATCGGCATCGATATCTTCCCGTACCAATCCACCCGGCACGTCCTCGTCGAAGGGATAGGGTCGTGTGCTGGAGCGGATAATCTTGGGGACATCCGCCAGCGCCCATTCAGCGCCATCGGGATTCAGTCGTGGGCACACGTAGAAAGCACGGGTATCCAGGCAGCGCGTCACGTCCTCGCGCGTCCCATAGTGCATCAGCAGAAATTGAAGGAAGTACAAACAGGCCATGGAGCCTGTCACCTCGGTGGCGTGGATGTTCCCGTCGATCCAAAGCGCGGGCTTGGTATGCGCTGATCCACGCTTGAAACAGGTCACTATGGCGAGCCAGATGTCGCGTCCTTCGTGACTTTTGCCAATGGATTCCAGTTGCACCAGGTCGGGTCGGGCGCGTGCGAGGGTATGCAACGCATCCGACAGGTCCGCATATCGGTAATAGCGGTCGAACTCCAGCGGCATAGTGCCTCTTTAAAAAAGGCGGCGCTGGGATACGCCAAAGCGCCGCCTTTGTTACCAGTTTCGACGCCTACCGGCTGGGTTTTGTGGGCGCAGGCCCCTTCACCGGCGTTTTCTTTTTTCCCCGCCCTGGTCGGGATTTTCCATAGGATCCGTTATAGATTTTTCCCATACGCGTTCTCACGTCACCTTTGCCCATTTTCTTCCTTAAGTGGTACGACTGTTGTGTTCAGCCCCCGCACCAAACCGCGAGCAGCGCTGCTGTTACTGGCTTTGGATTATAGCGATCGGCACGTGCGCACCCGACGCACAACGCCTCCCGCCTTTCGTCACGCGACGCCACGCGGCATCAGGACGGGAGCCGAAGCCCATCCACGACGGATTGAAGCTGATTCACCTGCAATTCCAGATCCTCGACGCGCCGAATCAATGCCAATAGCGCGGTATCGTTGACCTCGGCCACAGGTTGACCACGCTCGGATGCGCTTAATTCTTCAACCGGCGTGCCGCAGTACAGGTGTGTCCAGCGCGCTTCCCGCGCCCCTGATTGGCGGGGTAACTTGAGCACTCGTGGCGGAGTCTTCGTTGCCATGTCCTCCAAGTAGGCTTCCACGGATGACAAATCGGCAAAGCGGTAAAACCGCTCCGCATTGATGCGAAGTTCACCGCTTGTCTGCGCGCCGCGCAACCACAGCGCGGCGATCAATGCGGTTTCGGAACTGCTCAAGCCCAGACCCTTGGGAACATTGTGCGCGTAGCGCCAGGCTCGCCCACCGCTGCTTTCCATAATGAGTGTGCGGCGGCGCAGCTCGTCCAGGGCCTCTTTCACTTGCGCTTCCGTCACATTCATCACCGGGTCGCGGCTGCTCTTTTGGTTGCAGCCATTGACCAGGGAGTTGAGCGTGAGCGGATAAGAATCCGGTACTGTGATCTCTTTCTCCACCAACACGCCCAAGACGCGGGTCTCAAGCTGGCTCAGTTGTGCTAACTCATCCATTCAAGTGCTCCAAAGCGGCGGTTCATCCATCAGTGCAACCTGCTCGCGCAGTTCCAGGATGCGGTCCTGCCAATAGCGTGGCGTATCGAACCAAGGGAACGCGACAGGGAATGCCGGATCATCCCATCGTCTGGCAATCCAGGCGGAGTAGTGAATTAGCCGCAAGGTTCGCAGCGCTTCGATCAAATGCAGCTCGCGTTGATCGAAATCGCAGAAATCCTCATAGCCCGCCATGACATCAGCCAATTGACGACTACGCTCCTCGCGCTCGCCCGAAAGCAGCATCCATAGATCCTGAACGGCGGGCCCCATGCGCGCATCGTCGAGATCGACGAAGTGCGGACCCTCGTCGGTCCATAGGATATTGCCGGTGTGGCAATCGCCGTGCAACCGCAACGACTGGACTGGACCCGCGCGCTCGTAACAGCGCTTCACACCCTCCAATGCTTGCTCCACGACGCTGGCGTAAACCGTACGCAGTTCCGGCGCGATAAATTGCGTGGACAACACATAATCCCGCGACTGGTAGCCGAAGCTATCGATGTCGATGCTGGGACGTGCGTTGAATTTGTGCAGCTTCCCCACGGCATGCATACGGGCTATGAACCGGCCCAGCCATTGCAAGGTCGAGGAATCCGAAAGCTCCGGCGCCCGCCCGCCTCGTCGCGGGAAAACCGCGAACCAGAAATCATCGAAGCGGTGCAACGAATCGCCGTTGTAGCGCATAGGTGCCACCACAGAAATCTCGCGTTCGGTCAACTCGAACGAAAAGGCATGCTCCTCGCGGATCGCCTCCTCCGGCCATCGCTGCGGGCGGTAGAACTTGACCACCAGCGGTGGTCCCTCATCCATACCCACCTGATAGACACGATTCTCGTAGCTGTTGAGGGCGAGCAGACGCCCGTCAGGCCGCAGACCGGTACTTTCCAGGGCGTTCAGAAGGGTGTCCGGGGTCAACGCAGAAAATGGCAAAGTCATCAGGGCAAGGTTACTCCCGATTCAGAGTCTCGGCGCGCTGCGCGGCGTTGAACTGGTTTCCTACCTCTAGAGTGTCGTGTGCAACCTCTCGCCCACGCTGCGCCGGAAGCGGGCATACGAGTCACCTTACTACTACCGTTTCGCACACCCGGCACTTGAGCCGGCCACCCCTCATCGCATGGTCATCGCAATCCCGTGCCGTACTCATGTCAGGTGCCCCATCCTTCCGTTCTGGTAGTCAGCCATCGCCTGACGAATTTCCTGAGCAGTGTTCATGACGAACGGCCCGCTCCCCACGATGGGTTCATCAATCGGCTCGCCGGTCAGCAACAGGGCCGTCGCATTCTCCGCGCTTTCGATGCGAATGGTTTCTCCCGCGCGGTCAAACAATCCGACCTCCGCCGCTTCGATGGCCTCGGAGCCATGCACGCGCACAGCACCTTTGAGCACCACCAGCGCCGTTGTGTAACCATCGGGCACGCTAAGGTCAAGCCGTTGGTCGCTCGCCAGACGAAGATCCCAAACATGGATGGGTGTATAGGTCTTGGCCGGCCCCTTCTCCCCAGCGAACTCGCCAGCAATGACGCGCACGGTTCCTTGGCTGTTAGGGAGACTCACGGTAGGAATTTTGCTGTTCAAAATGCCCTGATAGCGTGGTGCTGTCATCTTGTCCTTGGCGGGCAGGTTGACCCAAAGCTGCACCATTTCGAAGAGGCCGCCACGTCGTGCAAAATCGCGACCATGAAACTCTTCATGGACTACGCCGGACGCTGCGCTCATCCACTGCACGTCACCGGGACCGATGCGCCCTCCGCCACCGGAGGAATCACGATGTTCCACTTCTCCCTCGTAAACAATGGTCACGGTTTCAAACCCGCGATGAGGGTGCTCACCGACACCGAGACGTTCATTCGTCGATGGGAATTCCATCGGCCCTGCGTAATCGAGGAGCAAAAACGGACTGAGCACCGGTCCTAGAATTGGGTACGAAAACAGCGAACGCACGGGAAAACCGTTGCCGACCCAATGACTACCCGCGCTACGCTGGATACAGCGGAGCTTCTTGACGGACTTCTGTTCGCTGGTTGGTTGCATCGGTGACATCCTCCTAAGAATAAAGGGGACTTCGCGGGCGGGGTATTGACCCCGCCCTTGACCAAAGGGGGCTACGTGAAAATTACTTCTCCCCCTTTGGAAACCCCCGAAGTTTGCCCCCGCGCCAAGAGCGCGGGGAATACGAGTTGACGTAACGTGTGCAAAAACGCTACTGTATGTTATCCGCCCTACGTGTTTTCATGGAGTAAAGATATCAGGCGCGTGCGATCCGCAGGCGAGGCCGGCGGAGCTCTCGCCAGCGCAGGAACGATTGCGCTGACTTATGCGTCCAGCCAGCGCCTTATGAAGGGTGCACGCCGTACCATCAGATCGAGAAGGTAGAACATCAATCCCCCCAGCGCGAACCAGCGCCAAAGCGGTTTTTCGATCTGTACCGATTCACCGTAGTCCGCGAAAATCTCTTGGACAGAGGGTGCGTATTTGCCGCCGGTTTCCGCCGCGATGGCGCGCAGGAGTTCGGTGTTAGGTGGTAGGGAACGCAGCTCGTCGGAATATGGGTAGTACAGACTTCTCGTGCCGATGGCGGCGGCCCATTGCGGCGTGATACCTCCGCCTGGCACGAGTTCGAAGCGCAATGGTGCGGTGGTGGAGGTGGCGACCGGCATCTTCAGTTGATAGTAGCCGGGTGCGATTTGACGCAAATCGGCCATACTGTTTCCGCCTTCGGGCGCGTGCACCCTGACACGAGGAGTCAGGCGATCGCGGAAGCTGCCATCGGGATTTGCCGCGTTCACTTCCACGATAGCTTCGTCGCCTTCACGTCGCACGGCGAAGTGGAGTTCTTCGTTTAATTCGCGGCGCATGGTTTCGCGCACGAGTTGACCCCAGAATTTGCCGTAGCTTTTCCAGTTGATCCAGTCTGCTGCCCAGCGGTTTTTCACGTCCGAAGTAAAGGCGACTGTCTTGCCTAAGCCGTGATGCCAACGCGCCAGTATGGGAGCGCCGGACTCGGAGGTGAGCAACACTTCCGATAAGGGTTTGGCTTGCGTGCTGGCGAAGCCCCTCAACATGGGAGCGTCCTTGAAATCGATGCCGCGCAGGGCTTGTATGCGGCGTTTCACCAGAACGCGGAAAGGTTCTTCCACCAGATTGGCGCGCACGGCGTTTTGCGCATCCTCGATGAATATTTGCGGAACGCTTTGCGGCGACTCGGCGAAATAAGCGCGTCCCTTCCCCCACTTGGCAATATTGCCCATCAATTCCTTGTCCGCGCCCTTGCCTAGGGCAATAGTCGAGACGGTGATCTGCTCCTTGGTCATACGATTGAGCAAGCGCTCGAAGTCCGCAGGCGCCGTATCACCATCGGAGAGCAAAATCACGTGCTTGGATTTCGCGCCGGACTTGGCCAGCACGCGATAGGTAATCTGAAGCGCGGGGTAGATGTTGGTTTGACCGCTGGCTTGAATGCGGCTGATGAGATCTTCGGCCTTCTTGCGGCTGCGCACGTACTGCAATGGCACCGTCTCGTACGGTTGCGAATCGAATGTGATGACGGCGAAGCGATGTTGCTCTTCCAACATTTCCAACGCCGCGATGGTCGCCGCTTTGGCCAGTTCGATGGTGCGACCCTTCATGCTGTATGAACGGTCCAGAACCACGGCCAATGCCAAATCCTTGCGCTTTTCTTGCGCCTTGAACTCGATAGGAAGCGCCTTTTCCAAAGGCGTGCCGGCGAAACCCTTCTCGCCGTAAGTGGTTTCGCCGGCGGCGAATAGCAGACCCCCACCGCGCTCGCGCACGTAGGTGTCCACCGCGGACATTTTTTGTTCGTCGAGTTGCGCAATCGGAATATCGGATAGCACCACGGCGTCGTAGCGATCCAGCTCTGCCGCATGGTGCGGCATGGCGTCGCCGCCCACGGCGTCGACTTCGATCCCTTGGCTCACCAGTGCGTTGCGCAAATATTCGCTGGCGTCGGGCTGGCCTTCGACATAGAGAACCTTGGCGCGAGGTCCCACCCATACGGTTTGCTGCGCGCGATCGTTCTCCGCAATCTCATCGCCCTTCGCTTGCACCAGCACCGACAGCGGCACGCTGCCAGATCGATCAAGGCGCAGCGGCAAGCTCACGCTGTTCACGCCAGCGCGCAGCGCCACTACCCGGCTCCCAAGTGTTGCACTGCCCGTGCCGACTGACACGACAGCTTTGGTAGGCTGCTGCGCCACCACGCGAACGGTCACACTGCTCGGTTCGTCGCGCCGCAATGTATCGGGCGCCTGTAAGGATTCCACCCAGACATCGCCTTGAGCATGTGGTTTGGCAGGAATGGTAAAGACGCGCACGCCGGCCGCCTTCAGGCGCGGCAATACTTTCCACACATCACCGTGCGTCTGATTGCCATCGCTTAATAGCACCAAGCGCTTGAGTTGCCGGGCATCGAAACCCAGAAGCGATTCCTGCAGAGCCAACTCCAAGTTGGTCGCCCCTTGATGAATCAGATTGTCCTCTGCGCGCTGGCCCTCACTGGTGACGCCGACATTGCGCACGGCATCGAGATCGGATACCAGCTTCGGCCGATCCGCGAACACTACATAGCGCGCGCGCGCCACGTTCCCATCCTTGTTGGCCCCTTGCATCCATTCCAAAGCGCTGCCGATAAACTCCGTTGCGACGCTGCGCGAAATATCCAACGCGTACACCACCGCTACTTCGCGTGTCTTGCTCAACCACACCGGCTGGGTGAGCGCCGCCACTACGGCAATCAGCGCGAGACTGCGTAGCGCAGTCGCCAAGTAACGATGCTTGACACTCAGGTTCGTACGACTGCGCGCGGTGGAAATCCACAACACTAACAGCAAAACCAGAAAGATTGCCGCCCAGGCGGCTTCGAATTGAATGGACATACAGCTAGACCGTAATCCTTCGGTGATAGCTCATCCACTCAATGGTGAGCAGCGCCAGCGCAACGAACAGCAACAACACCCACGGTTCGAATCTGGTTCGCGCCGCGGGCGATTCGGCGACTTCGTTGTGCGCCACCAGCTTCGAGCGGTTCACCGAAGTGACGTCGGCGTCGAACAAATTGACCGCGACCCTTAGCACGCGATCGGGCGTCACCACCGTATAGAAGCCGGCACCCGGCGCCTCGAATGATATGCCTTGGGTGAGCGCGCGCGCAGGTATCTCTTTGCCGTCCAAACCCAGTACACGACCGCCGGGCGCGGGCACTTCCACCCAGCCCGGCGAGCGCACCAGGGCTTGCGGTTCGCCCGTCAACCACTGCAGCGCATTGGACAGCATCACCGGAAAGCCAGCCTGCAACGGCAGATTCGAATCCGACAGATCGAAGCTGGTGGCCAACCAGCGCGGCTCCCCAGCACTCGCTACGATCAAAGGTCCCTTCGCCGCGTCGCTTGCGAGCACCACTGCGCGGGCTTTGGTCAGATCATCCATGCGCCATTTGAGCGCGCGATCCACCACCACGTCACGCAAACTCAAATGCTCCATCACCGGATGCTGCGCGTTCCAGATATTGATGGACGCCTCGTGCAGCTCTCCCACGCTGGGCGGGAGCCAAGCGGCCTTGCCTGGGCGAATCAACATTGCCGGCATCGCAAGCGGCGCGGACGGTGCGATGCGATCGAGAATCACCGCGTCGTAGCCGGCCTTCTCATTGATCTGAGGTGAGGACAGGACTGTGAGCCGCAGGCGTGGTTGCAAGCGCAGCGCGCGCTCGAGGACTGGATTACCGCGCGTAACCAGCGCCACTCGCAGCAGATTCTTTGCAGGCACGAAGGAGAAGGCTATATTGTCCGCATCGAAGGCATCCGATGCGGAAACGACGGCCGCTCGCACCGGCCCCGGCGGGAACATCGACACGTCGATAATGGCCGAGGCTGCGCTATCGCCGGGAATCGCGATGCTTTGTCGAATGACGCTGCCGTTGGCGCCGGTGACCGTGAGCTCCGGTTGTTCCGTGGCCGTTGAAGCATTGAACACTTCCAAATAGGCCGTATGCTTGCGCGGATCGGACGGTTGCGGACGCACCTCAAAAGCGGTGATACCTAAGTTGGTCGCATTCTGGAATACCGATTGCACCCGATAGCCCTTCGGCACCGGGATCGCGCTCACGCCGTCGCTGATGAACAAGGCGTCGAGACTGCGTCCGTCAGGCGGCGAGGCGGGCACGAGGGGGAAGCGCGCCGTCCCCATTTCAGGTTTGAGTTTCGTCAGGCGGGCCAACGCTTCACCGCCTTTTTCCCACGCAGGGCTACCCGACTGGCGCAAGGTATCCAACAACATGAATTGGCTGCCGGCGCCGGCACCCTCGATCGCCTTGCGCGCCTGTATCACAGCGTGCTCCCAACGCGACTTGCCATCTTGTGTGCGCGTAGCTAACGATGCGGAGTTATCCAGCACGATCAGCCATCGCTTTGCCCCGCCACTGACGGCGGACCATTCAGGTTGCGTGTAGGCAAGGGTCGCGGCCAGCGCAATCAGCGCCGCCACCATCAGCGACACCCACCATCGCAGCCGATCCGAATCGCGCCGGTGCGCCTTGAGCACGCGATTCCAAACCACGTTCGAGGAAATTCCGATGCGACGTGGAGACGGCCGTAGTAGATACAGTCCCAGCACCAGCAACGCCACCATCGCGAGCAACGCCCAGGCGCTGCGCGCGCTCACCGCGAGGAAATTCAACGCAGTACTCCGTGCTCGCGAAAAATCTTCAGCATCAAGTCATCGAAGCCGACCGCCGTCGAGGCCTGCGCGTAACTCCAACCGTACTTGCGGCAGAACGTTTCGATCTGCGCGCAATGCGCCTGGAAGGCCTTGCGATATGCCGCCAATAAGCCTGGGGTGACGTGGACTTCGGTGGCGACTTCGCTTTCCGCGTCCACCAGCATGACCTCTTCCGGCAACTGCGGGGATTCTTCATTGGGTTCCGTCACCTGCAACACCGCGACATCGTGCCGGTAGCGCCGCAAGATGGCGAAGGGTTCTTCCACGCCGTCCGGATCGAGGAAGTCGGAGATCAACACCACGAATCCGCGCGCACGTGAGGAGCCAAAGTAGTTTCGGATGGCCGCGTTCAAACTGGTTTTGCCGGTGGGCACCAACGCTTCCAGAAACTTGAATACTCGCCACGCCTGATTCTTGCCGCGACGTGCCGGCAAGGCGTCCACGATGCCGTTAGCGTAGGCAACGAGGCTTACCCGATCATGATTGAGCAAACTGATGTGGGCCAGCGCCGCGGCAAGTTTTCTGGCGTAATCGAACTTCGCGGGCGTGCCAAAGGCCATGGACTTACTGGCATCCACAAAGACGTAGATCGGAAGATCGGTTTCCTCCTCGAACAGGCGCAGTAGCAATCGATCGAGCCGCATATAGATGCCCCAGTCGATGTAGCGCGTGTCATCGCCCGGGCTGTACGGGCGGAAATCGCTGAACACCATGCCCACACCGGTTCGCTTGGAGCGGTGCTGGCCGCGTAGATGGCCTTGCGCGCGCTGATGCGTGACCAGGCTGAGGGTTTCCAGACGACGCAGGAAGGTCTCGTCGAACAGCGGCGTAAGGTTGGGCGGGGCGAGTGTGGCCACGGGAAGCTTATGCGACCCTCGCTACGCTTTCGGCAGAGGCGTCTTATCCAAAATGTGCTCGAGAATCATGTCGGTGCTGATGCGCTCGGCTTCGGCTTCGAAATTGAGTAGGATGCGGTGGCGCAAGGCGGAGAGCGTGACGGTACGAATATCATCGCAGGCCACGTGTGCTCGCCCTTGCAACAACGCTTGAACTTTCGCCCCCAAGATCAACGCCTGTGTGCCGCGCGGGCTGGAGCCGAAGCGCACGTAGCGCTTGGTCATGTCCGGCGCCCCTTCGTGTTCGGGATGCGTCGCGAGCGTTAGACGAACGGCGTAGTCCTGTACCGGTTTGGCGATGGGGACTGAACGCGCTGTCGCGCGCATTTCCAGAATCTGGCCCTGCCCCATCACGCGCTCCACCATCGGCTCGTGCTGTCGCGTGGTGCGATCGACGATCTCGTGCAGGCCGTCGACGGAGGGAAATCCGAGTTTCAATTTGAAGAAGAAGCGATCCAACTGCGCTTCGGGCAAGGGATAGGTGCCTTCCATCTCCAGTGGGTTCATGGTGGCCAGCACGAAGAAAGGCTGCTCCAGGGGATAAGTCTGCCCGGCCGCCGATACACTGTTCTCCTGCATGGCTTCCAATAGCGCGGATTGAGTTTTCGGAGTAGCGCGATTGATTTCGTCCGCCAACACCAGATTGGCGAATACGGGCCCGCGTTGGAACTCCATGGTCTTCTTGCCGGTATCGGTCTCGTGCACCATGTTGGTCCCGATGATGTCGCTGGGCATCAAGTCCGGTGTGAACTGAATACGAGAAAACTTAAGGTGCAGCACGTCCGCCAGTGTTTGAACCAGCTTGGTCTTGCCAATGCCCGGAATGCCTTCCAGCAGCACATGACCGCGCGCCAGCAGGCACGTCATGATACCGACGATATTGTCCTCGTTGCCTACGATGATACGGGAGACCTCCTCACGCACGGTACGAAAATTTTCGCGGAATAGGTCCATCTGTTTTTCTACATCACTCACGGTCATCATCGCGGTTTGGCCTCGGGTCGATTCTCATGCAGATTCAAAAAATAATCCTTCACTACCTGGCGGTGTTTCACGGAAATGTGTTCGGGGTCCATGGCTTCGCCTTGCGTGTAGCGCGTATTCGCGCGCACCGCTTGCAGCGCGACTTGCGACGCTTGCGCGCGGCTCTCGGCGTAGAACCAGCCTTCGGCGCCACTCTCGTTTTCTTCGCCTTCCTTGCCTTCCTTGCGAATACCTTCCTTCTTCAACTGTACGGCCAGCGCCTTTTCTTTCTTCCCAATCACCGGATCCGCGGGCGAGTCACCGGCCGCCGCCCCGGATTTGCTGCCTTCTTGCGATTGTGAGGGCTTGTCCCCTTTGGCCACCGCAGCGGTACGAAACATGATGCCGCCGGACATGACGGTATTCCCGGTATCGGGTGATGGCGTACCGCTGAGTGGATTTTCATGCGGTTGCGAACTGGAGTAACGGCCAGCGGACTGAATGGACGTTTGGGAAACCTGCAACTGTTGCATTTGCGTCAGCTCGCGCACCGCTTGATTGGCGCTTGACTGCGCTTCGAGTTGTTGCGCGATCTTGTCCAAGCGATCCACGACCGCCTTGGGTTGCGCACTTTCAAAGTGTTGGCCCTCGCCCTCGCCGGCGACCTTGCTCGCCTGCTCCAGGAGTTTCTCCAGCGCCTTTTCGCGCGCCAAGGCTGCCGGATCCAGATCGGTGGACTGCGGTTGGCGCGCACGCTGACCCAGCATGCGATCGAGCAGTTCTTTCGCCAGATCGGCGCGGTCAGCCGGTTTTTCTTCGCCGGTGCTCGATTTTTCTTTGCTGTTCCGTAAGCGCTCGGCCAGTTGCGTCAAGCCTTCACGCATGGAATTCATTTCCATGTTGTTCTTGTCCACCGCCTCCTTGGCTTCGGCCAGGGCCTTGCGTTTCTCGGCATCGGTGGCATTCTTGCGCTCGAGGGCGGATAGTGCTTCCTCGAGTTTTTTCGCGGTCTCTTTATCCGAGGTTTGCTTGAGCAAACCTCGGATTAGTTTTGACTTCTCGAGTTCGGCTGGGCTTAGGTGGGTGGGGACCGATGCTTGGGTGAGGCCCGATTGTAGGGGAGTGGCAAAGGAGAGGAGGGTGAATACCAGGGCTAGTCCGGCGGCGGTCCAGGTGCTGCGGGGGAGCGTCAAGGGCACCAGGCGCGCGGGGTCCAAATTGCGAACCGTGAGCGCGGCTTTGTCTATTTGGTGAGTGACCCACTTCGATGTGCGCGATTGGTTCATGAACCAGAAGGCGCTGGAGATCTCGTCCTTCAATTGTCCTCGCGTATCCGCCACGACGGCGGCGCGCGCCAAGGTATCGCGTTCCCGCAACAGTTCTTTGATTAGCAGCAGCACGAACACGCACGCACCGAGCACTCCAGTGAGGACGGTTATCGCCCACAGCGCGGGATTGGCGTGCCCCGTTAGCGACAAGGCGCGCACGACGGCACCGGCAAACAGTGCCGCGCAAACAATGAGCATGACGCTACGCAGGCTACGCGTAAGATGCAAACGATGCTCGATCCGCTTGAGAAAGACGAGGATGTCGGGAGCTTCAGACATCCGGCGATTCTAGCAGTCCATTTCGCAGCGCTCGTGCACTAAATTATTTCGTTTGCAACTCGGTGGACTTCAATACTATTTGGCCTGACGGAACGTTCCCCAGAATCGATTACACCCTTGCACCTTGCCGGGAATCACACTGGGAAATGGTCCCATGCGCTCCCAATCTCCCTGCCACAGGTAGCTCTGTAACTTGCCGGTGCCAGGATAGCCGGTCAATTTACCGCCTTTGGCGTCGGAAGTGAAGGCGAAGAACATACGATCGCCGTCGCCGTCCACCACCTCACAGAAGCCGTATTCATTGACTTTACCCTGAACGACGGTAAAGGAGTTGTGGCAGGAAGCAGCGGAGAGGTCCAGTACACCTCCCGCCGTCATGCTGCGCACCGGCCCCGTTATGGAAACGGAACCGCCCATGACGTCCTTGGAATGTTCGATGACCCGGACCTCACCGCCATAACAAAAAACAATCTCGAAATTGCCTTCCACAGGCAATGGTGCCCCCGACGCTATCGCCAGTGCCGTGAAAAATAACCCCGCGCCGCCCGGTATTCTCGCAACTGCCATGGAACCCCTCCCCGTCATTTATGCCGAGTCCGCCTGACTATGCGCCGCTAAGGCCAATGCAGGTAACATCCAGCCCAAATAAATCCACCGGAGGAACCATGCCACAGCGAATCATGAGTGCGATGCTCGCCGTCCTGAGTACCTTGCTCCTGTCGCCACACTACGCCAGCGCCCAAGACAAGCCCCATATTCTCTACGTCACCGTCGATGACCTTGGATGGAAAGACGTCGGCTACCACGGCAGCACCATCCAGACGCCCAACATCGACCAACTGGCCAAGAACGGGTTTCGTCTGGAGAAATTCTACGTGCAACCCTTCTCCGGACAGACCCGCGCCGCCGCCATGACGGGCCGCTACCCCATGCGCTATGGGTTTCAAACGCTCTTCGTACAACCCTTCAGCACCTACGGTTTACCCATCGACGAGCGCATTCTCCCACGGGCGCTAAAGGACGCGGGCTACCGCACTGCGCTGATCGGCAAATGGCATCTCGGACACGCCAAGAAAGAGTTCTGGCCTACGCAGCGTGGTTTCGATTACCACTATGGCAGCTTGATGGGGGAGATCGACTACTTTAAGAAGACGGCACGCGATGGCAGCTTGGACTGGCATCGCAACGACAAGCCGATAAAGGAGGCAGGCTATGTCACCTCTTTGCTCGGCAAGGAGGCCGTCAACTTCATCGGCAAGCATGCTCCCAAGATACCACTGTTCATGCATCTTTCCTTTGCCGCGCCACAGGCGCCTTATCAGGCACCGAAGGAGTATCTGGATCGCTATAGCAGCATCGAGGACCCAGCGCTGCGCGCCTACTCCGCCATGATTACCGCCGTGGACGACCAGATCGGCAAAGTAATGAGCGCGCTCGCAGCGCGCGGTATGGTGTCCGACACGCTGGTAGTGTTTCATCCCAATTGCGGAGGCGCACTGAAACTCAAATTCGCCACCGGCGACGGCGATCCGCGCTTCGACGTTTCCGATAACAGTCACTTCAAACAAGGTCGCGGCACCTTCTACGAGGGCGCCATTCGCGTGGGCGGTATCGTGTTCTGGCACAACCGCGTCACGCCGGGATCCTCCGTCGAGTTGGTTCACGCCATCGATCTCTACCCCACCTTACTCAAAATCGTCGGAGTATCGCTGGATCAGAAGAAGCCCATCGATGGGCTGAACATATGGCCAGTGATCGAAGCGGCCGTACCCAGTCCGCGCAAAGACATCCTCGTGAACGTGGAGGACTTCCGCGGCAGTGTGATAGGAGGGCTGTGGAAGCTCGTTGTCCACGGCACCTTCCCCAGCCGTACGGAGCTATATTACTTGCACGGCGACCCCTCGGAGGAAAACGATCAGTCGGAAGCCAATCCGGAAAAAGTGAAGGAACTCTCGAAGCGGCTCACCGAGTTCGCGTGGGAGATGGCGCCGTCGAAATACCTCGCAGACTTGGTCAAGCCACGCAAGGTGGAAGCACCGATGTACTGGGGCGAGAACCCGCCTCGGCCTTGAGCTTCTCGGGAACCATGGGGCGGCTACGAGCTGCAGGTTTGAACGCTTCACGCCTCCCCGGACTGGCCTAAACTAAGCTTGCTTCCCGATTCCCGGGTTCTGTCCCCGAGTTCTCCCCCATTAAGGAGCAAGGATCCATGACGACACGAGTTCTGGTGCTTGGCACAGGTCACATCGGACGCGCGGTCGCGCATTTGCTGCGCACGGCGCAGGGCGAGCCGCGCTACGACGTATGGGTGGGCGACCGCATAGTCGGCACCGAGGTGCGGGAAGAGTTCGCCGATCATTGGTTTGAGATCGAAGGCTCCGACGTGGAGAGCTTCGCACGTCGCGTGCAGGGTTACGACCTTCTGATCAACGCCCTGCCATTTCATCTCGCCAGCACGGTGGCAGCGGCGGCGGCGGCGGAGCGGGTGCACTATTTCGATTTGACGGAAGACGTCAGTGCCACCCGCGCCATTCGCGAATTGGCGCAGGACGCCAAGACTGCTTTCATGCCGCAGTGTGGGTTAGCGCCGGGTTTTATTGCCATTGCGGGCTATGCGCTGTCGCAGGGATTCGACAAACTGGAGCGGCTTCACATGCGAGTAGGCGCGCTTCCGCAGTATCCGACCAACGCGCTGAAGTACAACCTGACGTGGTCGGTGGACGGTCTCATCAACGAATACGTCCATCCGTGCGAGGCCATCGTGGATGGCCGCCGTATCGAATTGCCGCCCTTGGAGGGCTATGAAACCATAGCCTTGGATGGCGTGAATTACGAGGCATTCAATACCTCTGGCGGATTGGGCACCTTGGGCGAAACGTTGGAAGGCAAGGTGCAGTATCTCGACTATAAGACCATCCGCTATCCCGGGCACCGCGACATTGCCAAGCTATTGCTGCAAGACTTTGGACTTGCAGGCAAGCGCGAAACCATGAAGGAGATTCTCGAAACCGCTATTCCCACAACCGAGCAAGATGTCGTAGTGGTCTTCGTTTCCGCCTCGGGCGTGCGCGGCGGAAAACGCGTGCAGACGTCCTTTGCCCGCAAGGTCTACGCTCAGAATTGGTCAGGAATGCCGATGACGGCCATTCAAATCACCACCGCCAGCGGCGTATGTGCGGTGGTCGACCTGTTTGCAGCGGGCAAACTGCCACGGACCGGATTCATCCGGCAAGAGCAAGTTGCACTCGCCGATTTTCTGGCGAACCGTTTCGGCAAAGCTTATGAAGCGGCCGCCGCGCGAGGGACTGCATGAAACTGCACGACGAAACTCAACGCATTCTCGAGTCCTTGTCGATCGCCGATGGCGATGTCACGCAAGGGTTGGCGGCGCATTCGCCCATCGATGGATCTCGCATCGGTGGTGTGGCGATCGACGATGCATCGAGCACCGAGGTAAAAATAGCCAAAGCCCACCAAGCCTTCTGCGCATGGCGAAGCGTTCCCGCGCCGCGCCGCGGCGAATTGATCCGGCTATTCGGCGAGGCCGTGCGCGCGCACAAAGCGCAACTCGGAAAACTTGTCACCATCGAGTCCGGCAAGATCCTGCAAGAAGGCCTGGGGGAGGTGCAGGAGGTGATCGATATCTGCGACTTCGCGGTAGGACTTTCGAGGCAATTGCACGGGCTCACCATCGCCAGCGAGCGACCTGGCCATCGCATGATGGAAACCTGGCATCCGTTGGGGCCGACCGTGGTAATCACCGCGTTCAACTTCCCGGTGGCGGTATGGGCGTGGAACGCGGCTTTAGCACTGGTGTGCGGAAACTCCATTCTGTGGAAACCATCGGAAAAAACGCCTCTCACCGCGCTTGCGATGCAGGCCCTCTTTGAGCAGGCGAGCGATGCCTGGGGAGACTCGCCGAAAGACTTGAATCAGCTCGTTTTCGGAAACCGGGAAACCGGTCGGGTACTCATCGAACAACCCCAGGTGAGATTGGTGTCGGCCACGGGATCGACGCGTATGGGGCGGGCCGTCGCGTCGAGTTTGGCGCCGCGCTTCGTACGGACAATCTTGGAGCTAGGCGGAAACAATGCGGCCATCGTCACGCCTTCGGCGGATCTGTCACTGGCGGAGCGCGCCATCTTGTTCGCCGCGGTGGGCACTGCGGGACAGCGCTGCACCACGCTGCGCCGTTTGTTCATTCATCGGTCGCTGTACCCATCTTTTCTCGATCGTTTGAAGGCATTCTACGAGCGCATCATGGTCGGTGATCCGATGTTCGCAGGCACCCTCATCGGTCCGCTTATCGATGCAAATGCCTATGCTGCAATGCAATCGGCGTTAGGACAAGCGCGGCCCGACGCGCATTGGATTGTTGGGGGAGAGCGTGTGCGGATCGAGGCGCACGCCAATGGAATCTATACGCGCCCCGCATTGGTTGCGATGCGCGCTCAAACCGACATTGTGTTGGAGGAAACCTTCGCGCCTATACTTTACGCCATGCCCTACGACACGTTGCACGAAGCCATCGAGTTGCACAACGCCGCCCGCCACGGCTTGTCGTCATCCATCTTCAGCAACGATCTGCGTGAGTCCGAATGGTTTATGAGCGGTGCGGGATCGGACTGCGGCATTGCCAATGTCAATATCGGCACGTCGGGCGCGGAGATCGGCGGTGCCTTCGGTGGCGAGAAAGACACCGGCGGCGGACGGGAATCAGGATCCGACTCCTGGAAAAACTATATGCGACGCGCCACGAATACCATCAACTATTCAACGCAACTGCCCTTGGCACAAGGCATCAGGTTCGACTTATAGAGTGCGCTTGCGCACCATGAAAGCCAAGGCGCGCGAGCGCTTCACTTTGGTTCCGGCTTCGCCGGCTTAGGAGAACCACCATGCACACACTCATCGTCTCCAACCCCGGTCACTTCCATGCGGCGCTTGCCTTGCGCAATCGTCATCACTTGCTGCGCGATGAAGTATTCGTCTACTCCGAAGACGACCCGGATCTGGAGCGCTTTCTTGCGCTGGTCGATGCGTTCAATAGGCGACAGGATCAACCCACCAGTTGGATCTTGCGGGTGTATCGCGGCGCCGATCATTTGGAGCGTTTGATCGCTGAGAGGAAAGGCGACGTCGTACTGATCGCGGGCAAGAATGACAGCAAGATGCGCACCATTGGACGCCTGCAGGCCGAGGGATTCTCTGTCCTGGGCGACAAGACTTGGCTCATCGATGGCAAAGATCTGCACTGGGTGGAAAAAGTCGCCACATCACGCCCGCTCGCTATCGACATGATGACCGAGCGGCACGATATCGGCCATCGCATTATGCGCGCGCTATGCCAGGACGCTTCGGTGTTCGGCCGGTTTCAGACCACTGGGCCGGAGCCGGGCATCTCCATGTTGAGCGTGCATCACCTGTTCAAGCTGGTGAATGGACAGCCGCTTACCCGGCCGGCGTGGTATTTCGATACCACGATTCAAGGCGAAGGCATCATGGACGTCACCACGCATCTGAGCGACTTGGCGCTGTGGATGACGGACCCGGGACAGGCTTGCGTCTACGACCGGGATATTCAACTGCGTACGGCCCGGCAGTGGCCCACCGCCGTGCCGCTGGAATTGTTCGGTCGCATCACCAAGCTTTCGGATTTTCCCCCCGGGATTCGTCAGCATGTGACGGATGCGTCGCTATCCTATCTGTGCAACGCGCTGATCGGGTTTGTGCTACGTGGTATCACGGTGGAGATGGAGGAGCGCTGGGACTTGGTGGAACCACCAGGCGGGGGCGACGCTTTCAGGACGGTGCTCCGGGGCACCCATGCCCGCCTTGCGCTGGAGCATGATGCGAGTACAGGTTTTGAATCGGTACTCAGCGTGCATCCGGAAGTCACGGCTTTCCGTGACAGGTTGCAGCAATGGCTGGCAATACACGAGGGCGAGTTTCCTGGATTGCGAATCCAGCCGCGCGGCGGTGCGTATCGGATCATTGTTCCGCCTGGACTCAACACCACTCATGAACAGCATTTTGCCAAGGTACTCGATACGTTCCTGGAGTATGTGGCGAACGGTGAGTGGCCTCGGCAGGTGGTTGGTGATTTGCTGGCGAAGTACACGCTGTTGGCGCGGGCGAAGGCGATGTGTGGCTGAGGGGTCGCCTTACACACACCTCAGGCCTCACCACCGTCTACATATACTGGAACAAACTCAATCCCTGCACGCGGGTAAACGATTTCTGCGCTGCCTCCAAAGTCATCTGCTGAAGCGCCAGTTCGCTGATCGCCTTGGAATAGTCGAGGTCGCGCAAATCCGAAAGCTGCCGATCGTACTGCAGCACCACATCGCCGTTCATGGTGTTGGTGGTTTCCACCTCTTTCAACCGCGCTCCGACGGACGCGCGTACGCTCAGGACGCGATCGATGGCATGGTCGATGTTGGACAGGGCGCCCGTCATGTTGTTGGTGAACTGCGTATTGCCAAGCGCGGTCTTGCTTGCACTTTCCAAATCGGTGATCAGCGCATGCAACGTGTTGAAGATGTCCACGTTGGTACTCGGTTGTACGGTGAATTGATCTGCGTCCGCCGGAGCGCCTTTGATCACAATCTCCGCCCCGAAATCGAACGCGGTGAGATTGGTATCGGGCGGGGCCACCGTCTTAATTTGAATCGCCGATCCTTCGGTGTAGGTTCGCAAATATGGACCCGTGGCCGACGGTGCGGAACCGGTAAGCATGGAAACATTGTTTACCGTATCGACGATGTCGTACGTCGTGACGGCGGGCGTGAGAGCGCTGTTGACGTCGAAGACGATGCGAAAATTCTTTGGGTTGCCCGCCTGCGCCCAATTCGCCGCGCTGGCCACGCTGCCAGGACTCATGATGCCGGTTCCGGTGTTGCCCGCGGCCGCGTCGACTACGAACGTCCCGTTGCCGTTCTTGATTTCCTGAAAGATGGCGCTGCCGTTTTCACTGATCGGCACTTGTCGCGCCGCGCCGATCTGGATTTCGCGCTGACCTTGATACCGGAATAGGCAACCACGCCAGGCGAGGTCTCGGAGAACGGCTTGGTGCGTCCTTGAAATCCGGAGAACAGAAACTGAGCGTTGGAATCGGTGGTATTGGACAATCCCAGCAGTTCATCGTATTGACTGCGTACCTCGATGGCGAGACTGCGCAAATCCTTTTCGGTGTAGGCCCCATTGCCGGCGTTCACCACAATGGTGCGCGCATTCTGCAGTAGATTGGTGGCGCTGCCCAACACGATATCCACGTGACCCAAGGCGTCGTTGGCGCTTTGGCCGTTGCGGATGAACTGTTTGGCGACGGATTGGGATTGCTCCACTTCCAATGAACGCGCCGAATTCACCGGATCATCGGCGGGCGTAAGAATGCGGCGCCCATTGGCGATGCGGTCCTGCGTCTGGGCGAGCGCCGCCAGACGACTCTGCATGTTGAATACGCCTTGATTGAACAGATTGACCGTGCTGAATCGGATCATCGCTCGCCTCCCTCCAAGTCCATCACCTTCATTACCGTATCGCCTGCAAGAGGTCGTCGAACAGTCGGCTTGCCATCTGAATCACCTTGCTGGCGGCTTGATAAGCCTGTTGAAAACGGATGAGATTGGCGGCCTCCTCATCCAGATTGACACCCGAAAACGACTGTTGCGCGCTTAACGTCTCCTTGACCAGGGAATCCTGGGCCTTGCTCTGGATTTGAATCTCGCGCGCCTTGTTGCCCACATCGGCGACCATCTGACTATAGGCACTCTGGTAGCTCGAGGTGCCGTTGGCGACGGTGTTGGTTGTCCGCAAGGTGCCCAATAGAAGTGCATTTCGATTGTCCGCGACACCGCCCGAGTTGATGTTCACGTTGAACTTATCTCCCGCGGCCGCAACCCCCGATAGGGAGACTCGATAGCCGTAATCCAAAGCGCCGGGGGTGGGAAATACCGCGTTGCTCGCCGCAGGGTTGTATGTAATGCCCCCTTCCAATAATACCGGCGACCCGGGATTGGTATTGTTGTAGACCGAATAGGTCGTGGGGCTGGTGAATTGGATCAGGATCGGCGGCGTAAGCGAACCAGAAGTTGCAAAGGCGGCATTCGCGGTATTGACGGCGACCCCGGGTGTAATCACTGCCGTTCCCGTGTTGGTGAGCACCGAGGAGGCGCGGATGGGCGCGGCGGCGGCGATGCGGGAGGTATCGGAGATCAACACGTCGATGTCGCGCCCGCCCATGCGCGTGGGCTGAATGATGTAGTTGTCGCCCGAGGCGATGGTGCCCGACGCCAGGCTCAGCGTAAACCCGTCCACCGTCTGCGGAAAAGTGGTGAAGGTGGTTTGTGTGCTGTCCGAAAGCCGCGTCAACGTATAGTTGGTCCCGTTATAGGCCAATTGGTAGTCGCTAGTGGTGAGCGCCCCGACATTGGAATAGGTGACGCCCATCACTCCGTTGCCCGTATTGTTCTGATTGCCGATGACGTTCGCGCTGGGCAGTTTGAAAAAATCGCCGCCCAGGGTGCCAGTCAGGTCCTGGCCGAGTTTGTGTTGGTCGTTGAAGGTTTTGGCCATGACCACGGCGACGCGACCGACCTGGTTCTCCGCTGAATTGAGCGAAGTGTTCCTGAAATCGATCAGGGCGCTCAGCTTGCCGCCGTCCAGGGCTTGTTCAGGCACGCGCAATTGCACCGATCCCTGCTTGAGATAGATGCCGAGATTTTCCGGGTCCTCGGGAAGGTACTGTGCACTCACGGCGAAGATCTGATCCGCGATGACCAAGGGTTGTCCAGTCCCGATGAACACGTTCATGCTGCCATTGGTTTCATTCAAGACGGTGGTTCTGACCAGATCGTTGATCTTGGATAGAAGGTCTTCGCGCTGATCCAGCAAATCATTGGGTGGGCGGGTGGCATCGCCTTGCTGGCGAATGATCTGTTCGTTGAGTTTCGCAAGTTGCGCGGTGTATTTGTTGATATCACTCACCACGGTCTTGATCTCGGAGTTGACTCCCGAACGCATTTCCTCAAATCGGTTGTGGAACGTATTGAAGCGCGCCGCGAGCACTTCCCCAAGGCTGATCAGTTGCTGGCGCGAGGGCACGGACGAGGGATTGGTCGCCACATCCTGCACGCCCGAGAAGAAGCTTTGTAGTGCCGGCGAAAGACCCGACGTTGGATCGGCCAGCATATTGTCCAGCTGCTTGATCTGCGCGTTGTAGGCGTCGAAATATTTCTGCTGGGTCTGGGCGGTGAGCAGCGCTTTGTCGAGAAACTGGCTATAGGCGCGCACCACGGTTTCGACTTGCACGCCACGGCCGAAGACGCCGGCCCCGGTCTCCTGCGGAATCTGGGTGCCCGTCAAGGCCGATTGGCGGTGAAAGCCCTCCGTAGTGGCGTTGGCGATGTTGTGGCCTGCCACCGCGAGTCCCGCCTGTGCAGCCTTGAGACCACTGACGCCGATGCCTAGTACTACATCACCCATATTCCGCCTCCGCTACGTTATCGGGCTACCGGCGTCTTTCTTGACCGCGCCATTCAACTTGTTCAGTTGGTTGACCAACAAATCCGCCAGTCCCAGTTGGCCACTGCTGGCGAGCCGCTTGGACATCTCTTGATCCAGGAGATCGGTATAGAGTTGGGTGGCTTCGCTGTCGAACATGGATTCCTCAGACAGCGTCTTGCGCAGGCCCTTGAGCACGATATCCATAACCAGTGCCTCAAACTGCTGTGCCACCATCCGAAGCGCGCCCTCGGGATCGCTCTTGGCGCGAGCGAGCATCTGAGCGCTGCCTTTTGGGTCGGCGGCCAAAGCATCCAGCAGTACCGTTGGTTGGGCGGTGGAGATCATCAGATAATTTCCAACTCCGCTTTCAGCGCGCCCGCCGCCTTCATGGCTTGCAGGATGGCCAGCAGGTCCTGCGGCGTCGCGCCCACAGCGTTCAGCGCTTTTACCACCTCGTTCAAGCTCACCGTGTTGGGAATGATGACCAGGCCACCCTTGTCGGACTTGACCTCTACTTGCGCTTGCTGCGTTTCGACGGTTTGTCCCTGGGCCAATGCGTTGGGCTGACTGACGTCGTTTTGCGCGCGGATGGTCACCGTGAGATTGCCATGCGCCACAGCACAGGCCGCCACCGTGACCAACTGATTCATGACTATGGAGCCTGTTCTCGCATTCAGTATTATTTTTGGAGCGGCATCCGCAACCACGACGGGCAATCCCTCGATGCGGGCCAAAAACTCTACGCGCTGCGCCACATCATCCGGGGCACGTACGCGAATCTGGCGAGCGTTAAGGGCGCTGGCAATGACACTACCGAAGTTCTTGTTGATCGCTTGTGCCACGCGACTCGCCGTGGTGAAGTCTGGCTGATGCATCTCCAGCACCACAGAATCGCCCTGACCCACTGCCGTGGGAACGGAGCGTTCGACGGTAGCGCCGCCCGGTATGCGTCCCGCGTTCAGCGTATTGATCTGCACGCTCGAACCGGCGCCGCCGCCACCGGCGCCGGCGATCAGCACGTTGCCTTGCGCCACAGCATAGATACGGCCATCGGCACCTTTCAACGGTGTCATCAGCAAGGTACCGCCGCGCAAACTCTTGGCATTGCCGATGGAGGACACGGTGATATCGATGGCCTGACCCGGCGAGGCGAAGGGCGGCAGATTGGAAGTTACGACGACCGCCGCCACATTCTTCAACTGCAACGACTGTCCAGGTGGCAACTGAACCCCCAACTGCGCCAGCATGCTCGCCATAGCCTGCGTCGTAAACGGTGTTTGCGTCGTCTGATCGCCCGTGCCATCCAAGCCAACGATGAGGCCATACCCGACCAACTGGTTAGGTCGCACGCCGTGGACTCCCGTAAGGTCCTTGATTCGCTGTTGAGCGAACGCCGTGCCGCCAATGGCGAACAGCACACAACACACACGCACTACCAGCCAAATGAGTTTCATCTTGTGATCATTGTCGAGGATTGTCGTTTGTGTCTAACTTCAGAACGGCCACACCGTCATGAAAAAGCGCGCCAGCCAGCCCATGTTCTGCGCCTCGTCGATGTAGCCTGTCCCCAGATATTCGATGCGCGCGTCGGCGATCTTGGTGGAAGACACCGCGTTCGTCGAATTGATGTGCAGCGGATTGACGATGCCCGAGAAGCGAATGAACTCCGTGCCGTGATTGATGGTGACTTGCTTCTCGCCCGATATCATCATGTTGCCGTTGGGCAGCACGTCGATTACCGTCACGGTGAGACTGCCGGAGAACAGATTATCGGTGGCGGTATCCCCCTTGCCTTCGAACTTGGTGGCGTTGCTGGCGGCGATGCCGGCGCCCTGAAGATTAGTCAGCGGGACGTTACTGACGCTGGTTATATCCAAACCGGTGCTACCCGATTTGTTGGCTGAGCTGCGAGATTTCTTGCTGGCCGAGGTCTTCTCCTCGATCAACACCGTGAGCGTATCTCCGGTGAAGCGTGCGCGCCGATCGTCGAACATCATTGGCCGCGACGAATCGCTCTGATAGATGGCGCCGTTGTTACGCTCTTCTTCCAGTACTTTGACCGGCCGCGCGGACATGGGCTGATGCACCGTGGTCTTCGGTGTAATCAAAGAGCATCCACTCAACAAGCACACGCACACCCACGCAACCCAAACTCCACGCTCGGTCATTCCCCTCTCCTTTTTGCCTCTCGCCTTAGGCGGATCATATCTGCGTCAACCGCTGCAGCATCTGATCCGAACTCTGGATCGCACGCGAGTTGATCTCGAAAGCACGTTGCGCGGTAATGAGATTCACCAGTTCTTCGGTGATGTTTACGTTGGATGTCTCGACAAAACCTTGATTGAGTTTGCCCAGACCGTTGCTATTGGGGTTGTCCACCGCCGGAGGGCCGGAGGATGCCGTTTCGACGAAGAGGTTCTCACCGCGCGCCTGCAGACCAGCTGGATTGATGAAGTTGGCGAGTTGTATGTTGCCAAGTGTCACGGGTGTGGTGCTGCCCGAGATCAGCGCGGAGACGGTACCGTCCGCTCCCACTGACACGCTCATAGAGTTCGCGGGGATGGTGAGTGCGGGCTGCAGGGGATTGCCTCCCGCGGTGACGACCTGGCCTTGATTGTCTTGTTGAAATGAGCCGTCGCGTGTGTACGCGGTAGTGCCGTCGGGCAGCAGAATTTGGAAGAAGCCGTTGCCCTCGATGGCGATATCAAGGTTGTTGCTGGTTTGCTGCAGGTTGCCTTGCGTCAGAATGCGCGTCGTGGCGACCGGATGCACACCGGTACCAATCTGCAGGCCCGTTGGCACTTGCGTTTGTTGCGAGGATTGGGCGCCGGGCTGCCGAATGATCTGATACAGCAAATCCTCGAACACGGCACGTTGACGCTTGAAGGCGTTGGTGGACACGTTGGCCAGGTTGTTGGAAATGACATCGATGTTGGTCTGCTGGGCTTCCAGTCCGGTCTTGGCGATCCAAAGGGAACGAATCAAATTTTCTCTCATGTTATTAAAAGGGACTTCGCGGGCGGGGTATTGACCCCACGCCAAGCGCGCGGGGAATACGAGTTCTTAGCTCGACATATTGATGACTTGCCCCATCTGACGAAGCATGCCCTCGGCGGTTTGAATCAACTTCATTTGCGTTTCGAAGTGACGGGCGTGCGTCATCATGCTGACCAGAGACTCCACCGCGCTGACATTGCTGCTTTCCAGCGATCCGGCGGCAAGGAATACATTCGCGTCCGCCACCGCCGGTTGACCGTTGCGTTGGCGATGCAGCCCGTCGCCACTGCGCACAAGGTCTTTCTCCTCCGGATTGACCAGTTTGATGCGCCCAACAATATTCACTGCATTGGGCGTGCCGTCCCGCGGTATAACCGACACGGTGCCATCGGGCGCGATGGCCACTTCGCTGTTGGGAGGGATAGTCAACGGCCCGGCTTCGCCGACTATATTCAGACCATCGCGCGTCTGCAGTACGCCGTTGGGATTGATCTGAATGTTTCCATCTCGCGTATAGCCTTCCTTGCCATCGCGACCTTGCACAGCGATCCAGCCCTTGCCGTTGATGGCCACATCCAGCGCTCTGCCGGTGGACTGGATGGAGCCGTAACCAAAATCGGTTCCGACTTCCGTATCCAGAACAAAGGCTCGCGTCTTGGCGGCGGTGCCATGTACCGGCAGCGCGCGAAACGCATCGAGTTGGGCTTTGAATCCCGTCGTGGACGCGTTCGCCAAGTTGTGCGTCACCGTGGCTTGCCGCTCCATGGTGAACTTGGCGCCGTTCATGGCGATGTAGATAAGGCGGTCCATTCAGGCCTTAGCGCAAGTTCACCAGCGTCTGCAACACCTGATCTTGCGTTTTGATAGTTTGCGCGTTGGCTTGATAGATGCGCTGCGCGGTAATCATGTCCACCAATTCGGCGGTGAGATCGACACCGGAGTCTTCCACCGCGCCGGACTGCAGCACGCCGAATGCGCCACTCGTCGGGGTACCGATGATGGGAAGGCCGGAATCGGCGGATTCCTCCCATTGATTGTTGGCCAAACGCCTGAGACCTTGCGGGTCGCGGAAGTCCGCCAGTACGTACTGACCGAGATTGCGCGTGCGACCGTTGGTGTAGCGGCCAAGGATGACACCGTCTTCATTGATGTTGAAGCCCGCCAATCGGCCAGAACCGTAGCCGTCCTGCTTCAACGTATTGACGCTGAAGTTGGACCCGTATTGCGTGGTGCCGGTGATATCGAAGGTGAATGACAAAGGTGTCACGGCACCGGTGGCGATGGGAAGTGAAACCGTAATCGGCGTGGCGGAGGTCAGCGCTCCGGTGTTGTTGAAGGTAAACAACGCAGGCACACCCGCGCCGCCTCCCAGATTGACGGCGCTTGCCGGGCCCCCGTCCACCGTCGCGTACATATTCCATTGCAGCGCCGTAGCGGCCTTGACGAAATACATGGACATGACATGCGCGTTGCCTAGAGAATCATAGACGGTGGCCGAAGTCGTATCGTTGAAGGAACTGGAGTTGGTCGGGCTGAACGTGCCCACGGTGGGTTGGGTCTTGTTGCCATCCAAGTTCATTCCCAGACTGAAAGCGGTCGTGATGACGGGAGGGAGATCGGCAAAACTGATCTGAATGGGAATGGGTGCGGAGGGTTGGATACTGCCGCTGGCGTCCACGCCGTAGCCAGTCACTTTCAGTTTCTGGTCATTCACGATGTAGCCGTCCTTGTCGAAGCGAAACTGGCCGTTGCGGGAGTACGTGATGGCGCCATTGTTATCCATACGGAAGAATCCTTTTCCGTTGACGGCGGCATCCAGCGGATTGTCGGTCACCGACAGTGTTCCTTGGTTGAACAACTGCGATACGGATGAAACCTTGGTACCGATACCGAATTGTCCGGTTGAGACTCCGGCCAGCGAGGCCGCGAACACATCGGCGAACTGCACCGATTGCACCTTGAAGC
>JANNFC010000006.1:0-2295 GCA_031379405.1 Betaproteobacteria bacterium | reverse complement strand
AATTCCACGTCCGGCAGTGCGCTTGGCGCGGACCGTTGTCCATCGTATGCGGCAGACCCGGCCTGCTGAGGCAGGTCGAGCTGGAAATCACCGACCCGGTGGACCACGGGAAAGCCTACCTGTACCTGGCGGTGTTCGATCGACTGGCCCCCCGTTCGTCCGTCGACTATGTGCGCTATCACCCAGGGGGCGAACGCAGTTTGGCCATCGGCGGCTTTCGCTTCTTTCGTATCGAGCCAGAACAGGTGCGCTTTATCGAAGGCTTCGGCGCAATTCACTGGGTGCCAGGCGAGTCCTATCTCGCACCCCAGGTGGCACTGAACGCGGCGGAGGCGGATGTTCTGCAACATATGAATGAAGATCACTTGGATACCATGCGGGCATATTGCAGCCACGTTCATAGCCGTGAGGCGCAAACGGTGTCAATGATCGGCATCGATTTGGACGGCTTCGATCTGCGGGCGGATGCCGAGGTGTTGCGCTTCGACTTTCCGGAGCCTGTCACCACACCCGGCGAGGCGCGCAAGGCGCTTATCGCGTTGGCGCAACTGACCCGGTCGTGATGCGCGCCACGTTATGGGTCAGCAGCGTTTCGTTGATTGCCTTGATCCTGCTTTGCGTGGGCTGGGAATTATTCATCGCACCGCTACGGCCGGGCGGCTCGTGGTTGGTGTTGAAGGTCATCCCGCTCTTGTTTGCCCTGCGCGGCATCTTGCACGGGCGGCGCTATACCCATCAGTGGGCGAGTCTGCTGGCATGCTTATACTTGTTCGAAGGGCTGACGCGCTCCTACACCGATGCGCCACCGTCGAACTGGATGGCCATGCTGGAAACGCTACTCAGCTTGAGTTTTCTAATGGGCAGCATGCTCTTCGCGCGCACCACTAGACCGTCGTTGCGTATTCAGTCCCAGTGACTCAAGGGTATCGCGGTCGTTTCGCTCCCACCCCATCGGGGCCGTTGCACTTCGGCTCACTGATTGCCGCCGTGGGAAGCTATCTGGAAGCCAAGCGGCACAGCGGACAATGGTGGCTGCGTATCGACGACATCGACCCGCCCCGCGTGCAACCCGGCGCCATCGACTCTATCTTGCGCTGTTTAGAGCGCTACGGCTTCGGGTGGGATGGGCCGGTGATCTACCAGAGCCAGCGACGCGACGCCTATCATGCCGTGTTGCTTCGGCTAAGACAGTTGGGGGTTATTTTCCCCTGTGCGTGCAGTCGAAGCGAGATTTTTGGTGTCGCATTGAACGGCACCGAAGGTCCCGTTTATCCCGGCACATGCCGAGTCGGAATGCAGCCTGGATCGCGTGCTCGCGCTTTGCGGCTTCGGGTGTGTGATGAATCCTTGGAGTTGGAGGACGAGATACAAGGCATTCAGCGGCGCGCGTTGGAACGCGATCTGGGCGACGTCGTTTTGTATCGTGCCGACACGGTGTTTTCCTTTCATCTCGCTTCGACGGTGGATGACGCCGAATTCGGCATGACCCATATCGTGCGTGGTGCGGATCTTCTCGAATCCTCCATCCGCCAAACCTACCTGCAACGTCTGCTCGATTATCGCGTCCCGCATTACGCTCATCTTCCGGTGGCGGCGAGCGCCGCCGGCGAGAAACTTAGCAAGCAGACTCACGCTCAGGAACTCTCAATGACTGATCCGCAACTACCGCTGGTGCGAGCGCTGCAGTTTCTCGGGCAGACGCCTCCGGAGGAATTGGTTAGCTACCGCGTTGAAGATATCTGGCAATGGGCCATCGCTCACTGGCGCCTGCAGACGGTACCACGTACAACTCAGCGTTGCGCCGATGGAATTTCCTTTGCCAGCTCGGCCAGGTCATCGGATAACGCGTAGCTCGGATAGTCACGCACGAAGACGGTCAGCAACTCGAGCGCTTCGCGCCTCTTGCCTTCTCGCGCAAGTTTTCGAATGTGCTCGATTCGATCCGCCGATTGCCGTTCGGGTTGCTTGCGAACCTGTTCCGTCGGCGCGCTGCGCATCACTGCCTGCTCCGAGGTGACCGACTCCCCCCGCGCTCGGCCAATTTGTTCTGATTGATCTTGCATGCGTACTTCGTACTGATCAAGGTCTGATCTGTCTTCCTCAGCCCTCGCCGAGGCACCTTGAACAGGGGAGGCTGGACGCACGGCCGCCGGCGGTGCAGCGTGTTCGAGCTTTTTTTCCAGTTCGGAAACAGGAATTTCGGACTTGGCCTTCCATGACAACTGCGGTAGCACCCGTGCACTTTTGGCCATCGAGGCCCCTTCTGCAGACGATTTCGCTGGAGCAGGTTCTTGA
>JANNFC010000704.1:0-6188 GCA_031379405.1 Betaproteobacteria bacterium | reverse complement strand
GAACCACTGCGACGCGCCGAAGCATCGCATCACGGCACAGCTATCCAAGTGTCGCGTCAAATACCGGCGCGCCGCCAGAGCAATGGCCACGGCCGCGATGACCACGCTCATCAGCGAGGCCAATCCGAGAAATTTCTCCGCACGCTCCAAAGCGGAACGGATCTCCGGCCGTGCTTCGCGCACATCCTCCACCCGTTGCCCGGGTCCGATCTTGCTTTTCGCGTACAAGCGAAACGCTTCCACCACAGTGCTGGCACCCGCCACCCCGAGCCGATGGCTCACTCGGCTGCCCGTTTGGATAAGTCCGGTTGAGGGCAGATCCCGCAAATTCATCACCATGCGCGGCCCGAGATTCAAGAACCCGATGGCCGTGTCGGGGTCGTCCACCAGAATCGCGCTCAGTGTGAAGTTGCGTTCGCCCAGGGTAACGGTCTCACCCAAGCCGATACCCAGTCGTGCCAACGTGCGCTCGTCGCCCCACACCGTGCCCTCGGAGGGCGCGCCATCAGGTCGACTTGGGCGTTCATCCGCCCACCTCTTCACCGTGAGTTTGCCCTTGAGTGGGTAGCTCTCGTCGAAGGCTTTGATGTCAGTTAGCAAAGTCCTCTTGTCATACTGAGTCATGCTCGGAAAGCGGACGACGCTCATGCTTCGCAAACCCATGGCGTGCGCGTGCGCCTTCAAGGAGGCATCCAGTGGGCGGTCGGACACCACCAGCAGATCCGCTCCCAGGAGCTGGGCAGCTTCCTGAGTCAACGCCAAACGCACGCGCTCGGAGAAGAACGCCACGGTCGTCAAACTGCCCACTGCGACCAGCAATGCGAGTGCCAGAACGCGCAGTTCCCCGGATCGCCATTCACGGCCGAGTAAGCGCAAGGCAAAGGCGAAAAGATTTGCGTTCACTCGCCCTCCCCCACCAATCGCCCAGCCGCCAGGGTCAAGCGCCGGTCGCAACGCGCCGCCAGCTCGCTATCGTGCGTAACCAGTAGCAGCGTCGTACCCTGCTCCCGATTCAACTCGAACATGAGTTCGATGATCTCGTGCCCCGTGGCTGAATCCAGATTGCCCGTGGGCTCGTCCGCGAACAACAGCTTTGGCGGCCCGGCGAAGGCGCGCGCCAGCGCCACTCGCTGTTGTTCGCCACCGGATAACTGACGCGGATAGTGATGCGCACGATCGGTGAGCCCGACACGGTCGAGCAATCGCTTTGCAGCCTCGCGGGCACCAGATCCGTTGGCCAGCTCCAAAGGAAGCATCACGTTTTCCAACGCAGTCATACCCGGCAACAGTTGAAAGCTCTGAAACACAAACCCCACCTGCTGGCGTCTCAAGCGCGCACGGCCATCTTCATCCAGTGCCCCAATATCCTGCCCGACCAGCACGACTTTTCCCGTGGTGGGCGTGTCCAATCCGGCCAACAATCCCAACAAGGTGGTCTTTCCAGATCCGGAGGCGCCAACGATGGAAATGGCTTCGCGTGCGGTGACATCAAGACTGACGTTGTCGAGTATGGTGAGCTGGCCGCGACTGGTCTGCACTTGCTTCGTCAGGCCCTCGGCCTGCACAATCTTCTGCATGATGCCCTTATCAAGAAAATTCGTTGTCTTCTGCATTCTCGTGCTAAGCCACGCCTGCGCCCTGGGAAAGATACCCACGGTGGTGATCTTTGGCGACAGTCTATCGGCAGGATACGGCCTCTCACGAGGGTCCGGCTGGGTGGATTTGCTTGCTCAGCGCATGGCCAAACAGGGTTACCCTCACCGCGTCGTCAACGCCAGCATAAGCGGGGAAACCAGCCTCGGTGGCAGGAACCGCCTCGCCCGCGTTCTTGCGCAACATCAACCCACGATTCTAGTTCTCGAGCTAGGGGCCAATGACGGCTTGCGCGGTCACCCCATCGATCAACTCAAAGCCAATCTTGGGGCGATCATTCAGGCTTGCAAGAAGCAAGGAACACGGGTCTTGATCATCGGCATGCGCATTCCGCCCAACTATGGCGCAGTCTACGCTCGGGATTTCGCGCAGACCTTTGCCCGCCTCGCCAAGCAACACAACCTGCCCTTAGTCCCGTTTTTGATGGAAGGGTTCGCGCAACGACGGGAGATGTTTCAGGCCGATGGTGTTCATCCCGGCGCGCAGGCGCAAGCACCGATGGCTGAGACCGTGTGGAAAGAATTGGAGCCCATGTTGAGGAAATGATGCATGCTACGCAAGCGCGCCCTACGTGCTCTTTGACGTATCAGCCGTGCGATCGCGAATTTCGCCATCAATTGCGCATCACATCACCGAACCGCACCCATCGATTGCCATCGAAGCGGATCATCTGCATTTGCTTGATCGGGTAGAAATCCATTGGACTCGTATTGATTTTGATGCCGGGCAAAAGCAGCGGCAGCTCCAGGTTCTTGAGGTTCGCCGCCTGCCGCATCACGTTCTCTCGCGTCAAATCGTCTCGGCACTGCCGAAAGACTTGAACCATGGTCTGAGCGGTACTGTAGCCGTAGAGGTTGAAGTAGTCTCCCGGATCGCCTTCCGGGTAATACTTCCTCATGAAGTTGCGATATTCGAGCACCGCGGGATCGTTAGTCCATTGCGGATCGCTGACGTCTTTCATGTACTGCAGCGAGATCACTCCGACCGATTTATCGAGCCCGGCCGGTTGTAACACCGAGGACACCGAGCTTGAAATACTGCTGATCAGGTGTAGCGGCCGCCAGCCCATATCATGAATCTTGCGAATGGTCTGCGCCGCCGCTTTCGGTGACAAGGTATTGAGCACCACGTCGGCCCCCGAACTCTTCATGGCGATGATCTGCGAATCAACGGTGGGATCGGTCACCTCCACGGCGATTTCGGACACGATGAGTTTCTTCGACTGATCGCCGAACCCCGACCGCACACCTTCGAGAAAGTCCTTTCCCGCATCGTTGTTCAAGTACAGTACGCCGACCTTCGCATTGGGCAAGGTGCGCATGATGTGTTTGGCGAACAAGCCCATTTCCAAGTGATAAGTCGGCTGCCATCCCATGGTCCAAGGCGATCCTTTATAGTCACCCCAGCGCGTGGCGCCGGAGGCGATGAAGATGGTGGGCACCTTCTTGGCGTTGACGTACTTCTGAATGGCGGTGACAGTCGGCGTACCCAGGGATTGAAACAGCATGAGGACCTCTTCGCCCTCAATGAGTTTGCGCGTTTGTTCGACGGTCTTGGGTGGGGTGAACGCATCGTCGAGACTGATTAGGTTGATCTTGCGCCCATTGACGCCGCCCTCGGCGTTGAGCTTTGCGAAGTACGCGAGTTGGGTTCGGGCAATGGTGGCGTAGGCCGATATAGGGCCACTGTAGGGATAGGTCTGGCCAATTTTGATCTCGCTATCGGTCACTCCAGGGCCGTATTTCCTTTCCGCTGCGACCGGGGCAGTACACACAATAAGCGCAATAAACGTCAGAGCGATCCATAAAAAACCGCGCTTCTGTCCCATATCGATTGCTCCTCTTGTTCGAACATTGCCACAAGTGATAATGTACAACGCATAAACCCAACTCATCCAGGTTCAGGGGGAGAAAGCTCGTGCAGAACTATATTCTGCGTCGCCTGCTTGCGTTCATTCCGACTTTGGTGCTGGCCAGTATCATTGTATTCGGAACCGTCCGATTGATCCCAGGCAATGTCATCGACTTGATGTTGAGTCAGAATGACGTCAGTGCCAGCCGATTAAGCCGCGATCAGTTAATACAGGAACTCGGGTTGCATCGCCCCATCTGGGACCAATATCTGCGCTGGATCGGAGGTATTGTTCTGCATGGCGATTGGGGCCGCTCGCTCTGGCAGGGCACTCCCGTCTCCGACCAGTTGCTCGCTCGCTTGCCTATCACCTTCGAACTGGGATTCATCGCAATGTTTTTCGCCGTGCTGTTGGCGATTCCCACCGGCGTCTATTCCGCCATCCGCCAGGATACCGCCGGCGACTACGCCGCTCGCTCAGTTTCCGTGCTGATGCTTGCCGTGCCAAGCTTCTGGGTCGGCACCATGGTGATGGTGTTTCCTTCCATCTGGTGGGGATGGTCGCCGGAGGTCGAATTCGTGCCATTTACGCAGGATCCACTACGCAGCCTGCGCCAGTTGCTGATCCCGGGCTTTATCTTGGGCATGGCGCTGGCCGGCGTGATCATGCGCATGACGCGCACCATGATGTTGGAAGTCCTGCGCCAGGATTACATTCGCACGGCGTGGGCCAAAGGACTGGGCGAACGATTGGTGGTGATGCGGCACGCCCTGAAAAATGCCCTGATCCCAGTAATAACACTTATCGGTCTACAGGCACCCTTGTTGATCGGCGGGGCGGTCATCCTGGAGCAGATATTCGTTATTCCTGGCATGGGACTGTTGCTGTTGGATGCGGTCAACCAGCGCGACTACCCCACGATCAGCGGCGTGTTCTTGGTAGTTGGCGTTTGTATCATGCTGATCAACTTGCTGGTGGATCTGAGCTACAGCGCGCTGGATCCGCGAGTCAGGCAGCGCTGATGACCTCAACCGCAGCGAACATTTCGCCCACTGCGATGGCCGGGGAACGGCATTTCGCCGCGCGCTTGTTTCGCGAAAAACCCTTGGGCGCCTGGTGCGGCGTAATCGTCGCGTTATTCGTACTGTTGGGAATCTTCGCCTCCAGTCTGGCGCCCTACGGCATGAATGAAATCAATCCCATCAACCGACTCAAACCCCCTTCCTGGTCGTTTCCCTTCGGCACAGACAATCTCGGACGAGATGTGCTTTCCCGCTGCCTGTATGGGGCACAAACTTCGGTGATCGTAGCCATCGCCTCTGCCGCTTTGGCAACACTTATCTCGGTACTCATCGGCAGTGTGACTGGTTATTTCGGCGGCAAAATAGACCTCATCGTGCAACGCCTAGTGGATGTATGGATGACGTTTCCCGCATTGATCGTGCTGATCGTGGTGGCATCCGTATTCGGCCCCGGCATACCGCAAATCGTGTTGACGCTAAGCTTGCTGTTCGGCATCAGCGGCTCGCGTATTATCCGAGGGGCGGTGGTAGCGGTACGCGAGCAGATGTACGTGCACGCTGCAAGATCCATCGGCGCATCCAATGTGCGAATTCTTTGGCGGCACATCCTGCCCAATATTCTGCCGCCGATCATTGTCCTGTTAACCACCCGGGTAGGGGCCGCCATACTGGCCGAATCCGGTCTATCCTTTCTCGGCCTGGGCGTGCCGCCACCAGCGCCCACCTGGGGAGGCATGCTCTCGGGCAGCGGGCGCACTTTCATGTTTCAAGGGCCCTGGCTCGCGCTGGCACCGGGCCTGTGCCTCACCGTTGTGGTGTACGCTATCAACATGTTTGGCGATGCCCTGCGTGATGTCCTGGATCCGCGCATGCGAGGATCAACCTGAGTTTGTTCAGCTGAATGGGGGGGTTGTGAACAGAGCAAATCTGACCAAGAAACTGGTGGTACTGATATTCGGATCAATACTCGCCTTCGGCGGCAGGACGGCATCTTCGCAAACCGCCAAGCCACAGTATGGAGGGACTCTTGAGATTGGAACGGTTTACGTCACGCTCTCGGTTCTTTCTTGGGACCTTGCAGACTGGAACTGGAAGCAAGCCTTCGACACTGGCCAAGTCTACGAGCAACTGTTTGCCGCCGACTTATCCAAGGCCAAACACCACGGCGGGCCCTATGCCTTTACCTCCGATGGATGGCTACCCCCGGACGCAATACGCGGCGAGTTGGCAGAAACCTGGCAACTTAAAGACAACCCACTTCGCGTAGAAGTGAAACTACGCAGGGGCGTCATGTTTCCCGCCAAGCCAGGGGTCATGTCAACGCGAGAGGTTGGCGCCGCGGACGTAGTGTTCAGCTACTACCGGCAGGCTAATAGTCCGAAGAAAATCCCGGACTATTTCGATCACATCGAGAAGGTTGAAGCCAAGGACAACTACACCGTCGTGTTCCAGTTCAAGGAATACAACGCCGAATGGGACTATCGATTCGGCTGGGGAATCTACAGTGGGATCATGCCGAAGGAAGTGGCGGACGCTGGCGCCGGCAATTGGAAAAACGTGAATGGGACTGGCCCCTTCGTTCTATACGACTTCATACAAGGCAACTCCAGCAGTTTCGCCAAGAACACCGCCTACTGGGACAAGGAGAGAATCGACGGTCA